>NZ_JBIBBC010000001.1:0-409432 GCF_042900345.1 Streptomyces sp. NPDC012935
GCACCGACCAGGTCACCGCCATCGACTTCGCCACCGGGCGCAAGCAGGTGTCCGTCCCCGTCGGCGACCATCCCCAGCGGGTCCGGCTGGGCCATGTGGAGTCCGGCTGGACGAGTCCGGCGGCCCGCTGATCAGCCCAGGGCCTTCAGCACCGCGCCCACCCCGTCCTCGGTCGCCATGTGCCGCGCGGCGACCGAGGCGGCTCGGGCGTACGACTGCTGCCGCACCACGCGCTCCAGCGCGCCCGCCAGCCGCTCCTCCGTGAGGCCGGCGCACGGTCACTCCGGCGAACGCGGCGACCTGCCCCACGGAATAGCTCATCCACCTGCCCTTTCCCTCGGGTACAGCCTGCGGCCTGACGTAAGGGAAGGGTCAACCGGGCCCGTTGCGGGTCAGGTTCCCGTCCGGCGGGTCAGGTTCAGCAGGTACTCCTTCCGGTTCAGCGGGTTGAGGTCGGTGCGCCGGCGCTCCGGGAGCGTGCCGCGCGCGGCCGGCGCGTAGTGGTCGAAGGCGCTCTCCAGCTCACCCTCGCCGCGTGTCAGGCCGGGCAGTTGCTGCTCCAGCTCGTGCACGTGGGCCGCGGGCACCGATCCCTCCAGGACGCAGGAGGCGCCGCGGGTCCGAGTCGTCTGCGGGACCGCGCGCAACCTGGCGAACACCGGCAGCAGGGCCGCCAGGGTGTCGGTCGGCGCCTCGATACGGAAGCGGTGCATCGGCTCGTGGACCTCGGTGCCCGCCCGGCGCAGGGCCTCGATCAGGACCAGTGGCGTGAGGCCGCGGAAGTCGTAGCCGGTGCTCGACATGCTCTTGTCGAAGCCCTGGTGGGCGTGGCTCTGCCGGGGCGAGTAGCCGGAGTGGGTCATGGTGACCGTGCAGTCGGGGACCTGCCAGCCGTACAGGCCCTGGCCGAGGGTCTCGCGGACGGTGTCCTCGACGGCTTTGAAGAAGGCGTACGGCATCGAGCCGAGCTCCACCTCCAGCCGGAAGGACACTCCGGCGCCGGCCGTGGCGGGGTCGACGCGCAGGCCGACCGTGGCGAGGAAGGGGTTGCCGTCCTTCTTGTTGAACTCGACCGCCGCGCCCGGGCCGACCGGCCGCTCGACGCACAGCGGTGTCGTCCGACGGAAGGTGACGTCCAGGCCGAACTCCTCGGCGAGCGTGACCTGGATGACCTCCTTCTGCACCTCGCCGTAGAGGGAGACGAAGGTCTCCTGCCGCACCTCGTCGTGGCGCAGGCCGATGAGCGGGTCCTGTTCGGCGAGCAGGGTGAGCGCGCGGTGCAGGGCCCGCCGGTCCGTGTCACCGGCCGGGGCGACGACCGTTTCGAGGGTGGGCGGGGCGAAGAAGTGCCCGTACGCCTTGCGGGGTTCGCCGAAGACGTCACCGATCCTGATGTCGGCCAGCCCCCACAGCTTGGCGATCCGGCCGGCCGGCACCGAGTCGTCCCGGACGTCGGCGCCCTGGTCGAAGACGCTGATCGCGGTGACCCGGCCCTCGGCGCCCGCCTCGTCGACACGGATCCGGTCGCGGGTGCGCAGGGTGCCGGAGAACAGCCGCGCGTAGGCGATCTTCTCCCCCGCCGGCCCACGCTCGACCTTGAAGACGGTGCCCGAGACCGGCCCGTCCGGGTCTCCGTCGGCGGCGGGCAGCAGCTGCTTGATCCCGTCGATCAGCGCGCCGACCCCGGCGCCGGTGATGGCGGAGCCGAAGTACACCGGGTGCACGAGGGCCTGCCTGGTCTGCTCGACGAGGGCGGCGCCCAGGCGGTCGCAGGAGACGGTGTCCTCGACGTACGCCGTCAGCAACGCGTCGTCATGGTCGGAGAGGACGTCGAGCGCCGACGAGTCGAGGCCGGGGAGGAAGCGGGCCTCGCGGGTGCCGAGGCCGTCGGTCGTCCCCATCGGTACGACGGCCGCGGTCAGGCGCTCCGAGATGGCCCGCAGGACGGCGTCGTGGCGCGCCCCGCGGCGGTCGATCTTGTTGACGAAGACGAGCGTGGGGATGCGCAGCCGCTGCAGCGTGCGCATCAGGACGCGGGTCTGCGGCTGGACGCCTTCGACGGCGGAGACGACCAGCACGGCGCCGTCCAGCACGCCGAGCACCCGCTCCACCTCGGCGATGAAGTCCGGGTGGCCGGGGGTGTCGATGAGGTTGACCGTCACGTCGTCGAGCGCGAAGGAGACGACGGCGGACTTGATCGTGATGCCGCGCCGGCGCTCCAGCGCGAGGGAATCGGTCCGGGTGTTCCCGGCGTCGACGCTGCCGATCTCGTCGATCACGCCCGCCGTGTGCAGCAGGCGTTCGGTCAGGCTGGTCTTACCGGCGTCGACATGGGCGAGGATCCCGAGGTTGAGCAAATGCACGAAGCGTCATGTCCTTCGATGAGGGGGTCGTTCCTTCCTGGGGGGACATGAACGCAGTGCGCATTGCGGCTCCTCTGTGCGTGACGAACGGGCCCCGTTCGCGTGACGACGGGTCACGTGCAGTGCAGCAGGATCGCCCCCGCACCGGCAATGGATTAACGCTCAACGAACGCCACCGCAGCACTCGCCGTGACACCGCAGCCGCCATAGAGTGACGTACATCACGCCCGGCCGATGTTTCCCCTCTCTCACTCCACTCGGCCTCTGGAGGGCACATGACTCACATCTCGGTGAAGGTGGACGGCACGACGTACGAGGACGACGTGGAGCCCCGCCTCCTCCTGATCCACTACCTGCGCGACCGTCTCGGTCTGACCGGCACCCCGATCGGGTGTGACACCTCGAACTGCGGCACCTGCACGGTCGAACTGGACGGCACGGCGGTCAAGAGCTGCACCGTGCTCGCCGTCCAGGCGGACGGGAGCGAGGTGACCACCGTCCAGGGGCTCGCCCACGACGGCGAGTGGACGGCCCTGCAGCGCACGTTCCACGAGCGGCACGCGCTGCAGTGCGGCTACTGCACGCCGGGAATGATCATGGCGGCCCGCGATCTGCTGCGCGAACACCCGCACCCCACGCCGGACGAGGTGCGGCACGGCCTGGAGGGCAACATCTGCCGCTGCACCGGCTACCAGAACATCGTCCGGGCCGTCCTGGACGCCTCCGAGGAGGAGGTCACGGCATGAGCGAGACCGTCGAACGCGAGGTCGGCCGTGCCCGGTACCGCAAGGAGGACGCCCACCTGATCACCGGGCAGACCAACTGGACGGACAACATCAGCGTCAACGGACTGCTGCATCTGGCCATCCTGCGCAGCCCGATGGCCCACGCCCGCATCGACCGTGTCGACGTCTCGGCGGCCCTCGAACGCCCCGGCGTCATCGCCGCGTTCAGCGGGCGCGACGTCGCGCAGGCGATGGGCTCGCTGCCGTGCGCCTGGCCGGTCGCCGAGGGCACCGTGGTGCCGGACCATCCCCCGATCGCGGTCGACGAGGTGCGCTACGCCGGCGACCCGGTGGCCGTGGTGGTGGCCCGCGACCGGTACACGGCCGCCGACGCGCTGGAGGCCATCGAGGTCGAGTACACCCCGCTGCCCGCCGCCCTGGACATCGAGGGGGCGCTCGCGGACGGCGCGCCGCTGGTCCACTCCGACAAGGGCACCAACCGCTGCTACGACTACCGCACGGCCGACGGCGACTACGCGGCCGCCAAGGCCAAGGCGGACATCGTCCTGACCCGTCGCTACCACCAGCAGCGCCTGATCCCCACCGCGATGGAGCCGCGTGCGGTCGTGGTCACCCCGCTCGCCGCGTCCGGCGACTTCACCCTCTACTCCTCCACCCAGGTCCCGCACGTCCTGCGGGTCCTGCTCGCCGTCACCACCGGCATCCCGGAGAACAAGATCCGCGTCGTGGCCCCCGACGTCGGCGGCGGATTCGGCTCGAAACTCCAGGTGTACGGCGAGGAAGTGATCGCCCTCGTGCTGGCCAAGCGCCTCGGCCGGCCCCTGAAGTGGACCGAGTCCCGCTCCGAGGCCAACGTCGCCACCCACCACGGCCGCAGCCAGGTCCAGGACATCGAGATCGCCGCCCGCAGCGACGGCACCCTGCTGGGCCTGAAGGTCTCACTGCTGGCCGACATGGGCGCCTACCTGATGCTGCTCAGCCCGGGCATCCCGATCCTCGGCGCCTCCATGTACCCGGCGATCTACAAGATGGGCGCCTACGAGTTCTCCTGCACCGGCGTCTTCACCAACCGCACCCCGATCGACGCCTACCGCGGCGCCGGCCGCCCCGAGGCGACGTACGCGATCGAGCGGATCATGGACGACCTGGCCGCCGAACTCGGCGTGGACCCGGTCGACCTGCGGCGCCACAACTGGATCCGGCACGACGAGTTCCCGTACACGACGATCGCGGGGCTCACCTACGACAGCGGCAACTACGAGGCCGCCACCGACAAGGCGCTCGCCCTGTTCGACTACGACAAGCTGCGCGCCGAACAGGCGGACCGCGTCGACCACGCGGACACCGTCCGCCTCGGCATCGGCGTCTCCACGTACACCGAGATGTGCGGCCTCGCGCCGAGCCGCTGGCTGGGCGAGATGAACTACGCGGCGGGCGGCTGGGAGGCGGCCAACATCCGGGTGCTGCCCACCGGGAAGGTCGAGATCATCACCGGGACCAGCCCGCACGGGCAGGGCCATGTGACGTCCTGGAGCCAGATCGCCGCCGACGCCCTCGGGGTGCCGTTCGACGACATCGAGGTGATGCACGGCGACACCGTGCTGGCGACCCACGGCATGGACACCTACGGCTCGCGCTCGCTGGTCATCGGGGGCGTCGCCGTCCACGAGGCGGCGCGCAAGGTGGTGGACAAGGCCCGCAAGGTCGCGGCCCACCTGCTGGAGGCCAACGAGGCGGACCTCGACTTCAAGGACGGCGCCTTCACCGTCAAGGGCTCACCCGAGGCGAGCAAAACCATCCAGGAGGTGGCCTTCGCGACCTTCTCCTCGCACGACCTGCCCGACGGCATGGAACCGTCGATCAACGCCGAGCACGTCCTGGACCCCGACACGTTCTCGTTCCCGCACGGCACCCACCTGTGCGCGGTGGAGGTCGACACCGAGACGGGCGCCGTGCACATCCGGTCGTACGTGTGCGTCGACGACGTCGGCAAGGTGATCAACCCGATGATCGTCGACGGGCAGCTGCACGGCGGGATCGCCCAGGGCATCGCGCAGGCACTGTACGAGGAGGCCGTGTACGACGAGGAGGGCAACCTGGTCACCGGCACGCTGGCCGACTATCTCGTGCCGGGCGCCCCCGACCTGCCCGAGTTCGTCACCGACCGCACCGAGACACCGGCGACCTCCAACCCGCTGGGCGTCAAGGGGGTCGGCGAGGCGGGCACGATCGCCTCGACGCCGGCCGTGGTCAACGCGGTCGTGGACGCCCTGCGTCCCTTCGGCGTCCAGGACATCCGGATGCCGTGCACTCCCGAACGGGTCTGGCAGGCCGTTCGCTCCGCGAAGGAGGCGTCGGCATGATTCCCCCCGCATTCGACTACGCCCGTCCCAGCAGCGTCGACGAGGCGGTCCGTACGCTCGCCGACGCGGGCGAGGACGCCAAGGTGCTGGCCGGCGGGCAGAGCCTGCTGCCGCTGATGAGGCTGCGGCTGGCCTTCCCGGAACTGGTCGTGGACGTCAACCGGATCCCCGAGCTGCGCGGCGTCCGGGAGGACGGCGACACGCTGGTCATCGGCGCGATGACCACCCACCACGACGTCATCGCGGATCCACTGGTCAGGCGGCACGCCGGGCTGCTGGCAGCCGCCACCTCGACGGTCGCCGACCCTGCCGTACGGCATCGCGGCACCCTCGGCGGCTCGCTCGCGCACGCCGACCCGGCCGGTGACCTGCCGGCGGTGGTGCTGGTGATGAACGGCGAGATGGTGGCGCAGGGGCCGCGAGGGCGGCGCACGATCCCGGCACGGGAGTTCTGCGTCGACTACCTGCAGACCGCGCTGGAGCCCGACGAACTGCTCGTCGAGGTCCGCATCCCGAAGGCGGCCGGCTGGGGCTTCCGCTACGAGAAGTTCCACCGGATCGCCCAGGCCTGGCCGATCGTCGGCGTGGCCGCGCTGGTGCGGCGCGACGACGGGCACATCGCCGAGGCACGGGTCGCGCTGACCAACATGGGCACCACCCCCTTGCGGGCCTCGGCGGCCGAGGAGGCGCTGTCCGGCGCCGGGGATCCGGACGACGTCGCGCGGGCCGCCCAGGAGGCGGCGCAGGGCACCCGGCCGTCCCAGGACACCTCGGCCTCGCCCGAGTATCGGGCGCATCTGGCCCAGGTCCTCACCAAGCGGGCGGTGCTGGCGGCCGCCGGGATGGGGTGAGCGACGATCACCGCACTGGACGGCCCGGAGCAGGTGCGGGCGCGGCTGGAGGAGACGGGGTACCTCGTCGACGACGGGCTGGCCATCGCCTGCTTCCTGGCCCTGCGGCTCGGCCGGCCGCTGTTCTGCGAGGGCGACGCGGGTGTCGGCAAGACCGCGCTCGCCGCCGCCCTCGCCGAGGCGCTCGACGCGCCGCTGATCCGGCTGCAGTGCCATGAGGGCATCGACGCCTCGCAGGCCCTGTACGACTGGGACTTCCCGCGTCAGCTGCTGCATCTGCGGGCCGCCGAGGCCGTCGGGGTGACCGACGCGGACCGGCTGGAGGGCGAGCTGTACGACCGGCGGTTCCTGGTGGCACGGCCGCTGCTCAGGGCGCTGCAGACAACTCCGTCCGTGCTGCTGATCGACGAGATCGACCGGGCCGACGACGAGTTCGAGGCGTTCCTGCTGGAGCTGCTGTCGGAGTTCTCGGTCACGATCCCCGAGCTCGGCACCCTGCGGGCCGAGGAGCCGCCGGTGGTGGTGCTGACCTCCAACCGCACGCGTGAGGTGCATGACGCGCTGAAGCGGCGCTGCCTGTACCACTGGTTCGAGCATCCTGGCTTCGCCCGCGAACTGGCCATCGTGCGGCGTCGGTTGCCGGACGTGTCGGCCCGCCTTGCGGAGCAGGTGACCGCGCTCGTGCAGGAGCTGCGCGGGCACGACCTGCTCAAGCCGCCCGGTGTCGCCGAGACCATCGACTGGGCCGAGGCCCTGGACGCGCTCGGCGCGGACGAGGTGGACGCGGAGCTGGCCGTGGCCACGCTCGGGTCGGTGCTGAAGTACCGGGAGGACGCGGAACGGGCACGGGGGATGGACCTCGCGGCGGTGCTCGCGACACGAGGGGCGTGACTGCGGTGCGGGACGTGACCGGGGTACTCGCCGCGGACGCCGCGCTCCTCGGCTTCGCCCGTGCCCTGCGCGCGGCGGGCGTCGACGCCGACGCCGAGCGCGTGCACGCCTTCCTGTCCGCGGTGGACGCCCTGCGGCCGGGGATACGGGCGGACGTGTACTGGGCGGGGCGGCTGACGCTGTGCGGGGACCGCGACGACCTGGAGCGCTACGAGCGGGTGTTCACCGCGTACTTCGGTGACGGTGGGCGGGCCGGCCGTACGGCGTCCGCTCCTCCCCCGCCTCGCCTGCGCCTGGTCGTCAGCGGCGGCACCGGCACCGCCGCACGTGCCGAGCGTGAGCGCGACGCGCCGCCAGCGGCCTCTCTCGCCAGCGCCGCCGAGGTCCTGCGCCACCGCGATGTCGCCGACCTGGACGCCGTGGAGCGTGAGCAGGTGCGCCGGCTGCTGTCCGCGCTCGCGTTGCGCGGCCAGGCACGGCGCTCCGCGCGCCGCAGTCCGGCCAGGCGCGGCGAGGTCGATCCGCACCGGACGGTGCGGGAGCTGCTGCGCCGCGGCGGGGAGCCCGCGAGGCTGCGGCGGCACGCCCGCACCGAGCGGCCCCGCCGGGTCGTGCTGCTCGTGGACGTCAGCGGCTCCATGTCGCCGTACGCGGACGCGCTGCTGCGTTTCGCGCACGCGGCCGCCCGAAACAGCCGTACGGAGGTGTTCACGATCGGCACCCGGCTGACGCGGGTGACCCGGGAGCTGTCGCACCGGGACCCCGACCTGGCGATGGCGGCGGTCGCGGCCGCGGTGCCCGACTGGCGCGGGGGTACCCGGCTGGGCGAGCTGCTGCGGGCGTTCCTGGACCGCTGGGGGCAGCGCGGCATGGCGCGCGGTGCGATCGTGGTCCTGTTGTCCGACGGCTGGGAGCGTGGCGATCCGGAGCTGCTCGCGGCCCAGATGCGCCGTCTGCACCGGCTGGCGCACCGGGTGATCTGGGCCAATCCCCGCAAGGCGCGCCCTGGTTACGCACCCGTGGCGGCCGGGATGGCGGCGGCCCTGCCGAGCGTGGACGCCTTCGTCGAGGGGCACAGCCTGGCCGCCCTGGAGCGGCTGGCGACGGTGGTGAGAGGAGCGGTCGATGCGTGAGATTCTCCCGGTGATCAGCCCCTGGTATGCGGCCCGGGTGCCGTTCGGACTCGCCACTGTCGTCGCCACCAGCCGCAGCGCCCCGCGCGACCCCGGGGCCGCGATGGCGGTGGGCCCCGACGACGAGGTCGTGGGCAGCGTGTCCGGCGGCTGCGTCGAGGGGGCCGTCTTCGAACTCGCGCAGGAGGTGGTGGCGAGCGGCGAGGCGCGGCTGGAGACCTTCGGCTACAGCGACGAGGACGCCTTCGAGGTCGGGCTCACCTGCGGCGGCGAGATCACCCTGCTGGTACGTCCCGTGACGGCCGCCTCGGACCCGGCCTTCGGCGAGGTCGCCGAGTCGGTCGCGGCGGGGCGACCGGTCACGGTGGCGACGGTGACCGACGGTCCCGCGCCGCGCGGGGCGACGCTCGCCGTGTGGCCGGACCGCGTCGCGGGCACGCTCGGCACGCCCGGCCTGGACGTGGCCGTCACCGCCGACGCCCGCGGCGAACTCGCCCTCGGTGCAACGGGCCTCAGGCACTACGGCCCGCACGGCGAGCGCCGCGAGGACGCGGTCTCCGTGTTCCTGCACTCCTTCGCACCGCCGCCGCGGATGCTGGTGTTCGGCGCGATCGACTACGCGGCCTCGGTCGCCCGCATCGGCGACTTCCTCGGCTACCGGGTCACGGTGTGCGACGCCCGCCCGGTCTTCGCCACCCCGAAGCGCTTCCCGGCGGGCGTCGAGGTGATCGTGGACTGGCCGCATCGCTATCTGAGCGGCACCGACACCGACGAACGCACGGTGATCTGTGTGCTCACCCACGATCCGAAGTTCGACGTGCCGCTGCTTCAGGAGGCGCTGCGCCGCCCGGCCGCGTACATCGGGGCGATGGGCAGCCGCCGTACCCACGACGACCGGATGCAGCGGCTGACCGAAGCCGGGGTCGGCGAGGCCGAGTTGGCCCGGCTGCGCTCCCCCGTCGGGCTCGACCTCGGGGCCCGTACGCCCGAGGAGGTCGCCGTGTCCGTCGCCGCCGAGATCGTCGCCCTGCGGTGGGGCGGCACGGGAGCCCCGCTGACGGCCACGGCGGGCGCGATCCATCCATCGTCGTAGCACCCGGTAGGAGGAAGTCATGGAGCTGCACCACGAGTTCACCGTCCCCGTCCCGGTCGACGAGGCCTGGCACACGCTCCTCGACATCGAGCGCATCGCGCCCTGCATGCCCGGGGCGAGCGTCGAGGAGTACGACGGCAGGACCGTGGCCGGTGCGGTCAAGGTCAAGGTGGGCCCGATCACCGTGGCCTACAAGGGCACCGCGGTCTTCGAGGAACAGGACGAGACGGCGCACCGCATGGTGCTCACCGCGAGCGGCCGCGAGACGCGCGGGCAGGGCACCGCACGGGCCACGATGACCGGCACACTCAGCGAGCGCGACGGCGGAACGGCCGTGTCGGTGGACACCGACCTCACCGTGACCGGGCGGCCTGCGCAGTTCGGGCGCGGGGTGATGGCCGAGGTGGGCGACCGGCTGGTCGGGCAGTTCGCCACGGCTCTGTCGCAGCAGCTGACCGAGCCCCCGCAGAGTGCGCCGGTTGCCGAGGAGGAGCCGGACCAGCCGCTCGATCTGCTCCGCACGGCCGGAGTGCCGGTGGCGAAGCGGGTGGGGGCGGCCATGGCGGGAGCCGTGGCGGCGGCCGGGGTGGTGCTGGTGCTGGTGCGCCTGTTGCGGGGGCGGCGGGCGCGGCGCAGGTGATCTCAGGCGTCGATCGACTCGCGCGCGGCCCGAAATCAGGGGTGTAAGGCGGACGCGAAGGGGTAGGGGGCGACTCAAGGAGGCCTACGGGCCCCCGAACAACGCCTCTGAGCGGGAAGGAGGTCCATGACAGCGCATCGCAGCGCCCGGGCCGCTTCCCTGCACACGGAGCGGCCCGGATCTTTTTGAGCTCAGCGCGGCGGCAGCCGGTGCAGCTCCACGTCCCCGAGCCCGCCCTCGGTCACGGTCGCCGTCATGTAGGTGCAGTGGGGCTGGCGGCGGCGATCGGTCGGTGAGCCCGGGTTGAGCAGGCGCAGACCGGTGGCGGCCGTGGTGTCCCACGGGATGTGGCTGTGGCCGAAGACCAGGACGTCGAGTTCGGGGAACCTGGCCGCGCAGCGCGCCTCGCGCCCCTGGGCGGGCCCGGTCTCGTGGACCACGCCGAAGCGCAGGCCGCCGAGCTCGGCGTATGCCACCTCGGGCAGCCGGGCGCGCAGGTCCGGTCCGTCGTTGTTGCCGTGGACGCCGATGAGGCGGGTGCAGCGGCTCTCCAGCAGGTCGAGCGTGGCCGAATCGACCCAGTCCCCGGCGTGGAACACGACGTCGGCGCGCGGGAGTTCGGCGAGCAGCGGTCCGGGCAGTGCCTTGGCGCGTTTGGGCAGGTGAGTGTCGGACATCAGCAGCAGGCGCACACCCTCAGGCTACCGGCGCGGACGATCTTCGGCCCGGTAGCGGCGCGTGGTCGCCACGGTTGAGCGGTGGACAAACTCGGTGTCAGGGTTAGCATTTGGCCACGAGCGCCGTAATTCGACGCAAACGCCCAGTGACCCCTAGGGGGCTCGGAGACCGATGCCGGTCAAGGTCAGCGTGGTCGTACCCGTGTACAACCCGGGGGTTTATGTCGAGGACTGCATCGAGTCGCTGATGCGGCAGTCGCTGCCTCCCGACGAATACGAAGTGATCTTCGTCGACGACGGTTCCACCGACGGCACGCCGGCCCGGCTCGACGCGCTGGCCGCTGCGGAGCCCCGGGTGAGCGTCGTTCACCAGGTGAACTCCGGTTGGTCCGGCAAACCCCGCAACGTCGGCATCGGCGCAGCCCGGGGCGAGTACGTGATGTTCGTGGACAACGACGACTACCTCGGCGACGAGGCCCTGGAACGGATGTACGACTACGGCGTCGCCAACGGCGCCGATGTCGTGGTCGGCAAGATGGCCGGCAAGGGCCGCGGGGTGCCGGTGGAGCTGTTCCGCCGCAACCACCCGCGCGCCACCGTCGAGAACGCGCCGCTGATCGACAGCCTCACCCCGCACAAGATGTTCCGCCGCGTCTTCCTCGACGACATCGGCCTGCGCTTCCCCGAGGGCAGGCGGCGGCTGGAGGACCACGTCTTCGTCACCGAGGCCTACCTGCGCGCGAGCAACGTCTCGGTGCTCAGCGACTACGTCTGCTACTACCACGTCCGCCGGGACGACGCCTCGAACGCCGGCTTCCAGCGCTTCGACCCGGGCGGCTACTTCAAGAACCTCCGCGAGGCCCTGGACGTCGTCGAGCGGTACACCGAACCCGGGCCGCTGCGCGACCGGCTCTTCAGGCGGTGGCTGCGGGTCGAGATGGTCGAGCGGATGCGCGCGCGGCGGCTGCTGGCCCTGCCGGCGGACTATCGGCGGGACCTGTTCGAGGAGATCCACCAGGTCGTCGTGGAGCGCTTCGGGCCCGGTGTCGCGGCCGGGCTGCAGCCGACGCAGCAGGTCGTCGCCGCGCTGATCGCCGCGGACCGGTACGACGACGTCGAGGCGTTCGCCGAGTGGGAGGCCGGCATCGCCCTCACGGCCGTCCCCGAGCGCGTGGCGTGGGAGAACGGCACGCTGCGGGTCGCGTTCACCGCCGAGTTCGCGTCTGCCGGCGAGCCGATGACCTTCGCCGCCGGGACGGCCCGTACGCCTCTCGACGGCCCGCCCGAGGACCTGGCCGCGGCCGTCGCATGGGTGGGCGCCGACACCGTCGACCGGTTCGGCAAGGCCACCGCGGACCTGCTGGTGCGCGAGCGCGCCAGTGCCGCCCAGTACTTCCAGCCGGTGGAGTTCGCCCGGGAGGAGGTGCCGGCCGGCGACGACGGCCGGGTCCGGCTGGTACTGCGGGCGACCGCCACCGTGGACCCCGCCGGCCTCACCCGCGACGGCCTGTGGGACGCCCTGGTCCGCGTCAAGCTGGGCGGCTGGACCAAGGAGTGCCGCCTGGGCCCCGCCCCGCGGGGGAACCGCCCCACGCCGTCCGCCGCTGTGACCGGCGGGCACCTCGTCCTGCCGTACTGGACGTCACCGCACGCCCATCTCGCCCTCGACGTCGACCGCGCGACCCACCGCGTCGGCCTGGGCACGCTCACCACGCCCGAGATCACCCTCTCGGGCGCCCGCCTGCACGCACGGCTCCCCCTGCACGTCCCCGACGACGGCACCGAGGTGACACTGCGGCTCACCGCGTCCGGCACAACCCTCGACGTGCCCGCCACGCTGTCCCCGCAAGGGTCCGCGGCGCTGCTGGAGGCCGTGCTGCCGCTCGGCGAGCTGGGAGGGGCGACTTGGCGGGCAGCGCTCGGCGTGCCGGGGCCACGGTTCCTGCCGCTGCCCTTCGCGCTGCGCTGCGGGGTCGGCACGGTGCACGTGGTGCAGGCGCCGCGTCCCAGTACGCTACGGCGTTTCGCGCGTAGGGCACGACGCAGGCTCGGTACGGCCCTGGGCCGGACGGCGGCCCGGCTGCGGGCCCTGAGGAGGCGGTGACGGCATGCGAGGGCTCGGCATCGAAGGCGCCTGGGCACTGGAGCCCAAGGTCTTCCCGGACGACCGCGGCAGCTTCCACGAGTGGTACCGGGGCACGGAGTTCCGCGAGGCGACCGGGCACGGCCTGTCCCTGGCACAGGCCAACTGCTCGGTCTCCCGCCGGGGCGTACTGCGGGGCGTGCACTTCTCGGACGTGCCGCCCGGCCAGGCCAAGTACGTCACCTGTGTGCGCGGCGCCATCCTGGACGTGGTCGTCGACATCCGCCTCGGCTCCCCCACCTTCGGTCGCTGGGAGGCGTTGCGCCTCGACGACGACAGCCGCCACGCCCTGTTCCTCGCGGAGGGCCTCGGCCACGCCTTCATGGCACTCACCGACGAGGCCACGGTGGTCTACCTCTGCTCGACCGGCTACGCCCCCGAGCGCGAACACGGGGTGCACCCCCTGGACCCGGACCTGGCCATCGCCTGGCCCGAGGACATCCCACCGGTCCTGTCCCCCAAGGACGCGCAGGCACCGTCACTGTCCGAGGCACGAGAGGCGGGCCTGCTGCCGACGTACGAGACCTGCAGCGCCCACTACGACCGGCTACGCACGGGAGGCGGTTCGGCAACGCCCTGAGGGGCGCGTGGAACTGCGCGACCAGCGACGACGAGCCCGCAGACATGCGACTCCAGAACCCGGCACTACCGCTCAACCGCCGGAGGCAACCCCCGCGATCTGAGCCCGCAACGGCACCCACGCCCGCCCACGCCGCACACCCAGCCTGCGTGCCCGCGCCAGCGACCGCCAGAAGCCCGCCCCGAGCAACGCCTCAGGCGCCACTGCGGACGCCCGGTCCAGGATGGCCTCGGGCACCTTCTGCGGATCGGGCACCTCGTACTCCGCGACGATCTCGTCGTACCGGTCCCGCAGCACCGTGTTCCGGGGATCGGCCCCGAACACGACGAGCTGCCCGGTGGGCTGGGTGTCGACCAGAACGGTCACCAGATCGGGCCGGTAGCGCCCGAGGATCTCGGCGAGCTTGTACACGTCACCGGTCCACGCCCCGGTATGCCGGTCGCGCGCCGCCTCGTCGACATTGCGCGGCAGCATGTCGTCGAAGACGATCACGCTGGTCCAGTCGGAGTGCCGCTCGATGTTCATGAAGTCCCGCAGCGCGTACTCGAACAGGTGCATGCCGTCGATGAACGACAGGTCGAGGACGGTACGCCGCCAGTACCCGAACGGCTTGCGGCCGCGGCGCAGGTTCCGCAGGGGATGACGGCCGCCCCTGAGGTGGATGAGCGGGTTGTCGCGGGCGAAGAAGTCGTCGCTGGTGGCCTTGACCAGGTGGACGTCGCAGCGGATCTCCGTGACGACCTTGAAGGCGGGGTCGACGGCGATCGTGGGCACGCGGGAGAGCCGGAGGCTGCGGCCGTCGTTGACGCCGATCTCCAGGTAGTTGCGGTTGCCGCTGACCTTGTGCAGTTCCCGCAGGAACTCATGGCGTTTCACGAAGGGTCTCCTTGCGGATCCGGGGCATTGCTTCGTGCAGGGCGGTGCGCCAGTCACGCGCTCGCGCGAGGCCGAGCCGCTGCCGACGGCCGTGCGCGAGGACGCTGTAGGCGGGGCGGGGCGCGGGTCGCGGGAAGGCCTCGCTGGTGACGGGACGCACCCGGCCGGGGTCCGCGCCGAGCAGCCGGAACACCTCGCGAGCCAGGTCGTACCAGGTGGCCTCGCCGGAGTTGGTGGCGTGCAGTACGCCGGTCATGTCGCGGCCGACGCGCGGGCCGAGGTCGGCGATCGTCGCGGCGACGTCGGCGCTCCACGTCGGCTGGCCGCGCTGGTCGTCCACGACGTCCACGGTGTCCCGGCGAGCTTCGAGTTCCATCATCGTCCGGACGAAACTGCGGCCGTGGACGCCGTAGAGCCACGCGGCGCGCACGACGGCGCTCGCGTCCGGGAGTTCGTCCAGTACGGCCCGCTCACCGGCCAGTTTGGTGCGACCGTAGGCGGTGCGGGGGGCGGGCGCCGCGTCCTCGGCGTAGGGGGTGCGGGCGTCGCCGGCGAAGACGTAGTCGGTGGAGACCTGAATCAGGCGGGCGTCGTGCGCGGCGCAGGCCCGGGCGAGGAGGCGCGGGCCGTCGCCGTTGACGTGCAGGGCGCGTTCCTCGTCCTGTTCGGCGTCGTCGACGGCCGTGTACGCGGCGCAGTTGACGACCACATCGGGGCGGTGTGCGGCGAGGGCACGGTCGACGGCGTCGGGGGCGGTGATGTCGAGGGCGAGGTGGTCGAGGCCCGTCACCTCCTCGTCGCGGGTGCGCAGTTCCCCGACCAGGTCGCGGCCGAGCATGCCGCCCGCTCCGGTGACCAGCCACCTCATCCGTGCTCCTTGCCGACGCGGCGCTTGAGGGGTTCCCACCAGTCGCGGTGGTCGCGGTACCAGGCGACGGTGTCGGCGAGGCCGGACGCGAAGTCGTGGCGGGGCCGGTAGCCGAGTTCGGTGCGGGCCTTGCTCCAGTCGACGGAGTAGCGCAGGTCGTGGCCCTTGCGGTCCTCGACGTGCGCCACCATGTCCCAGTCGGCGCCGCAGGCCTCGAGGAGCAGGGCGGTGAGTTCCTTGTTGCTCAACTCGGTGCCTCCGCCGATGTTGTAGACCTCGCCGGGGCGGCCCTCGGTGCGGACGAGCTCGACGCCGGCGCAGTGGTCGTCGACGTGCAGCCAGTCGCGGACGTTGAGGCCCTCGCCGTACAGGGGTACCCGCTCGCCGTCGAGGAGGTTGGTGATGAACAGCGGGACGACCTTCTCGGGGAACTGGTGCGGGCCGTAGTTGTTCGAGCAGCGGGTGACGCGGACGTCCAGGCCGTGGGTGCGGTGGTAGGCGAGCGCGAGCAGGTCGGAGGAGGCCTTGGAGGCGGAGTACGGCGAGCTGGGCCGCAGGATGTCCGTCTCGGTGGCGGAGCCGGTCTCCAGCGAGCCGTAGACCTCGTCCGTCGAGACGTGCACGAAGGGTGCGACGCCGTGGCGCAGGGCCGCGTCCAGCAGGGTCTGGGTGCCGACCACGTTGGTGAGGACGAAGTCGCCGGCGCCGGCGATCGAGCGGTCCACGTGGGACTCTGCGGCGAAGTGCACGACCTGGTCGGCCCCGGCCATCAGCTTGTCGACCAGTTCGGCGTCGCCGATGTCGCCTTGCACGAACTCCAGCCGGGGATGGCCCAGTTCGAGGTTGTCCAGGGTGCCTGCGTACGTCAGCTTGTCCAGCACCGTGATCCGCGGCGCCTCGGGCGCGTCCGGTGCGTCGCGGGCGAGCAGCGTGCGGACGTAGGTCGAGCCGATGAATCCGGCGGCGCCGGTGACGAGAAGGTTCATGTGTGGATCTGCACCTTGCTGTGATCTCCGAGGACGAGTCGGTGGGCGCTGGGGACGCTGGGCGCGGGCGTGACCTCGACGTGCCGGCCGATGAGCGAGGACTCGATCCGGCCCACTCCCTGGATCGAGGCGTCCCGCAGCACGATGGAGAACTCCAGTTCGCTGTCGCTGATACGGCAGTTCTGCGCGATGGAGGTGAAGGGGCCGACGTAGGAGTCCTCGACGACGGTGCCGGCGCCGATGACGGCGGGCCCGACGATGCGCGAGTTGACGATGCGTGCCCCCTCCTCGACGACCACGCGTCCGACGGTCTCAGAGGCGTCGTCGACGTCGCCGTCGATGCGGCGCGTGAGGCCCTCCAGGACGGTCCGGTTCACCTCCAGCATGTCGGCGACGTTCCCGGTGTCCTTCCAGTAGCCCTTGATGACCGTGCAGCGCACGTCGGCGCGGGCGTCGATCAGGTGCTGGATGGCGTGGGTGATCTCCAACTCGCCGCGCCAGGACGGTGTGATGGCGCGGACCGCGTCGTGGATCACCGGGGTGAAGAGGTAGACGCCGACCAGGGCGAGGTCGCTCTTGGGGTGCTCGGGTTTCTCCTCCAGGCCGACGACCTGGCCCGCGTCGTCGAGTTCGGCGACGCCGAAGGAGCGCGGGTCCTGAACGCGGGTGAGCAGGATCTGGGCGTCGGGGCGGTTGCTGCGGAACTCGTCGACGAGGCTTGCGATTCCGCCGACGATGAAGTTGTCGCCGAGGTACATCACGAAGTCGTCGTCGCCCAGATAGTCACGGGCGATGAGCACGGCGTGGGCCAGCCCCAGGGGCCGTTCCTGGGGGATGTAGGTGATCTCCAGGCCGAATTTGGAACCGTCTCCGACGGCGTCCTGGATCTCCGGGGCGGTGTCACCGACGATCACACCGACCTCGGTGATCCCGGCCGCGGCGATGGATTCCAGCCCGTAGAAGAGGACGGCCTTGTTCGCCACCGGCACGAGCTGCTTGGCCGAAGTGTGCGTGATCGGCCTCAGGCGCGTACCGGCGCCACCGGACAGCACGAGAGCCTTCATCGGTTCACCTTAGCCCCGATTCGGCCAAATTGACGGTGCCGGGATTGGCACGCTCGCAACTTCCATGCCACCGGCCGTTCACCGGAGCGCGGTCTCAGCCGCCCAGGGCGATCTCGCTCCAGACCTGCTTTCCGCCACTGACCGGCACGGTTCCCCACGTCGCCGCCATGGCCTCGACGAGGAGGATGCCGCGCCCGCCGGTGGCCTCCCAGCTGATGCTGGCGGGTTTGACCGGTGTGCGCGGCGAGGAGTCGGCGACCGCCACACGCAACCGGTGGTTGACGAGGGTGAGGTCGAGGCGGACCCGGCCGTCGGTGTGCACAAGGGCGTTGGTGACGAGTTCGGAGACGACGAGCAGCACGGCGTCCATGTCCTGCGGCGGCACGCCCCAGACGCGCAGGGTGCGCCGGGTGAAGCGGCGGGCGTGGCCGACGGCCTGCGGGACGCGCCAGACGGTCCAGCTCTCGCGCAGCGGCCGTACGGCCATGCCGTCGTAGCGCATCAGGAGCAGGGCGATGTCGTCGCTGCGGCGGGCGTCCACGAGCAGGGCGTCGGCGACGAGGCCGAGGTGGGCGGGGTCGGAGCCGGCAAGGTCGCGGGCGAGCCGGGCCATGCCGGTGTCGATGTCGGCGTCCGCGGACTCGACGAGGCCGTCGGTGGTGAGGGCGACCACCGTGCCGGGCTGCAGCCCGAGCGGGCTCATCGGGAAGCCGGCCTGCCGCACCACGCCCAGCGGCGGGCCGCCCTCCACCTCGGCGATCTCCGTGCTGCCGTCCGGGTGGCGCAGGACCGGCGGGGGGTGACCGGCGCGCACGCACCAGGCGGAGCCCTCCTCCAGGTCGACGTCGACGTAGCAGCACGTGGCGAAGAGGTCGGTCTCCATGTCCATGAGCAGGCGGTTGGCGTGGTCCACGACGACGTCCGGAGGGTGTCCTTCGGCGGCGTAGGCGCGCAGGGCGGTGCGCATCTGGCCCATGAGGGTGGCGGCGGCCGCGCTGTGGCCCTGGACGTCGCCGATGACCAGGGCTACGTGGTTGTCGGGCAGCGGGATCACGTCGTACCAGTCGCCGCCGACCTCCAGTCCGGCTGTGGTGGGCAGATAGCGGGCGACGGCCTCCGCGCCGGGGAGCCGGGGCAGGCGGCGCGGCAGCAGTTGGCGCTGGAGCATGCCGACGAGTTCGTGCTCGGCGTCGAAGGCGTGGGCGCGCAGCAGGGCTTGGCCGGCGAGGCCGGCCGAGGCGGTGAGCAGGGCGCGCTCGTCGGGGCCGAAGTCGTGCGGGGCGTCCCAGCCGATCAGGCAGGCGCCGACCATCCGGCCGCCGGCGGGCAGCGGCAGAACGGCCAGGCCGCCGGGGCCGACGTCGGCCAGGGCCGGTTCCAGCAGGCTGCCGGCGGGCCAGATCTGGGCGCGGCCCTCGCGCAGGGCGGCGGCGAGGGTGGGCATGGCGCGCACGGGCGCGTCCGGCCACTCGGTACGCCACTCCACGCGCCACAGCTGCGGCCAGGACTCGGGGTCGGGCGGGTCGAGGACGGTGACGACGAGGCGGTCGTTCTCCAGTTCGGCGAGGGCGATGCGGTCGGCCCGCAGCGGCTTGCGCAGGGCCGTGACCACGGCCTGGCTGACGTCGCGGACGGTGCCTGCGGTGGCGAGCGCGGCGGCCAGGCGCTGGACGCGGGCCACGTCGGTGACCTCGGCGCGCAGGGTGGAGGCGTCGGCGACGGTGCCGACGATGCGGGCCGGGAGCCCCTCGCCGCCGGGCAGCAGGCGGCCGCGCAGCCTGAGCCATCGGGGCGGGCCGGTGGGCTGCAGGACCCGGAACTCCAGGTCGCGGTCGCCGAGGGCGGTGTGGTCGGCCTCGACGACGGACATCAGCGACGGCAGGTCCTCCGGGACGGTCAGGCCCAGCAGGGTCTCGACCTTGCCGTCGAAGTCGTCCGGGCCGAGACCGAACAGGGCCAGGATGTCGTCGCCGACCTCGACGCGGCCGGTGTCCATGGCGAGGCTGAAGGCGTTGGGCGGCAGCTCGCCCCCGTCCGTGGCTGCGGGCCGGGTGGGGAAGGCGACGGCCTCGGCGATCAGCTCCAGGCACTCCCGGTCGCCGGAGTCGAAGCCGTCGGCGCGCTCGCTGACGGCCAGCAGACAGCCGGCGCCCTCGTCGCCGTGGGTCGGCAAGGCCGCCAGGAAGAAGTCCCGTCCGGGTGCCCGTCGGGACTCCGTTCGCGCGGCCAGTTCCGCCGGGCCGAGCCACCGTGCTTCTCCGGTGCGCAGGGCACCGGCCACCGCGGACCGGCCGGAGCGCGGGTAGCTGTCGCGCAGCCCGTAGAAGGTCCTCGGCACACCGGCGGACTCGACCAGGCACAGCAGGTCCTCGTCCTCGCCCGGCGCGTATACGGCGGCCAGGGTCGCTCCGCCGAAGACGAGGGCCTGTTCGAGGACGCGTCGCAGTCGGTCCGGTGAGTCCGGATCGGCGGCGACCGTCTTGACGGCAACTTCGGCACGCAGCCTTCTCGTTCCGCGTTCCGCGGCGCCCTCTCCGACCACGTCCGCCATTACAGCGCTTATCAGACACCTGCGCAGCCCCTGTGGCGCGTTCCGTGGTGCGGGCGGGATTCCGATGCTCGAAAGGGCCCGAACATGTCTTTACGCATGCGTTCCGCACAGTGATCTCGTGACAGTCGTGACTGTCCGTAGCCGCTGCATCGCTGGAAGCCTCGGTGCCGGACGAGCTGAGGGGGGACGCATGGACAAGCGCTACGAGGTGTACGCGCTCGCCGACAGGCACTTCTACGAGACGCCGGACCGGCTGTCCACGGGCACGCAGGGCGCCTCGCGTCTGTACGAGGCGGCGCGGGACGAGGTACCCGACGGCTGGACGGCGGCACGGATCGGCGACTGGCTGACCCTGACGCCACTCGGCCCGGACGGCGCCCCGGTGCCGGGCCCCGCGCAGGGCTGGAAGGTCCATGCCTCGGCAACCCTGGCGAACGCGGAGCAGATCGCGCGGATCGTGTGGGACTACTGCGTGCCGAGGGGCATCCCGTTCAAGTTCGTGCCCGGCCCGCAGCTGCTGCATCTGCGCAACGCCAAGTACGCGGGCCGCGACTCCAGCGGCAAGTTCGTCACCGTCTACCCGGCCGGCGAGCAGCAGCTCCACACGGTGCTGCTCGAGTTGGGCCGGCTGCTGGAGGGGTTCGAGGGTCCGTACATCCTCACCGATCTGCGGTGGGACGACGGTCCGCTGTACGTCCGCTACGGCGCCTTCGCGCGTCTCTTCGTGGTCGACGACCGCGGTTCGCTGGTGCCGGCGGTGCGGGACGGGGAAGGCCAGTTGGTGCCGGACCGGCGGGCACCGTCGTTCCAGGTGCCGGAGTGGGTGACGCTGCCCGAGTTCCTCGCACCGCAGCTGGCGGCCCGCAACACCACGACGGTCGGCGAGTTGCCTTACCGCATCGAGAAGGCGCTGCACTTCTCCAACGGCGGCGGGGTGTACGCGGGCACCGACACGCGGGACGGACGCAAGGTGGTCCTCAAGGAGGGCCGGCCGCACGCGGGCCTCGCCGCGGACGGCGCGGACGCCGTGACCCGGCTGGAGCGGGAGCGGCAGGCGCTGGAGCAGCTGGCGGGGACCGGTGTGGTGCCCGAGGTGCGCGACTGGTTCCTGCTCGGCGATCACCGCTTCCTGGTCATGGACTTCGTGGCGGGGCGCCCCCTGAACTCCTTCTTCGCCGAACGACATCCGCTGATCGGCCCGGACCCCGATCCGGGCGCCGTGGCCGGCTACACGGCCTGGGCCCTGCGCATCCACCGGGCCGTGGAGCGCGCGGTGGAGACGGTGCACGCGCGCGGGATCGTCTTCAACGACCTGCACGTCTTCAACATCATGGTCGCCCCCGACGAGGAGTCGGTGTCCCTGCTCGACTTCGAAGCGGCGGCCCCGGTCGGCGAGAACGGCCGTCAGGTCGTCGCCCACCCCGGCTTTCTGGCCCCGGCCGACCGCAGGGGCGTGGATGTCGACCGTTATGCGCTGGCCTGCCTGAGACTGGCGATGTTCCTGCCGATCACCTCGTTGTTCGTGGTGGACCGCGACAAGGCGGCGCACCTGGCGGACGTGATCGCGGGGCAGTTCCCGGACGTGCCGCGGGAGTTCCTGGACGAGGCGGTCGCCGAGATCTGCCGGGACGTGGCCGTTCCCGACCGTGCCGCGCACACGGCCCGGGCCCGCTCCGCGTCCTTCGTGGAACCCGGCGACTGGCCCTACAGCCGCGACTCGATGGTCAAGGCGCTGCTCGCCTCGGCCACCCCGGAGCGCGAGGACCGGCTCTTCCCGGGCGACGTCGGCCAGTTCTCCGACGGCGGCGGACTCGGCCTCGCCCACGGTGCGGCCGGCGTGCTGTACGCCCTGGCCGCGACCGGCGCCGAGCGCTACGACGAGGGTGAACGCTGGCTGCTCGACCGCACCGCCCCACCGCCGGTCGGAACTCCGCTGGGCCTGTACGACGGTCTCGCGGGCGTGGCCCATGTCCTCGACATGCTCGGCCACCGGCAGCGTGCCCTGGACCTGATCGACACGGTTCTGCGCGAGAGGTGGCAGCGCCTGTCCTCCGACCTGCGCGGCGGGCTGGCCGGCCTGGGGCTGGTCCTCGGCGCCCTCGCCGACACCACCGGCGAGCCGGAGCTGCGCGAGCGGGCGGCGGAGGCCGCGGACATCCTCGTACGGCGGCTGACCGCACCGCCCCCGTCCGGGGCCCGGCCCCGCGCCGGACTGTTGCGCGGCGCGAGCGGACCCGCGTTGTTCCTGCTGCGCCAGTACGAACGGACCGGCGACCGGCGGCTGCTGGACGCGGCCGGCGAGGCGCTGCGCCAGGACCTGGCGTGCTGCGTGGAGCAGAAGGGCGGCTCGCTGGAGGTCGACGAGGGCTGGCGGACCATGCCGTATCTGGGCGACGGGAGCGTCGGGGTGGGCATGGTCGTCGACGACTACCTCGCGCACGCCGACGACAGCGGGGCCGGACGGTCCGCGCGGGACTCCGGCGTCGACACGGACGCCTTCGAGCGGGCCCGCGCCGGCATCCTCACCGCCGCCACCTCACGCTTCTACGCTCAGCCCGGCCTCTTCCAGGGACGTGCCGGGATGATCCTGCACCTCAGCCGCACGACGACACCGGGCGCGGACGCGGACCGGCTGGCCGGACAGATCGCCGGGCTCGGCTGGTACGCGATGTCCTACCAGGGCCAACTGGCCTTCCCCGGACACCAGATGATGCGGCTCTCCATGGACCTGGGCACCGGAACGGCCGGCTGTCTGCTCGCGCTCGGAGCCGCCCTCGGCGCCGACGCGGCGAGCGCCACCCCGGCCCACCTGCCCTTCCTCCCGCCGCCGAGGCGGCACCCGGAACGCGGCTCCGCCACCTGACGGAGTCGTGACACAACCCCGTCCCCACCAATGAGAGGACCTGACATGGCACTGCTCGACCTGCAGACGATGGAGACCGAGGAGTACACCGGAGGCGGCAGCATGGTCAGCCTCCTTCTGTGCGCCAGCCAGGCCAGCATCGCGCTCTGTCTCTGACGGACATCGCGCATCCGCGGCCCCGGGTGGTTCCCTCCCTCACGGGAGGGCCGCCCGGGGCCCTTGCCCGGACGAGGGAGCGAGGCCGCAGCCGTATGAGGCGCACGACGACTCCTGCCGACGACGCTTCCCGCGCGCTGCTGCGTGCGGCCACCCGGCACAGCGGGACCCGCACGGCGGCCCTGTGCCTGGTTGCCACCGCCGCGACCGGGGCCGGGCTGCTGCTGCCCGCCGCGCTCGGGCGGACCCTGGACCTCCTGCTGGCCCGGGCACCGGCGACGGGCTGGGTCCTGTGCTGCGCCGGACTCGTGGCTCTGCTCGCCCTGCTCGACGGATGCCAGAGCGTCCTCGTCGGCACCGTCGACGCCCGCACGACCGCCTGGCTCCGGTGGCGGCTGACCGGTCATGTCCTGGCCGTAGGTCCACGGGCCACCGCCCGCTTCGGGGCCGGCGACCTGGTCGCACGGCTCGTCGGCAACGCCGCGCAGGCCGGCACGGCACCGGCCGCCCGTGCCGCGCTGCTCGCCGCGCTCGCCGGACCGGTCGGGGGCATCGTCGCCCTCGGCCTGATCGACCTGTGGCTCGCGGCCGTGTTCCTGGCCGGGGCGCCGCTACTGGCTGCCCTGCTGCGGACCTTCGCCCGCGACACCTCCCGCTGTGTGACGCGCTACCAGCAGGAACAGGGCCGGATCGCCGCCGCGCTCGCCGAGGCCGTCGACGGCCACCGCACCATCCACGCGGCCGGTGCGACGGACCGGGAGACGGCACGGATCCTGCGGCCGCTGCCCGAACTCTCCCGCGCCGGGCACCGGATGTGGCGGGTGCAGGGGCGGGCCGCCGCCCAGGCCGTCACCGTGGCCCCGCTGCTGCAACTCGGTGTCATAGCCGTCGCCGGCGTCCTGCTCACCCGGCACCGGCTGTCCGTCGGCGAGATGCTCGCCGCTTCCCGTTACGCGGTGCTCGCGACCGGCGTCGGCGTGCTGGTCAGCCAGCTCGCGAGCCTGGCCCGGGCCCGCGCGGCGGCCGGACGCCTCGGCGAGGTCGTCGCCGAGCCCGCCACCGCCCATGGCGGGCGCAGACTGCCTCCCGGCCCAGGCCGCCTGGAGCTGCGCGGCGTGACCGCCCGGCGCGGCGGACACACCGTGCTGGACGGGATCGACCTGGTCGTCCCCGGCGGGACCACCCTGGCCGTGGTCGGGCGCTCCGGCGCGGGCAAGTCACTGCTCGCTGCGCTCGCCGGGCGCCTGGCCGACCCGGACGAAGGCGACGTCCTGCTCGACGAAGTGCCACTGACCGAGCTGACCCACCACGACCTGCGCCGCGCCGTCGCCTACGCCTTCGAACGCCCAGCCTTGCTGGACGGCACCGTCGAGGACACGATCGGCCTTGGCCTGCCGGACCCCTCCCCCGCCCGCATCCGGGAGGCCGCCCGCACGGCCCACGCCGACGACTTCATACGCCGCCTGCCCAACGGCTACGGCACCGCACTCGCCGCCGCCCCGCGCTCCGGCGGCGAGTCCCAACGCCTGGGACTCGCCCGGGCATTCGCCCACGACGGCCGCCTGCTGATCCTCGACGACGCCCTGTCCAGCCTCGACACCGTGACGGAGGCCCGCATCGCCGAGGCCCTGACCGGCGGCTCGTCCGCCACCCGCCTGCTGGTCGCGCACCGGGCGGCGACAGCGGCCAGGGCCGACGCGGTGGCATGGCTGGAAGGCGGGCGGGTGCGCGCGGTGGGGCGGCACGAGGAGCTGTGGGAGATCAGGGAGTACCGGGAGGCATTCACCGGGGAGGAAGCGGCGTGACCCGTGGCCTGTACCCGCGCGGGCTGCGCTTCCTGCGGGCCCGATGGCCCGTCCTCGTACGGCTCGCCCTCTGGTCGGTGCTGGAGACGGGACAGAGCTTCCTCATCGGATACGCCCCGGCCCGCGCCCTGGACGACGGGTTCCTCCAGGGCCGTACGGAGGTCGGGCTCGGGTGGCTCGGTGCCGCCGGCGTCGGGGTCGTCGTCGGCGCGTACGGCACCGCTCGTGTGTACGGGGCCGTCGCTGCGCTGGTCGAGCCGCTGCGGGACCGGCTCGTGAAGCGGGTGGTCGAGCGCGGGGTGCGGGAGGCGGACCGCGGGGCGCTGTCCGGGCTCACCCAGCAGGTGGAGATCGCGCGGGACACCTTCGCGGGGCTGGTCATGGTGTCGCGGTCGTTCGTGTTCACCGCGGCCGGCGCGCTGGCCGGCCTGTTCTCGCTGGCTCCGCTGCTGCTGCTCGTCGTCCTGCCGCCGCTGGCCGCGGGGGTGGGCCTGTTCGCGGCGACGCTGCGTCCGCTGGCCCGCAGACAGGAGGCCTTCCTCGCCGCCGACGAGGACCTGGCCGACCGGCTCGGCGTCGTCTGCCCCGGGCTGCGGGACATCACGGCGGCCGGCGCCGAGGCGCGGGTGCGCGCCGACGCCGGGGAGCGGGTGGACGCCGAGCTGCGGGCCGCTCGTTCCCTCGCCCGCTTCGGTGTGCTCCGGGTGGCCGCCCTCGCCCTCGGCGGACAGCTCCCGATCGTGCTTCTCCTCGCCACCGCGCCCTGGCTCCTCCGCCACGGCGTCACCACCGGCGCCCTGGTCGGCTCCCTCGCCTACGTCACCCAGTCGCTGCTCCCCGCCCTGCACAACCTGGTCCACGGCCTGGGCACGAGCGGCTCACGGCTGGCGGTGGTGATACGGCGGTTGGTGCCGGAGAACATCGAGCCGGACGGGGCCCACAGGCTCGGCACGGCAGGCGCGTCCGGCGTGGCCAGTGGGCGGAGCAACCCGGCTGCCTCCGGCGCGGCGACGGGCCGGGGCACGCTCGGCGCGACCGATGGGCCGGCCGGCCAAGCCGACGCACCCGTGGCCACCGGCCCTCGCACATCGGGAACTCACCCGGACGGCACTCCGGCACCGCCCCCGCCTCCCGCCGGCACACCCGCTCCGTCCCCGGACCACGCCGGCCCCCCGCGACCGGCCGCCAAGGTCCCGCGCCCCACCGCCCCCGAGCCCCCCGCCCTCACTCTCACCTCCGTCACCTTCGCCTACGGCCCCGCCGCACTCCCCGTGATCGACGACCTCGACCTCACCCTCGCGTCCGGCTCCCACCTGGCCGTCGTCGGCCCGAGCGGAATCGGGAAGTCCACGCTGACGGCGCTGGTCGCCGGGCTGCTGGAGCCCCGCTGCGGCACCATTCGCGTGTGCGGGGAGGTGGTGCCGGGGGCGGGCGCCCTCGCACGGCGGGTGCTCATTCCGCAGGAGGCGTACGTGTTCACCGGCACCCTCGCCGAGAACCTCACCCTGCTGCGGCCCGACCCCGTCTCCGAGGCGGAGCTTCTGGGCGCCGCCGAGGCGGTCGGGCTCGCGCCGCTGCTCGACGCGCTGGGCGGACCGCAGGGCCGGGTGGACCCCGGGACACTGTCCGCGGGCGAGCGGCAGTTGGTCGCGCTGACCCGGGCCCACCTGTCGCGCGCCCCGGTCGCGCTCCTCGACGAGGCGACCTGTCACCTCGACGCGCGGGCCGAGGAGCGGGCGGAGCAGGCCTTCGCGGCCCGCCCCGGCGGCACGCTGGTCGTCGTCGCCCACCGCATCAGCTCGGCCCGCCGTGCCGACCGCGTCCTGATGATGGACGGCCGCGACACGTCGTACGGGACGCACGACGAGCTCGTCCGGCGCTCGGCGCGCTATCGCGAACTCGTCGGCGGCTGGACGCCCGTGCCGCAGTAGTGGTCAGAGCCAGCCCTCGCCCTGGGAGATCCGGATCGCGTCGATGCGGTTGCGGGCCCCGGTCTTGCGGGTGATGGCCGCCATGTAGTTGCGCACCGTCCCGTGGGACAGGTGCAGGCTCCCGGCGATCTCCGCGACGGAGGCTCCCTCCGCCGCGAGGGACAACACGCTGAGCTCACGCCGGGTCAGCGGCATCTCGGCGGCCTTGAGGAAGGCAAAGCCCAGCGAATCGTCGACGAAACGTTCCCCCTCGGCGACGCGCCGGATTCCGCGCACCAGCCGGTCCGGCGAGCCCTCCTTGTCGACGTATCCGAGCGCCCCCGCCTCCAGGGCCCGCTTCAGCAGCCCCGGCCGGTGAGCGCTCGCCAGCACCAGCAGATGTGGCGGTGTGCGGCCCGCGTCCCGTAATCGCAGCTCGGCGAGCGGGGGTATGCCGTAGGAGTCCGTGCACTCCAGGTCCACCGCGCAGACGTCCGGTCGCGCGGTACGCACGCGTGCGGGCGCGCTGCGCCACGGGGCGTCGTACACCTCCAGGCCTGGATCTCGGCGCAGCCACTCCGCCAGCACCGATCGCACCAGACACGCGTCATGCACCACAAGGACCCGGATCACCTGCCGCCCCTCCACCCCGCCGTTCGTCGCTCTCATGGTGTGAGCGCGTGCCCCATTGTTGGCGTCCATGACCGTCTGCGGGCGCGAAGATCCAGCCATCAGGGTGCGCGGGGGCGCACGCGAGGCGCCCGTACGCCGGGGTCGCGCATCGACTGTGGGGGCATGAGCTCACGGCCATGGGGTACGCGCCCCCGCTCGCAGTGCGCGCGGTCCGGCGGAACTCGGCGCCGCTCGCCGTGCGCGTCGGGCCGTGAGGAGGGAGATTTGAGCCCTGGGACCCGTCGCGCGGCCCTGCGGAGGAGGTGGTCGGCGTGTCCGACGGGCAGACGTCCGCCCAGGCGCCGGCGGCCGCGCGGACACGGGTCGGCCGGCCGCTCCTGTCGTTGGCACTCGCCTCGATGATGGACGAGGTGCACGCCCACTCCGGTGCGGTGTATCTGCTGGCGGCCGACGAGCCCGTGCTGGAGATGGCGGTGATGGCGGGCCTGCCCCGGGCGTTCGCGGCGCCCTGGGAACGGGTCGGGCTGAGCGCGCCGATCCCGGTCGCGGAGGCGGTGCGCGAGCGACGGCTCGTCTGGGTCAAGGGCGAGGAGGACATGGCGGCCCGCTATCCGCGGATCGCCGTCGTGCTGCCCTATCCGTTCGCGCTGGCCGCGCTGCCCGTGGCCACCGAGACCACCGCCTACGGCGCGATCTTCGTGACCTGGCCCGGCGCACACCCCCCGGAGCTGTCGGAACGCGAGCGCGACCATCTCACCGCCGCCTGCCGACGGCTCGCGGTACGGCTGGAACGCGCCCTGGAGGAGAGCCTTCCGCCGCTCCCGGAACCCGATCTGCTCGCTGGGCCGGCGTTCAGCGGCGCCGCCGGCACGCTCGGCACGGTGGAGGCGGCACGCATGGTGTCGCGGCTGCCGTACGGGCTGTGCTCGCTCGATCTGCACGGCCGGGTCGGCTTCGCCAACCCTGCGGCGGCCGAGCTGATCGGCGTCCCGGTCAACCGGCTGCTCGGCAACCAGCTGTGGGCATCGGTGCCCTGGCTGAACGACCCGGTGTACGAGGACCGCTACCGGGCCGCGCTGATGAGCCAGCACACCACGTCCTTCCTGGCGCTGCGCCCGCCCGGCGACTGGCTGTCGTTCCGTATGTATCCGAGCACGACCGGTCTGAGCGTGCGGATCAGCAGGGCCCGCGCGGTGGCGGAGATGGGCCGGAGTGGACCGCGGCAGGACGACGCGCCCGGCCGGTTGGTGACCATCTCCCAGGTGCTCAGCCTGGCCGGCGCGCTCACCGAGGCGGCAAGCGTGCAGGACGTGGTGCAGCTGGTCGCGGACGAGATCGTCCCGGCCGTCGGCAGCCAGGCGCTGGTCGTGCTGGGGTCGCGGGCGGGCCGGCTGCACGTGCTCGGTCACCGCGGTTATGCGGATCCGCAGATCGTGGAGCGGTTCGACGGGATGCCGCTGACCGAGCAGACCCCGGGCACGCACGCGCTGACCACCGGTGTGCCCGCGTTCTTCGACTCCCAGCAGGAGCTCGAGCGCCTGTATCCGACGCGGCACTCGACGCCCGACGGCTTCGCGGCCTGGGCGTACCTGCCGCTGATCGCCTCGGGACGACCGGTGGGCACCTGTGTGCTCGCCTACTCGGAGCGGCATCCCTTCCCGGCGGACGAGCGGGCGGTCCTGACCAGCCTCGGCGGGCTCATCGCGCAGGCGCTGGAGCGGGCCCTGCTCTACGACGTCAAGCACCAGCTGGCGCACGGACTGCAGGCCGCCCTGCTCCCGCACTCACTGCCACCGCTGCCCGGCGTCGAAGCGGCCGCCCGCTATCTGCCCGCCACCCAGGGCATGGAGATCGGCGGCGACTTCTACGACCTGGTGCCGACGGAGGACGGCCTGACGGCGGCGGTGATCGGGGATGTGCAGGGGCACAACGTCACCGCGGCCGGCCTGATGGGCCAGATCCGCACCGCCGTACGGGCGTACACGACCGTCGGTCAGGCCCCGGAGGAGGTCATGCGCAGCACCAACCGGCTGCTGCTCGACCTCGGCTCCGACCTGTTCGCCAGCTGTCTGTATCTGCGCCTCGATCCGGCGCACGGGCGGGCGGTGATGGCCCGTGCCGGGCATCCGCCGCCGCTGCTGCGACGGCCGGACGGCCGCGTGCGGGTGCTCGACCTCGCGGGCGGGCCGCTGCTGGGCATCGACGGCTCGCCCACGTATCCGACCACGGAGGTCGACCTCACGCCCGGCTGTGTGCTCGTCCTCTACACCGACGGGCTGATCGAGTCCCCCGGCGTCGACATCGAGGACGCGCTCGCCGAGCTCGGGCTGTTGCTCACCGAGGCCGGGGAGCTGCCCTTGGACGAACTCGCCGATCTGCTCGTGCAGCACAGCGCGTCCAGGCACGAGCGGGTCGACGACGTGGCGCTGCTGTTGTTGCGGGCGCGCGGCTGACGGCGGTCGACTGACGGCGGTCGACTGACGGCTCGGGACACGACAGCGGTCCGGCCCTCCCGCCGGAGGGCCGGACCGTGTTGCCGTCCGGATCACTCGGATCCGTGTGCCGGTGTCAGGGCGTCAGTTCCCGACGCCGTTTCCGACGATCTCGCCGAGGCCGTTGCCCGTGCCCTCGGCGTTGCCGCCGCCGACCTCTTCACCGGCGCCCGCTTCCTCGCCCGCACCGGCTTCCTCGCCGGCGCCCGCTTCCTCGCCCGCACCGGCCTCTTCACCGGCACCGGCCTCTTCACCCGCGCCGGCTTCCTCGCCCGCGCCCGCTTCCTCGCCCGCACCGGCCTCTTCACCGGCACCCGCGCCCCCGTCGCCGAGGGTCGCGCCGACCGCCTCCAGGGCGGTGGTCACCGGCTGGAAGAAGGTCTCGCCGCCGACCGTGCAGTCACCGCTGCCGCCGGAGGTCAGGCCGATCGCCAGACCGTCCTGGGTGAACAGGGAGCCACCGCTGTCGCCGGGCTCGGCACAGACGTCGGTCTGGATGAGCCCGGTGACCGTGCCCTCCGGGTAGTTGACGGTGGCGTCGAGCCCCGTGACCTGACCCTCGTTCAGTCCGGTGGTGCTGCCCATCCGCAGGACCTGGAGTCCCACCTCGGCGTCCGCCGCCTGGCTGATCGGGACGGCCTGCTCGCCGACGTTGACCTCGCTCGGCGCCTCGGTCGCCGGGTCGTCGTACTTCACGAGCGCGAAGTCGCCGTCGCCGGGGAAGGTGGACTGGTCGACGGTGGCGATCGGCTGGCCGCCCTCGGTGTCCGACCACTCGTTGCCGCCGAGGGTGCAGTGACCGGCGGTCAGGAAGGCGGGGGTGCCGTCGCCCGCGGTGACGTTGAAGCCCGCGGAACAGCGTGAGCCGCCGGCGAAGATGGCGTCGCCGCCGGAGAGGAACGGCTTGAAGGTGCCGGCCGACTTCTTGACGGTCGCCATGCCCGAACCGAGGCTGTCGACGGTCGACTCCAGCTGGTCCCAGTTGTCGCCGGTGACGGTGCTGTCGGCGGTGACGAGGATCTTGTTCGTTCTGGGGTCGACCGACCACGCCGTGCCCGGGATGGTCGCCTCGGACTTCAGGGTCTGCGCGCCGGACGCGAGCTCGCTCAGGCTGTTCTCGACCTCGCGGATCTTCGCGCCGGCCTGCTTCGCCTGGACGATCACGTTGTTGTTGTCGCCGGGGATGACGTTGACGACGAGCTGCTGGCTCTCGGCGTCGTAGTACGAACCGGCGAAGGCGTCGCCCAGCATTCCCGCGAGCTGCGAGGCGAGATCCGACGCGTCCGCCGCCTTCAGGGTCTTGGGAGCGGCGGCGTTGTCCGTCGCGGCGTCCTGCGACGCGTTGGCGTTGGGCAGCAGGATCGCGGCCGCTCCGAGCGCCACCACGCTGCCCGCTGCTATCGCGGCCTTGCGCTTCGGAATTCGCTTGTGACTCAAACTTCTCGACCTCCTGGGGGACGGGGTCTGTGCCGCCTTGTGCGGCAGCTTTTCGGGGCGCCTGGTTGGCAGTTGGTACGCAAGGGCCGCGCGGGGCGTTCAATTCCGTTTCAGCGCGTCGCGTTCGCAACACCGAATCGGCCAAGGACCGCGCCTGACGGTCCGGCGGCGGGAACAATCCCCCATATGACGATGACCACCGCCGAAGCCGACAAGATCCTCTCCGCCAACTTCGCCCCCTGGGTCCTCGAACTGGGCCTGTCTGTCGAGGCGGTGGAGGGCCACCGCGCGGTCCTGCGACTGCCCTGGTCGGACGGGCTGGCCCGGGACGGCGGCGCCCTGTCGGGCCAGGCCCTGATGGCCGCCGCGGACACCGCCACCGTGATCGCCGTGTCGGCGGCGCGCGGGGCGTACGGGCCGATGACGACGGTCCAGCAGTCGACGTCCTTCCAGCGCGCGGTGATCGGTTCGGATGTCCTGATCGAGGCGATCGTCACCAAGCTGGGCCGTCGGATGGCGTTCGCCGACATCGCGATGACCGACGAGGGGTCGGGGGAGATCGCGGCCCGGGCGAGCACGGTGTACGCGCTTCTGGGCTGACGCGAGCCGACAAGAGCCGACCGACACGATCCGCTACCGATCAGTAACGGTCGGTTGAGAAAGTGGAGCGGAATCCATGCTTCAGCGAATCTACACATTCAATACTCAACGAAGTCACCGGGAGCCGAGGTTCTGCACAGGGGCGCTACCGGCGGTCACCCCCTTGAGGCCGGAGTGTCGGATTCGCCGCCACGTTCACCGCACCCCTGCGAGGCGACGCAACAGCTCGTCCGAGCCGATGCTGTGACGCATGTGAAGAAGTCGCCGACAAGACGTGGCCACTTCTGCACGGATCGATGCCGCTGAGATCAAAGTGCCCTGGTGAGGCCGAAGTTTGATTGGAAGCCCGTACCCGCAGCGTGCTTTGATCCATCGCACCGCAGGGGTCGTGATCGGTTCCCGGAAACGGGCGCCGGACGCCTGCGGTCGCGGCCGTCATCTGTCCCCAGAGGGGGCCGCTCCCCCTTGTGAGATATCCATTAGGAAGGGAAGTTCCATCATGAACTCCACCCCCCAGGTTGCGACCGTCGAGATCTCCGACGCCGAGCTCGACAGCGTCTCCGGCGGCCTGCAGGTCAACGCCGTGAACGGCGCCCTCGACGCTGTCAACGGCATCGCCCCGGTTTCCGGCCTGGTCGACACGGTCGTCGGCACCGTGGAGGGTGTCACCGGCCTGAACACCGCCCCGGTCTCGGGCCTGGTTGCCGGTCTCTGATCGCACCTTTCATACCTCTGAGTCCCGGAGCCATTCCCCGGCTCCGGGGCTCTTGGGTGCCTGAGAACAGCTGGGAAAACAGCTCGGCACCGTCCGCACCACGACCGGCCCGTGCGCGCCGGTCTCCACTCATCCTCAGGTGAGGGAAAGTCCCGTGCAGTTCCGCCAACAGGCCCTCGCCAAGCTCCAGTCACCGGAGGAGCTCGACCTTCCGGTGCGCTTCGCCCGCCCCCAGGGCTGGCTGGTCCTCTCCGTGACGGTGGTCGTCATGGCCGCCGCATCCGTATGGGCGGTGACCGGTTCGGTCGCCTCCACCGTCGGCGCGCCCGCCATCCTCACCCACGGGCAGGGCAGCTACATCCTGCAGAGCCCGGTCGCCGGTCAGGTCACGTCGGTCCTCGCCAAGCAGGGCCAGCGGCTGCCCGCCAACTCTCCCGTGCTGAAAGTCCGTACGGCCGAGGGCGAGACGGTTGTGCGTACGGTCGCCGCGGGCCGGGTCACCGGGCTCGCCGCCACCATCGGGCAGATCATCCAGACCGGCGCGAACGTCGCCGCCGTGGAGAAGGTCGCCCGCACCGAGGACCCGCTGTACGCGACGGTGTACGTGCCCGCCGAGAACGCGGCGTCCATCCCCGACAAGGCTGCCGTGGACCTCACCGTCCAGTCGGTGCCCACCCAGGAGTACGGCGTCCTGCGCGGCCATGTGAAGTCGGTGGACCGCTCCGCGCAGTCGGCGCAGCAGATCGCCGCGTTCCTCGGCGACAACCAGCTCGGCGAGCAGTTCACCAAGGACGGCAGGCCGGTCGCCGTACTGGTGAAGCTGGACGAGAAGTCGAGCACCGAGAGCGGCTACAAGTGGTCGTCCGCGGACGGGCCGCCGTTCTCCCTCACCTCCATGACCATGGCCGACGCCTCGATCAAGCTGGCCGACGAGCGTCCCGTCGATTGGCTGCTGCCGTGAGCGCCGCACAGGAGACGCGCAGCAGGCGCCGCGCCGCACCGCCGAAGCGCCCCGTGCCCAAGGGCAGGTCGAAGACCGTCCGCACACCCACCGTGCTCCAGATGGAGGCCGTGGAGTGCGGCGCCGCCTCCCTCGCGATGGTGCTGGGCCACTACGGCCGCCATGTCCCGCTGGAGGAACTGCGCATAGCGTGCGGTGTCTCCCGCGACGGCTCGCGCGCCAGCAACCTCCTCAAGGCCGCCCGCAGCTACGGACTGACGGCCAAGGGCATGCAGATGGACACGGCCGCCCTCGCCGAGGTGAAGACGCCGGCCGTCCTGTTCTGGGAGTTCAACCACTACGTCGTCTACGACGGCATGGGCCGCCGCTTCGGCCGCCGGGGCGTCTACATCAACGACCCCGCCAAGGGCCGCCGCTTCGTACCCATGGAGGACTTCGACGGCAGCTTCACCGGCGTCGTCCTGGTCATGGAGCCCGGCGAGGACTTCAGCAAGGGCGGACGTAAGCCGGGCGTGCTCGGCGCGATGCCGGCCCGGCTGCGCGGCACCGCGGGCACGATGCCCGCCGCGGTCCTGGCGAGCCTCCTGCTGGTGGTGGTCGGCGCGGCGGTGCCCGCGCTGAGCCGCACGTACATCGACATGTTCCTCATCGGCGGCCAGACCTCCCTGCTGGGAGTTCTGTTCGCGTCGATGGGGACCTGTGTCGCGCTCACCGTGGTGCTGACCTGGCTGCAACAGGCGAACCTGCTGCGCGGCCGGATCATCTCCTCCACCCTCTCCAGCGCCCGCTTCCTGCGCCATCTGCTGCGGCTGCCCGTGACGTTCTTCTCCCAGCGCAGCCCGGCCGACCTGGTGCAGCGGCTCCAGTCGAACGACGCGGTGTCGGAGACGCTGGCCCGCGACCTCGCGGCGGCGGGCGTGGACGCGGTGGTCGTCGTCCTCTACGCGATCCTCCTCTATACCTACGACCCACAGCTCACCTTCGTCGGCATCGGTGTCGCCCTGCTGAACGTCGTCGCCATGCGCGTCGTGATCCGGCTGCGCGCGACCCGTACGGCGAAGCTGCGCGCGGACAGCGCCCGGCTCACCAACACCGCCTACACCGGCCTTCAGCTCATCGAGACGATGAAGGCGACGGGCGGCGAGGACGGCTACTTCCGCAAGTGGGCCGGACAGCACGCCACCACGCTGGAGGAGCAGCAGCGCCTCGGCGTGCCGAGCGCCTGGCTGGGCGTGGTCGCCCCCACGCTCGCCACGCTCAACAGCGCGCTCATCCTCTGGATCGGCGGCATGCGCGCGATCGAGGGAGGCATATCGGTCGGCCTGCTGGTCGCCTTCCAGGCGCTGGTCACCCGCTTCACCGCCCCGATCACCCGCCTCAACGGCGTCGCGGGCCGCATCCAGGACTTCGCCGCCGACGTGGCCCGGCTGAAGGACGTCGAGAACTTCGAGGCGGACCCGCTCTACGGCCGCCCCGGCGCGGGCGATTCGACGCGCCGGCTGCACGGCCACGTCGAGCTGCAGAACATCACCTTCGGCTACAGCCCGCTCGACAAGCCCCTGCTCACCGGCTTCGACCTCACCGTCGGCCCCGGCCGGCAGGTCGCCCTGGTCGGCGGCTCCGGCAGCGGCAAGTCCACGGTGTCCCGCCTCATCTCGGGTCTGTACGCCCCCTGGGAGGGCGTCATCCGCATCGACGACCAGCGCATCGAGGACATCCCGCGCGGCGCCCTCGCCGCCTCCGTCTCCTTCGTCGACCAGGAGGTCTTCCTGTTCGAGGGCACGGTCCGCGACAACGTGGCGCTGTGGGACCCGTCGATCCCGGACGAGGCGGTGGTGGACGCCCTGCGCGACGCGGCGCTGTACGACATGGTGATGCGCCGCCCGGGCGGCATCCGGAGCAGGGTCGAGCAGGACGGCCGCAACTTCTCCGGCGGGCAGCGCCAGCGCCTGGAGATCGCGCGGGCGCTGGTGCGCCGCCCCAGCATCCTGGTCCTCGACGAGGTGACGAGCGCGCTCGACGCCGAGACCGAACAGATCGTGATGGACAACCTGCGCAAGCGCGGCTGTGCCTGTGTGGTGATCGCGCACCGGCTCAGCACCGTGCGCGACAGCGACGAGATCGTCGTGCTCCAGCACGGCACGATCGTGGAACGCGGCCGGCACGAGGACCTGGTGGCGCGCGGCGGCGCGTACGCGGCCCTGGTCAAGGAGCGGTGAGATGACTGCCGTCCACGAGGGTGACCTCGTTCTGAACGCGCTCGGGCAGATGGGCACGCGCATCGACTGCACCGGGCACAACCGACTCGACCTCGAAGGCCCGCAGGTGCTGTGGCTGGTCGTGTCCGGCGCCGTCGACCTGTTCGCGGTCGACGCCGGGCAGCAGGGCCACTGGCATCACCTCGGCCGTCTGGAGCCGGGTTCGCTGCTGCTCGGCCCGGTCCCGGGACCTCAGCACACGCTGGTGGCCCGCCCGCTCAGGGACTGTGTCGTGCACCGCATCGGCCTGCGCGAGCTGTACCAGCCCGCGAACACGCAGACCTGGTCCTACGACGAGTACGGCAACCCGCAGTACGTCCCGCCGCAGACGAGCCCGCTGGAGTACGCCCTCGCACTCGGCGTCGGCCGCAGCCTGTCCATCCTCTTCCAGGCGCCGATGGCCAACGAGCGGGCGGCCGAGCTGACCGACGACGACGTCTTCTGGATGCAGGTGCCGCCGGGCAGTGTGCAGTACGGCTCGCTGTACGGCGCCGAGGCCGCCGCCGATCTGCTGATGGACCCGGCGGTCTGGCAGTCCATGGTCGACCAGCAGTACCGCCTGCTGACGACGCTGGACCGCTGGATCGAGCAGCTGGAGCGCACCCACGAGTCACGCACCGCGGAGGGCATCAAGGCCGGCGAGGCGGTGCGCGCCCAGGCCGACCGGACGCTGCTGGCGTCCATCGGCAAGCGCAGCGACAAGCGCACGACGGCCGCCGACGCGGACGCCAGCTACGCGGCCTGCAAGCTGGTCGCCCAGGCGGCCGGCATCACGCTGGCCGAGCCCGCGCAGAGCGGCACCGAGAGCGACCGGCTGGACCCGGTCGAGCGCGTGGCCATCGCGTCACGCGTGCGCACCCGGGCCGTACGCCTGGACGGGCCCTGGTGGCGGGACAACGTGGGGCCGCTGGTGGGTCACCGGGCACTGTCGGGTGCGCCGGTGGCGCTGCTGTGGCGGCGCGGCGGCTATGTCGCCGTCCATCCGGCGACCGGCCGTGAGACGCCGATCGAGAAGGCCAACGCCGAGGAGTTCGAGCCGCGTGCGGTGATGTTCTACCGCCCGCTGCCCGATCGCGCGCTGAGCCCGCTGCGGCTGTTGCGGTTCAGCATGCGGGGCACGGGCGGCGACCTCACGAACCTCATGATCAGCGGCCTGGTCACGGTCGCGATCGGCGCGCTGGTGCCGATCGCGACGGGCAAGGTGCTCGGCGAGTTCGTGCCGAAGGCGCAGACCGATCTGATCGTGCAGTTCTGCATGGCCGTGATGATCAGCAGTGTTGTGGCAGCGGCGTTCATGCTGCTGCAGAACCTGACGATCCTGCGCCTGGAGGGGCGTATCGAGGCCACGCTCCAACCGGCCCTGTGGGACCGGCTGCTGCGCCTGCCGACGAAGTTCTTCACCGAGCGCTCGACCGGCGAGCTGGCGAGCCAGGCCATGGGCATCAGCTCGATCCGCCGTCTGATGGCCGGGGTCGGCCCGGTCGTCGCGCAGTCGGTGACGGTCGGCGCGATGAACCTGTCGCTGCTGTTCTGGTACAGCGTGCCGATGGCGCTGGCGGCGATCGGCATGCTCGTCGTCATCGCGGCGGTGTTCCTGGGGCTCGGGCTGTGGCAGGTGCGCTGGCAGCGGCGACTGGTGGTGCTGAGCAACAAGCTGAACAACCAGGCGTTCCAGACGCTGCGCGGACTGCCGAAGCTGCGGGTCGCGGCGGCCGAGAACTACGCGTACGGGGCGTGGGCGGACCAGTTCGCCCGCAGCCGTGAGCTCCAGCAGAAGGTGGGGCGGATCAAGAACCTCACCACGGTGCTGGGTGCGGTGTATCTGCCGCTGTGCACGCTGCTGATGTTCATGCTGCTCGCGGGTCCGGCGCGTGGCTCGATGTCGGCGGCGGCGTTCCTCACCTTCAGCACCTCGGTGACGATGCTGCTGACCGCGGTCACCCAGCTGACCGGCGCGTTCGTCTCGGCGGTGGCCGCGCTGCCGCTCTTCGAGGAGATCAAGCCGGTGCTGGAGGCCACGCCCGAGGTGCGCACGGCGAGCACCCGGCCGGGCCCGCTGACCGGTTCGATCGAGGCGCGCCGCCTGTCCTTCCGGTACTCGGACGACGGCCCCCTCGTCCTCGACGACGTCTCGTTCGACGTGCGGTCGGGCGAGTTCGTGGCGATCGTCGGCCCCAGCGGCTGCGGCAAGTCGACGCTGCTCAGGCTGCTGATCGGCTTCGACAAGCCGGTCTCGGGCAGTGTGCTGTACGACGGTCAGGACCTGGCGGCGCTCGACCAGTCGGCCGTACGACGGCAGTGCGGGGTCGTGCTCCAGCACGCGCAGCCGTTCACCGGGTCCATCCTGGACGTCATCTGCGGTACGGAGCCGTACACGCCGGAAGAGGCGATGGCGGCGGCCGAGATGGCAGGACTCGCCGAGGACATCAAGCGGATGCCGATGGGACTGCACACCATCGTCTCGGGCAGCGGCGCGATCTCCGGCGGGCAGCGACAGCGGCTGATGATCGCCCAGGCCCTGATCCGCCGACCGCGCATCCTCTTCTTCGACGAGGCGACCAGCGCCCTCGACAACGAGACGCAGCGCACGGTCATCGAGAGCACCAAGGCCCTCAACGCCACCCGCATCGTCATCGCGCACCGGCTGTCCACGGTGCTGGACGCCGACCGAGTGATCGTGATGGAGGACGGCAAGGTCGCCCAGCAGGGTCCGCCCGCACAGCTGCTGGCGGACACGCACGGGCGGCTGCACGAGCTGGTGCGGCGCCAGATGGCGTGATCCGCGGTGTGCACGGAGCCGTCTCACGTCCGGGGCCGAGATGCGGGCCGCACCGCACATGCGCGGGTCACCACGCGTGCATCCCGCGGTGGCCGGCTGCATCGGCTGGCCCGACGAGGTGAACAACCCGCAGCACCGTCTGCGCATGACCGAGGCGCCCAGGATCCTCATGCTGCATTCGCGGCACGATCCGGCGAACCACTTCTCGTGGGCGGCCAAGGTGCACCGCCAGACCCGCGGGACGACCGTCCTGCTGCCGTACGAAGGCGCCGGACACAGTGTCCACGGCCGCAGCGACTGCACACGTGACGCCGTGGACGACTACCTCACGGAGCTGAAGGTCCCAAGAGCCGGGAGCAGTTGCGCCCCTGCCACCACGAGCTGATCGCTCTCAGGTGTCCAGGCCCGGGACCGGGGCGCCGGAGGGCAGGCCGGCGGCCACATAGCCGTCGTAGAACTCCTTCCAGGGCGCTTCGGCCCCGGCGTGCGCCCCCTCGAAACGCTCCCCGCGCGCGAGCGCGTCGAGGGCGGCCAGGCAGACCTCCCATCCGGCGCCGTTGCGGGCGGCGGTGTTCTCGGCGACCAGGACGTTGGTGAGCGTGAAACGGGTGCGCCTTTCGCCCAGGGCCTCCAGGTCGAAGTGCACCTCGTCGCCGCCCCACTCGAAGGACAGGTGGCGGGGCTCGTCGACGGCGATCACCCGGGCCGTGGAGTCCTCGAGGTTCGGGTCGCCGCTGAACTTGATGGTGCCGCCGGGGCGCAGCTCGATCTCGGCGCGGGAGGGGAACCAGTGGGCGAGTTCGTCGGCGTCGGTCACGAACTGCCAGACGCGCTCGACGGGATGGTCGTAGGTACGGCTGAAGCGGACGGCCGGTCGGCCGTCGTCCAGGGTCAGAAAGCTGCCGGTGAGGTCGGCGGTCATGGTGGATCAGTCCTTCGCGGTGGGTTCCTCGGGGCCGACCGACGTCTCCTCGAGGCGGCGGCCCAGCCTGTCCAGGCTGGTGTTCCAGAGCCTTCGGTACGGGTCCAGCCAGGCGTCGAGCTCGGCGATGGGCGCGGGATTCAGGGCGTAGACACGGCGCTGCGCGTCCTGCCTGACCTGCACCAGGCCCGCCTCCCTCAGCACTTTCAGGTGCTTGGAGGTGCTCGGCTGGCTGAGCCCGCATGCATCCACGATCTCGCCGACGGGCCGGGGCCGCTCCAGGAGCAGCGCGACGATGGCCCGTCGGTGCGGATCGGCGAGGGCGGTCCAGAGTGAGGCGTCGGCCATGGATTCAATATGCCCCGACGGTTATATTCCTGTCAAGGAATACAATGGCCCACGGCGGCGAATACGCCGGCCCGGGAGTGCGGCGCTCGTGTCGTGGCGACGGCGCACGGTGGCTGAGACCGTTGCCGGGGCGGGGAAACGGGTACTTGCGCATTCATGCGAATCAGCGTGGTGGACGTGGGGTCGAAGACGGTGCGGCTGGTAGTGGCTGATGCGGCGGACGGGGTGCCGCTGCCGGTGCACACCGCCAAATGGCGGCTGAGGCTGTCGGAGCAGGTCAGGCCCGGGGAGGTGGTCCCCGAGGAATGCGTCGAGCGGTTGGTCGACGCCGTCGAGGCGGCGCACCGCACTGCGCTCAGATGGGGTGCGACCGCGCCCCTGGCCTTCGCGACCGCCGTGGTGCGTGCCTCCCCGAACCGACAGGAGGTACTGCGCACCGTGCGGACGCGGACGGGGGTGAGCCTGTGCACCCTGCCCGGCGAGCTGGAGGCCGAGCTCACGTTTCTCGGTGCGCGACGGTGGATGGGCTGGCGGTCGGGGCCGCTCGCGCTGCTGGACATCGGCGGAGGCTCGCTCGAAGTGGCCTTCGGCCGCGGCCGGTTGCCCGACTTCGTGGCGTCACTGCCGCTGGGCGCAGCCCGGCTCACCCATGAGTTCCTCACCGGCGAGGACCCCCCGGAGGCAGCCCAGGTACGCGCACTGCGCCGCAAGGTCCGCCATCAGCTCCGGGACGTCGCGGCCCGGATCCGCTGGGAGGGACCGCACACGGCGGCGGTCACCTCCCGTACGTTCCAGCAGCTGGGCCGGCTGTGCGGGGCGGCACCCGGCCGTCACGGGCCGTTCGTGGAAAGGCGCTTGGAACGCTCCGCCCTGCGCGAGGCCGTCGGCCGGCTGGCCGCGCTGCCGACCGCCGAGCGCGCTCTGCTCCCCGGCATCTCCGCGCCGCGCGCCGAACAGAGCCTGGCCGGCGCGGTCGTGGCGCACACGGCGATGAAGCTGACCGGCCTGAGAACGGTCACTGTCTGCCCGTGGGCGATCCGCGAGGGAATCATGCTGCGGCACATAGAGGACGGCGCGTCCTGGTGGGCGGAGGTCTCCCGCCTCGGCGAGGAGGACGCCCCCGCCGACCCGGTGCCCCTACGGATCGCACCCGTGACCAGCTGACCGAGACGAGGGATCAGGAGACACCTGTGCCGGACGACAGGAAGCAGTCACGAGAGCAGCCGGACACGGCGCTCGAGGAGGCCCTGCAGGAGATGTCGGACGCCGCCCACCGCACCCGGGACCCGGACGAGGAACGCCGCCGCGGCGAGGCCGGCGAGGACATCACCCCGAGCCGACGCGCCCAGGAGGAGTCCGAGGGCGAGTGACGGGGGCTGGTCCCGACCGTGGCCCTCGCGGGCGCATCTCGCGGCTCGGCCTGCCTGCTCGGACGGTTGGCCGCACGGGTGGCCACACGGTGGCCGCACGGGTGGCCGCACGGGTGGCCGCACGGGTGGCCGCACGGGTGGCCGCGCATCCGACGGGTACTCGGCAGCCATGGCACACGACGTCCGTAGGGCACCCGGCGGCGAGGAACCCAGGCTGCCGTCCGCGCGGGGCAGCGTCTCCGCCGCCGTGAAGGAGTATCTGCGGGGTGCCGGGCCTCCGCCCCGGCGCCTGGACGTCGCACGCACGGACGTCTACGGCGACGACCTTCAGCTGGCCCTCTACCTCTGCTACGAGCTGCACTACCGCGGTTTCGCCGGAGTACCCGAGGACCGCGAGTGGGACCCCGAGCTGCTGCGTGTCCGCGCGGCACTGGAGCACCGCTTCCTGACCGCCCTGCGCGCGGACGCCCCGGCCCACGACAGCGTCGAGGACGCCCTGGCCGACCTCCTCGTCGAACCCGTCGACGGCACCGGCGTCAGCCACTACCTCTGCGCGGAGGGCGAGTTGTGGCAGGTACGCGAATACGCGGCTCAGCGCTCCCTGTACCACCTCAAGGAGGCGGACCCGCACGCCTGGGTGCTGCCCCGGCTGTGGGGCAGGGCGAAGGCCGGCATGGCGGCGGTGGAGTTCGACGAGTACGGCGGCGGTCGGCCCGACCGTGTGCACGCACGCCTCTTCGCCGACCTGATGACGGACCTCGGCCTGGACACGACGTACGGCCGGTATCTCGACGAGGCGACCGCGCCGGCCCTGGCCACGGTCAACCTGATGTCCCTGCTCGGACTGCACCGGGCGCTGCGGGGCGCGCTCGTCGGTCATTTCGCGGCCGTCGAGATCACCTCGTCGCCGGCCTCCCGGCGGCTGGCAGAAGCGATGCGCCGCACGGGCGCCGGGCCCGCCGCGGAGCACTTCTACGACGAGCATGTCGAGGCGGACGCCGTGCACGAACAGGTCGTGCGTCAGGACGTCATAGCAGGTCTGCTCGCCGAGGAGCCGCACCTCGCCGCCGATGTCGCCTTCGGCATCGACGTCACCGGCTACCTGGAAGACCGCTTCGCCGACCGGCTGCTGGACGCCTGGCGTGCGGGACGATCGTCGCTCCGCGACCCCCACCATCCGTCCGGAATCCCACTTATTTCCTGAATGCCGGGGTACCCGGGCGCCGTGAAACCACTGGTGCCCCCGGGTGTGTACACCCCTCAGGAAGACACTGACCTGCTCGTCGACGCCCTGCTCGACGAGCCGCTGCCGGACGGCGCGGACGTCCTCGACGTGGGGACCGGCTCGGGCGCACTGGCGATCGAAGCCGCGCGACGCGGCACACGGGTGACGGCGGTGGACGTGTCGTGGCGGGCGGTCTGCACGGCACAGCTCAACGCCTGGCTGGCCCGGCTCCATGTCCGCATCCTGCACGGCAACCTCTTCACACCGGTGCGCGGGCAGTCCTTCGACCTCATCCTGGCCAATCCGCCGTATGTCCCCGCACCCGACACGGGCCGCGCGCCGCAGGGTGCGGCGCGCGCCTGGGACGCGGGCCGGGACGGACGGCTCGTCCTCGACCGGATCTGTCTGGAGGCGCCCGCTCTGTTGCGTCCCGGCGGGGTCCTCCTGGTCGTGCACTCGGCACTCAGTTGCCCCGGGCGGACCGTGTCGAATCTGCGCGACGCGGGATTGAAGGCATCCGTGACCCGGCGTCGCGTCGTCCCGTTCGGCCCGGTGCTGCGCACGCGGGAGGACTGGCTGCGGCAGCGCGGCCTGCTGTCCGCCCCGGATCAGAGGGAAGAGCTGGTGGTCGTCCGTGCCGAACTCCCGGTCTGACGAGCCGCGCCGGATCAAAGTCCAGCGCCAGGGCCCTCTCCTGGTGGAGGGCCCGGTCGAGGTGGAGTTGGAGGACGGCTCGGTCGTCCGCTCCGACCGCTTCCGTGTGGCCCTGTGCACCTGCCGGCGCAGCCGACGCTACCCGTGGTGCGACACCAGCCATCGCGATCGGACCCGGGAGCGCTGAGCCCACCCACGCGAAGTCAACCGTTCTGGACGAAATTCAGCACGTCGAGTGAACCGCGTCTTGCGCGCGGCGCCACAGGGATGCTCACGCTCGGCACCGGGTAACAACCCTGATCAATGCGTCCCTTGCCGAGGTGGAGCGGACATGACGCCGGACGCCGACGACCGCGCCCCCCATCCGACCGAGGAGCAGGCCGCGGAATCGTCCCGGTCCGTGCCGCCCCCGGCGAACACCCATGCCCGCACCCGCAGGCACGGCCCGTTCACCGTGGTCGAGGTGACAGGCGAGATCGATCTGGCGACGGCGGCGCTGGTCACCGAGCACCTGGACGCGGCGACGGCACGACCGGAGTCGGATGTGCTGGTCGACCTGCGGCGGGTCGACTTCTTCGACTGCTCGGGACTGCGTGTCCTGTGCCGGGCCGAAACGCGCGCCAGGTACCGCGGCGGGCGTCTGCGGGTCGTGTCCGACCCACGCATACGGCGACTGTTGCGCGGTGCGGGGCTGCTGGACCGGTTTGCGCTCCTGCCGAGGATCCCCGGGGAAGAGGGGATCCTCAGGGAAGAGGGAGTCCCAGGGGAAGAGGGAGTCCCCGGGGAAGACGGGTGATCCGCATGCCCCCACGGCAACGGTGACCCGTATCCCCCGGGAAGTCGGTTGATCGGCGACGATCCGAGGTGCCGACCGGGCGGCCCCACTCCGCCCGGCCGACCCCCGGTGCGAGATCGCCGGGGCCCCCTCAGCAGGGCTCGCACTCCCCATCCGCGAGCCGCTGCCGAACTGCACGAGGCCGTGCGATCCCGGTCCCTAGAACGCGAAGAGGCTCGTTCCGTAGGAGCTCTTCACGCACTCGTTGGCGAAGGTGCGCTGATAGGAGACGCGCTGGCCCTGCCAGACCCCGTCGACCGTGACGACGACGGGATCGTACTGCTTGGTACACAGCACCCCGTCTCTACTCCCGAGGGCGTCGAAGTTCCCGCCGACCCTGCGCAGTTCACCGCACGCCGAGGCGGCGTCGGGATGCGTGCCGGAGGAGGTCGGGGCGCAGCTCAGGGTGACGGCACGCACCGGTGTCGTCATGGTGGCGTCGTCGCCGTGGGCCAGGGTGAGCACCAGGGCCGACGGGGCGTACAGGGAGGCGGGCGCAGGGTCCGGGGCAGCCAGGGCGGATCCGGTGAGGGGTCCGCAGACGGCGGTGGCCGTGAGAGCGAGGGTCGCTGCCCAGCGCGCGGTGTTCCGCATTGTGTGCATCCTTCCGCTTGAGTTACAGGGTGTGTCGACTCCGACGCGATCGGTGCCGGAGCGACGAGCGGGAGTCTGCCGAGTCCGGCGCCGAAACTCACATCGACACCACGGGTTTCAGTAACCTTGCGTATTGAAGCAGTGGCGTGAAGTAACGGACTTCGAACGTTCCAACGCCGAAACCTGGCGGCTCTTGATCGTTCCAAGTCGCCGAGTGGCCGGATCTCGCACGCTCATTAATAGGCCTGAAACATTCCGGTTGAGCCCTCGGCTGACACGCCCCGACGCCCCTTGTGTTCATGGCTGTCCCGAGTAATCGTGATTACATGATTACCAGCGAACAACGACAGAAGCTGCGCGGCTGGTTCGCCGGCCGCCTGCCGGACGACCTCTTCGAGGAGCTGACCGAGGTCACGGTCGACCGCGAGGAGATCACCGTGATCGGCCGCATTCCCGCACCTCACCTCGCCGAGGGCGGCTCGGCAGCGGAGCGGGAGGCGGCCGTGGAGGGCCGGATCCAGGAGTTCCGGGAGCGCACCCGTGAGACCCGGATCGAGGTGGCCCGCGAGGCGGAGCACCGATTCCGCAGAAAGGTTTCCTGGGGCGTGGAGTGCGACGGTGAGCGCGCCATGTTCACGCACATTGCCGCACCCGTGATGACCCGGCTCCGGCAGCCCGAGCGCCAGGTCCTCGACACCCTGATCGCCGGCGGGGTCGCCCGCAGCCGCAGCGACGCCCTCGCCTGGTGCGTACGGCTCGTCCAGCGGCACACGGACGACTGGCTCACCGAACTGCGCGAGTCACTTGAGAACGTCCAACGGGTGCGGGCACAGGGGCCGGACGCACCGGACACGGACACGCAGGAGGCACCCAAGGACACCGACTGATGGAGGTTTCGTCCATTCACGGCACCGAAGGTGGATGAACCGTCCTCTGGTGCGGCTCCCGCAGACCGCCTTACGGTCTGCAGACCCCGAGAGGACGGCATCCGCGCTGCCCGCACACCCCAGCGGCAGCGGCAGGCACCGGCCGTCGTCCCCGCCGCGCCACAACGCGCTCCACCGCCCGCCCACGCTGGAGCCCTCCCTTGTCCTCGCAGTTCCCAGCGGCCTCCCAGGCCCAACGCCCCTCCCCCGCTCCCTCCTTCACCGAGGTCGAGACCCACGGCGTCGACCGCATTCCCGACGCCGAACGCAGCGCCTCCCCGCTGGACCTGTTCCGCCTCGCCTTCGGTGGCGCCAACACCTTCTCCACCTGTGTCCTGGGGGCCTTCCCGATCCTGTTCGGCCTCTCCTTCTGGCAGGGCCTCGCGGCCACGCTCCTCGGGGTCGTCGCGGGTGCGCTGATCCTGTGCCCCATGGCGGTGTTCGGACCGGTCAACGGCACCAACAACGCCGTCTCCTCCTCCGCGCACCTCGGTGTGCACGGCCGCGTGGTCGGCTCGTTCCTGTCCCTACTGACGGCGGTCGCGTTCTTCTCCATCTCGGTGTGGAGCTCGGGCGACGCCCTGGTCGGCGGCGCGCACCAGCTCTTCGGCCTGCCGCGCGGCGACCTGTCGTACGTCGTCGCCTACGCCCTGTTCGCGGGGCTGGTTCTCGCGGTGTGCGTGTACGGGTTCCGCTTCATGCTGTTCGTCAACAAGGTCGCCGTGCCCGCGGCGAGCGTGCTGTTCCTGCTCGGTGTGGTCGCGTTCGCCGGTGACTTCGACCCGTCGTACACAGGCGTCTTCACCGACTCCGCGGACGCGGCGACCCGGTCGCTGTTCTGGCCGTCCTTCATCGGCGCGGCTCTGATCGTGCTGTCCAACCCCGTCTCCTTCGGGGCGTTCCTCGGCGACTGGTCGCGCTACATCCCCGCGAGCACCCCGCGCCGCAAGGTGATCGGCGCCGCGTTCCTGTCGCAGATCGCGACGCTGCTGCCGTTCGTGTTCGGCCTGGCGACGGCGAGCATCATCGCCACGAAGGTCCCTGAGTACGTCGACCCGGGCGCCCCCGACTTCGTGGGCGGCCTGCTGGCGATCTCGCCCGGCTGGTACTTCCTGCCGGTGTGTCTGCTGGCGCTGATCGGCGGCATGGCGACAGGCACGACCGCGCTGTACGGGACCGGGCTCGACTTCTCCTCGGTGTTCCCGCGGCTGTCGCGGGTGCAGGCGACGCTGCTGGTCGGCGCGTTGTCGATCACGTTCATCTTCATCGGACGGTTCGGGCTGAACCTGGTGCAGTCGATCTCGACCTTCGCCACGATGATCATCACTTGCACCACGCCCTGGATGGTCGTGATGATGCTGGGCTACTGGACCCGGCGCGGCTGGTACGACCCCGACGCCCTGCAGGTCTTCAACCGCCGTCAGCGCGGCGGCCGTTACTGGTTCGCGCACGGCTGGAACTGGCGGGGCATGACCGCGTGGTGGGTGGCGGCGCTGCTGGGCGTGCTGTTCACCAACATTCCGGGCCAGTTCGTCGGCCCGCTGGGCGATCTCGCGGGCGGGGTGGACATCAGCCTGCCGTTGTCGCTGGTCGTCGCGGCCGCGGTGTTCGTGGCGCTGCTGCGGGTGTTCCCCGAGCCGAGGGCGGTGTACGGGCCGGAGGGGGCGCGGCTGGCCCGGACGGTCGAGGTGGCCGTACCGCCGGTCACCGGGCCCGGCGCGAAGGGTCACGAGGAGCCGTTGTCAGACCCGTCGGCTACGTTGCGAGCATGACCAACTTCGTACTTGTGGCAGGGACGTGGCTCGGGGCGTGGGTGTGGGACGAGGTGGCGGGCGAACTGCGCGCTGCGGGGCACGACGTCCATCCGCTGACGCTGTCCGGACTCGCCGAGAAGCGCGGTGTCAGCGCCGGACAGCAGACCCACGTCCAGGACATCGTGGCGGAGGTCGAGCGCCTCGACCCGAGGGACGTCGTCCTCGTCGGGCACAGCTACGCCGGCATTCCGGTCGGGCAGGCGGCCGAGCGGATCGGTGACCGGCTCAGGCGCGTGGTGCTGGTCGACGCGAATGCCGCAGTCGACGGGGAGTCGTTCCTGTCGGGCTGGCTGAGCGACGAGGTGCGGACGGCGATCGAGGACAACGGCGGCGTGTGGCCGCCGCTCTCAGCTGCCGACTTCGCGGGCCAGGGGATGACGGACGAGCAGATCGCCCGCCTCGTCGACGGCGCCACCCCGCACCCGGGTGCCACGTTGACCGAACCGGCGGTCATGCCACGCCCGCTGAGTGAGCTTCCGGGCCTCTACATCAAGTGCCTGCTCGACGGCGACGAGCCGATGCCCGCCGCGGCCGAACTCCTCAAGAGCGACCGCTGGGAGCTCGTGACCATGGACACCGGTCACTGGCCGATGTTCTCCCAGCCGCGCGAACTGGCTCGCATCCTGCACGAGTCAGTGGCGAGCCCCTGATCCACTCCCCCGCCTACCGGTCGGTATGGTCGGCGTACAGCGCGTTCTCAGTGACGAGAGGCGGGGCCTACGCATGGGCAAGCACTGGGCGGACTTCCAGTACGAGATCTATCTGAACGGGATGACGGGCGCCGTACCCCGGCTCCCCACCGATCTGACCCGGCTGGAGGAGCTCACCGAGCAGCGCCTCGGTCCCGGTCCTGTCGGCTATGTGGCGGGCAGTGCGGGCGACGGCAGCACCGCCCGCGCCAACCGGGAGGCGCTGCGGCGGCGCCGGATAGTGCCACGCATGCTGCGGGACGTGCACCAACGTGACCTGTCCGTGGAGGTGTTGGGGCGCGCCCTGCCCGCTCCGCTGGCACTGGCGCCCGTCGGAGTGCTGTCGATCATGCACCCGGACGCCGAGTGTGCGGCCGCCCGGGCCGCCGCCGCACAGGGCGTGCCGTTCACCCTGTCCTCGGCGTCCAGCACCCCCATGGAACAGGTCGCGGAGGCGATGGGGGACGCCGAGCGCTGGTTCCAGCTGTACTGGCCGAAGGACCCGGAGGTGGCCCGGAGTTTCCTGAACCGGGCGAAGGCGGCCGGGTTCACCGCCCTCGTCGTCACCCTGGACACGCCGATGCTGGCCTGGCGGCCACGCGACCTCGATCAGGCGTATCTGCCGTTCCTGCACGGTGTGGGCACCGCCAACTACTTCAGCGACCCGGCCTTCCAGGCGGGTCTGGCCAAGCCCGTGCACGAGGATCCGAACGCGGCCGTCATGCACTTCGTCGGCATGTTCTCGGACCCTGCGAAGACCTGGCCGGACCTGGCGTTCCTGCGGGAGAACTGGGACGGCCCGATCGTCCTGAAGGGCGTGGTGCATCCGGACGACGCCCGCGCGGCGGCCGACGCCGGGATGGACGGCGTCGTCGTCTCCAACCACGGCGGCCGCCAGGTCGCCGGCTCCGTCGGGGCGGCCGACGCTCTTCCCCGGGTGGTGTTGGCAGTCGGTGACCGGCTGGCCGTGTTGTTCGACAGCGGCGTGCGCACCGGCGACGACATCTTCAAGGCCCTCGCGCTCGGCGCGCGGGCGGTGCTCGTCGGACGGCCGTACGCGTACGGGCTCGGCCTCGACGGACAGGCGGGCGTCGAGCACGTCATCCGCTGTCTGCTGGCCGAACTCGACCTCACCCTCGCCCTGTCCGGGCACGCGACGCCCGCCACGATCGGCCCCGCCGACCTCATCGAGGAAACCGCATGACCCTCACGAAGAACGTCCTCGCCGTCATCTCGCCCCACGTGGGCGGGCGGGACATCGGGGCCGGACTGGCCACCCTCTTCCCCGAGGGAGCGAGGGTCACCGTCGTCGAGGCGGCCGACGAGGACCCGGCAGCGCTGCGCTCGGCACACGTCGTCATCACCGCCCTGGCCCCGGTGACCGGCGAACACCTCGCCGCCGCACCCAAGTTGCAGCTCGTGCAGTGCGCGAGCCACGGCTTCGACTACGTCGACGTGGAGGCGGCGCGCGAGCGGAGCGTGCGGGTGTGCAACATCGGCTCCAGCGGCGCCGAGGCGCAGAACGTGGCCGAGCAGACCTTCGCCCTCATGCTCGCGCTGGCCAAGCAGATCGTGCCCGCCCACACCGCGCTCGTCGAGGCCGACTGGGCACTCCCCCGGCTCCAGCACTCGCTGACCGAACTGTCCGGCAAGACGCTCGGCATCGTGGGCCTGGGCCAGATCGGCCGGCAAGTCGCGCGCCGCGCCGCCGCGTTCGACATGAGCGTGGTCTACGCCGGACGCCGCCGACTGCCGCCCGAGACGGAGGCCGAGTTCGGCGGCGCTCGCCACGTCCCGCTCGCCGAACTGCTGAGCACCTCCGACTACGTCTCCCTGCACACCCCGCTCACCGCCGAGACCCGGCTCCTGCTGAACGCCGAGCGGCTGGCGCTTCTCAAACCGACGGCGTTCGTGATCAACACCGCGCGGGGCGCCCTGATCGACCAGGACGCCCTCGCGGACGCGCTGGAGAAGGGCGCCGTGGCCGGAGCGGGCATCGACGTCTTCGACCCCGAACCGCCCACCCCGGCCCTGCGCCTGCTCCGCGCCCCGAACGTGGTGCTCTCCCCCCACGTCGGCGGCGTCACCCGCGAAACCCTCATCCGCATCGCCCTGGCCGCCGTCCAGAACGTGACGGACTTCCTCTCGGGCGGCACACCGCGGGATGTCGTGAACTAGGCCGGCCTCGCGGGCACCTGGGGGCTCGGGGCCGCCCCCAGGTGTCTACGCCTTCTCCTCCCCCATGCGCACCGACCGCGCCGCAGGCGTCCCGGCCTGCTCGCCCGACAGCGATCCGGGGCTCGCCGATGTCGCCGGATCGGTGAGCCAGCGCTGGGCGCCGGTACCCTCGCGGACCTTGACGACGATCTCGGCGCCGTCGTCCGCCGTCGTGGCCGCGAGGGCGAGCTGCTCGTCCCAGCGGGGCAGCAACTCGCCCCGGACGGTGAGGTCGTAGCGCACGTCGTCGGCCCGCTCGGAATCCTCGTCGGCGCACTTGCCGAGGATCACCACGCCGGCGTCCACGTGAGAGTCCAGGCACAGGTCGGGGTCCGCCACGCTGCGCAGCCGGCCGTCCTTCTCGTACGTCCACTGCTGGGTGTCGTCGGCCGAGCAGTCGGCCAACCTGGTCCCGGCCCCCTCCTTCGGCTCACCCCGGATGTCGAGGCACAGGTCGGCGTCGGCGTTGCGCAACCTGGTCTGCCGCGGGGCGTTGGGGAGTTGGGCCGTGCCGGGCGGCGCGGAGGACACGGTCGGGGGCGGCGGGGATGCGGTGCCGCCGCCGGTGGCAGAGGCGGCCGGGTCGACCCCGTCGTCGTCGGACAGCAGACCCGCGGCGAGCATGATCGCGATCAGCCCGGCAGAGGCCAGGCCCACTCCCGTGAGCAGCGTCCGCGAGGCACGCGGTCCACCGGGCGGCCTGCGCACCTGCGCGGGGATCCGCGACAGGAGACCCCGTCGTCCGGCGCCGTGCCGGGCGGAGCCGCGTGCGCGGGGTCCGTCGGACTTGGCGCGCCCCGGTCTGGTGTCGAGATAGCGGCGCGCGCCCCAGCCGAGCACCGCCTCGGCGATGAGTACGCCCAGCCCGCCCTCGAAATGGCTCAGTTGTTCGGCCGCGTTACGGCAGTAGCGGCACTCCGCCAGATGCTGCTGGACATCCGGCAGCAAGGCCCCGCCCCGGCGAATCGGGACGTCGAGGAGGCGGTTGTAGAACCGGCAATCCTTCGTCGGCGCGAGTTCTCGATGAGCATGTACACAACCTTCGCGGAATTTATCACGCGCCTGTTCGAGCGCGGCCGAGGCGGTAACGGTATCCATGCCCAACAGACCGGCGGGCACGCTTACCGGCTCGGCCTCCACCTCGCTATGCCAGAGCAGACATCGGGCAAGTCCCGGAAGTGCCTGGAATGACCGATCGGCGAGCTTGCGATTTTCGGGCGTCATGGACTTCGCGGTACGCATACCGCGGCCGCCGGCGGGTTTCCCCAGCGCCGGCAGAACGCTCGCTATTCGCTCGTCGGCCGACCACTGCCGCACCACGTCCCGGACGGCGACGAGGAGCCGAGGTCGCAGTGCGGTGGCCGGCTCACCCAGCGCCAGGCGGTCGAGAACCTGGTGGAAGGCGGCGGCGGTGACCATGTCGGCGGTGGTGCCCGGGGAGGCGAGGCAGATCACCGCGTACTCGTGGGCCGGTTGCCAGTGCCGCGCCATCAGCAGCGCGACCAAGGGTGCGGCCTCGCCGTCCGGACGGCCCCGGAGCCGGCCGGCGAGACCTTCGTCGGATTCCTCCGGAACCCCGCCGGGCGGCGGGTAAGGAGGGCGAGGGGGGTGGGGGGTGGGCACTGAACGGATTCCTTCCCACGCTCATGACTGAGAAGTTCTGATCGCCGAAAAGGACCGAGCGACTTGGTGTGTACCTCTTCGGCACCTGCGCGAGGAGCGGGAATTCACCAGAGCCCACCCGCTCCGGTTCCCCACGGAACGTATGAGCCCCGGCCTTTTCCACCCCCACGGGTGGTTCACCCTTGCACAGCGCACGGATGGCCAACAAGGCACTCGGGCAACATCCGCCCCTTTGAAAGAAAGTCAGAAACATCGGCAACTGGCCGCACCTGCGTGAGCTTTCGACATTCCATGCGCCCCGTGTGAATCTCCTGCACGCGCCGGAGCACCACGCGCGCTCCCCGGCGCGCACGCCGGCGTAGTCCACTGGGAGCGGCCCTCTCGGAAGGCCCCGCGCGGGGTGGGGGTCCCCCGGTTCGAGCGAAGCCGCGACCTGGGGGAGGCTCTCCTGTGCGCCACGGGGCCGCCGACCCCGTTCTCCCCGCCCTCGGTCGGCGGCCCCCGGCGGCGGGGAGAACGGGGACCGGCCGGCCTCAGATCTGCCAGGAGCGCAGCCGGTCGGCGGCGCCGTACACGTCGGCCTTGCCGGAGATCAGGTCACGCGCGAGGTCCACCAGGGCGCCGTAGGGCGGGTCGATGCCGACGCCGCTGACGAACATGTAGGCCACCGCGGACGCACAGGCGAAGCGGGCGTTGGCCGAGGGAAGCGGCTTGAGCAGGGCGAGGGTGTGCAGCAGGGCCGCGGCCCGCCAGGCCGGGTCTGAGTCGACGCCCAGGCGGGGCGGATCCACGCGATGGCGGGCGACGGCGGCGACCAGCGCGGAGAAGTCGTTGACCGTGGGCTGGTCCGGCAGGACCTCTTCGTGCCGCTGGAGCAGCCAGGGCACGTCGATATGAATGACGGGTGCCATCGCTCAGGCGGCCCGTCCCGCGCCCTTGGCGGACGGTTCGTCGTCGGGGAAGGCGGCCGCGAATTCGTCGGCGTGCGACGCGAAGAACCGGCGGAAGGCCTCGGCGCCCTCCTGCAGCGCCCGGTGCCGCGCTATGTCGGCCGCGGCGGCCTCCCGCACGAGCGCCTTCATCGACGTACCGCGTTCCTTGGCGATCTGCCGCAGGTCCTCTAGCTCGCGGTCGCTGAACTCCACATTGAGAGCTGGCATGCGTTCACGGTACCGCTCGGGTACTTACCCGTAAATTCCCGCAGGTCAGGTGTGATCTACGCCGGTACCAGGCAGGGGTGGAACCCCCGGTCCGTTACGCGCTGCCCGCCACGCGACCGAGACCTGGGTCACATTCGACCGTGGGATGTCACATTCCGGCCCCCGCCGGACCTCGCAGTAGTGAGCGCGCACTGGGAGGCCCACGTATGTCCGACACCCCCGTACCCGTCACCGACGACGCGACCGGCGTCTTCGTCGAGCATCGCGAGCTGATGTTCGGCGTCGTCTACAACATGCTCGGCAGCGTCGCCGACACCGAGGACGTGCTGCAGGAGACCTGGCTGTCGTGGACGGCGCGCAACGAGGGCTCGCCGCTCGACGGGGTCGACAATCCGCGGGCGTACCTCGTGCGGATCGCCGTCAACCACGCGCTGACGCGGCGGGCGGCGATCAGCCGCCGCCAGGAGACGTACGTCGGCTCGTGGCTGCCCGAGCCGCTGGTCGCGGCAGGCGAGGAGGACGGCGCCGACGATCCTGCCCTGCGCACCGAGTCCGTGTCGCTGGCGATGCTGGTCGTCCTGGAGTCGCTGACACCGCTGGAACGCGCGGTGTTCGTGCTGCACGAGGTGTTCGGATACCCGCACACGGAGATCGCGCAGATCATCGACCGCAGCCCGGCGGCCGTACGGCAGCTGGCCCATCGGGCGCGAGGGCACGTGCATGCGCGGCGGCCGCTGTACGAGGCGCATCCACGGGTGCGACGGGAGGCGACGGAACGGTTCGTGCGGGCCGCGGTGGGCGGGGACCTCGCCGCGCTGATGGAGATCCTCGCGCCGGACGTGACGGTGTGGACGGACGCGGGCGGCAAGCGGAAGCCGGCGGGGCTGCGTCCGGTGCACGGCCGGGACAAGGCGGTCCGGCTGTTCGGCTCGTATGCGCGCCGGGGCGGTGGGGGCGGCAGCCTGGAGCTGCGCTACCGGCGCGTCAACGGCGACGACGCGGTGGTGCTGTTCGAGGGCGAGGAGCCGTACGCCGTCCTGGTCCTGGATCTCACACCCGACGGCGACCGGGTGTCCGGCGTCTACGTGGTGAGCAACCCCGACAAGCTGACGCATGTGCACCGGGAGGACGCGTGAGCGCCCGGGAGCTGCCCGGCAGGGGCGAGCGGGTGGCGGACTGGTTCGACGGGCGGCTCGGCATCCACTCGCTCGGCCGGAAGTACCTGCGCAAGGTCTTCCCGGACCACTGGTCCTTCCTGCTCGGTGAGATCTGCCTCTACAGCTTCGTCGTCCTGATCCTGACGGGCGTGTACCTCACCCTCTTCTTCCATCCGTCGATGAACGAGGTGACGTACCACGGCAGTTACCTGCCGCTGAACGGCGTCCGCATGTCCGAGGCGTACGCGTCCACGCTGGACATCAGCTTCGACGTGCGGGGCGGGCTGCTGATGCGGCAGCTGCACCACTGGGCGGCGCTGGTCTTCGTCGCCGGGATGCTCACGCACATGATGCGGCACTTCTTCACGGGGTCGTTCCGCAAGCCGCGGGAGATCAACTGGCTGTTCGGCTGGAGCCTGCTGTTCCTGGGCCTGTTCGAGGGCCTGTTCGGCTATTCGCTGCCGGACGACCTGCTGTCGGGGACGGGGCTGCGGTTCGTGAACGGGGCGCTGTTGTCCGTGCCGATCGTCGGGACGTATCTGTCGATGTTCCTGTTCGGCGGGGAGTTCCCGGGCCATGACATCGTGGCCCGGTTCTACTCGCTGCACATCCTCGTGATCCCCGGCATCATGGCGGCGCTGGTCGTGGCGCACGTCCTGCTGGTCGTGTACCACAAGCACACGCAGTTCGCGGGTCCCGGGCGCACCGAACGCAACGTCGTCGGCGCCCCGTTCATGCCGGTGTACCTGGCGAAGGCGGGCGGCTTCTTCTTCCTGGTCTTCGGTGCTCTCACCGTGATCGCGGCGGTGGCGTCGATCAACCCGGTCTGGTCGTACGGCCCCTACCGCGCGGACCAGGTCTCCACCGGCGCGCAGCCCGACTGGTACCTGGGCTTCGCCGAGGGGCTGGTCCGCATCATGCCGGGCTGGGAGATCACTTTGTGGGGCCACACGCTCGTCCTCGGCGTGCTGATCCCGGTCGTGGTCTTCCCCCTGCTGCTCGTGTTCATCGGCGTGTATCCCTTCCTGGAGGCGTGGATCAGCGGCGACAAGCGCGAGCACCACCTCCTCGACCGCCCCCGCAACCGCCCCGTCCGCACGGGCATCGGCGCGGCCTGGATCAGCCTCTATCTGATCCTCCTGGCCGGCGGCGGCAACGACATCGTGGCGACCCGGCTCCATCTGTCGATCAACGCGGTGACCTGGGCGATCCGGATCGCGGCGCTGACCGTCCCGGTACTCGTGTTCATCGTCTCCCGGCGCATCTGCCTGGGGCTGCAACTCCAGGACCGGGAACGGGTGTTGCATGGCCGGGAGACCGGCGTGATCAAGCGGCTCCCGCACGGCGAGTACGTCGAGGTGCACCAGCCACTGGACCAGGCCGCACTGCACACGCTGACCGCCCACGAGCGGCCTGGCCAACTCGTGGAGCACGAGCCGCGAAGGAACCAGTAGGTGACCTGCCACCGAACTCCGGGTTTACCGGCGATGTATATCTGAAATGCCATACAACCTCCGGTGATGTCCCGGGTGTCACACCCATGCCGGCACACACCCCCGCATGCTCCCGGCACGACATCACGCCTCACCACAACGGAGTTCACGTGCGTATGCGCTTACTGGCCGCTCGACCGATCGCCGTGGCGGCCCTCACCGTGCTTGCGAGCGCGGTGGTCGTACCGTCCGCCCACTCGGCGGACCGGGACTACACGGTGACCCTCACCACCAGCACCGACACCACCGACTTCGACCACCGCACGGTCGACCTGACCGGGACCCTGACCGGTCCGGACGGGACGCCCGCCGCGAACCACCCGGTCCAGCTCGAGCAGTCCGTACTGTTCAGGACCTGGAACCCGTGGGGCGACCCCATCGACCCGACGGAATGGGAGACCCGCAGCCTGGGCACCGTCCGTACGGACTCCGAGGGGCGCTTCAAGCTGGAGGACGTGCCCGCGGACCGCTGGGACGGCCGGCCGAGCCCCTACCTCAACCCCCGCCACGAGGTGATGTTCCGTGCCATGTACGACACGGACAACCCCACCGACGGCCAGATGGCGTTCGCGGACGCGGAGGTGAGCGTCCAGCCCGTCGCGAGCTCCCTGTCCTACCGGGTCAGCAACATCATCGTGCACGCCGGTACGCGCCTGACCGTCACCGGCAAGGTCGCCTGGCCCGCCGGGCACGGCCCGGTCGAGGGCACCCGGGTGTTCCTGCGGCAGTACTTCGAGACCGAGTACAACGCGCAGGCCACCACGGACGCCGACGGCAACTTCACGATCAACACCACGGTCCGCGGCTACGACAACGAGTTCGTGCTCTTCTCGGCGCCCAAGGACTACTACATGTCCGGCGTGACCAAGGAACTCCCGATCAAGAACATCACCCGGTAACAGCCGCCGGCCACTGCCGTGAGCCCGCCGCCGCGAGGTGCGGCGGCGGGCTCACGGCTCTCGCGTCGGTCTAGGCCTGGCCGGCCACGAAGGAGGCCATCCGGGCCAGGGCGGAGTTCCAGTTGATCGTGTGCTCGTTCGTGGACCAGGACTGGATGTCGTCGATGTAGCAGAACTGACCGACGCAGCCCTGGAGTCTGCTCTGTGCGTAGGGGTCCTGGATGCTCGAGTTCGGCCCGCCTGCGAGTGTGCCGACCGGCGGGTTCGGCTGGCTCGGGTCGAGCTGACGGGCGTACCAACGGGCGTGCTGGTTACGGGAGTTGACCTCGCCGTAGCCGGTCACGTACGAGATGTTCAACGCGTTGCGGCCGAACAGATAGTCCATGCTCTGCACGGCGCCGTCGCGGTACTTCGAGTCACCCGTGATGTCGTAGGCGGTCGCGACGACGACGGCGTTGTGCAGGATCTGGTGGTTGGATCCCCAGTCGTAGAGGTTCTCGGGCGGGTCGTAGGGCATGCCGTACGCCTGTGACTTCAGGGTGGCCAGATAGCGGTCCGCTCCCTTGAGCACGGACTGGCGCACCTTGTCCCTCCCGGGCAGCCTGCTCGGCACGGTCGCGAGGTCGAGCCGGGCCGCTGCCGCCGTCCTGGCCCAGTCGTAGCCGAGCGGGCCGAAGATGTCGGCCGTGTGCACCGGGGAGTTGATGACGTGGTCCGCGAACTCCCGCTCACCGGTGCTGAGATACAGCTCGGCCGCCGCCCAGTAGAACTCGTCGGTGACGTTGCCGTCGGCGTAGGTGCCGCCGCCGATGCCGTCACTCTCGGAGGCGTACCGGTCGGGATGCGCGAGCGCCGCCGACCACGCCTTCCGAGCGGCCGCCAGGGTCTTCGCCGCGAACTCCTTGTCGTACGGCCGGTACAGGCGCGCCGCCTGCGCGGCCGTCGCCGCCAGGTTCAGGGTCGCCGCGGTGGACGGCGGATGCAGCTCCCGCTTCTGCGGATCGGCACTCGGCAGCAGCGGCAGGCCCGTCCACTGCTCGTCGTGGATCTTGTGGTGCGCCATGCCGGCCAGCGGCTGCCCCGCGGGCACCTGCATCTTCAGCAGGAACTCCAGCTCCCAGCGGACCTCGTCGAGGATGTCCGGCACCTTGTTGCCGCTCTCCGGGATGGCGAGCGTGCCGTCGCCCAGCTTCTTCGGCTCCCCGGTGCGGGCCAGCCGTTCGCGTTCGTACGTGCTCAGCAGCTCCCACACGGAGATGCCGCCGTTGACGACGTACTTGCCGTGGTCGCCGGCGTCGTACCAGCCACCGGTGACGTCGAGCCGGTAGTCGCAGACGCCCGGCTGGCAGGGCACGTTGCCGTCGCCCTGGTTGGGCGCGACGTCGACATGTCCGGCGGCGCGGGCGTAGCCCGGACGCAGATCGTCGCGGATCGCGATGCCGCTGCGCTGCGTGTAGTAGTACTTCACCGCGTCCAGGCGCAGCCGGTCGTAGGCGGCCGTGCCGATGCCGAAGGGGCGGCTCGTCTCCCCGTCGGCGACGAGCGTGAAGTCCTCACCCTGCTTGCGGTAGGCGCCGAAGTCGATGGAGTGGACGTTCTGCGCGGAGGACGCGTCGGTGCCGCGCGGCACGGTCCAGCCGTGGGCGACGACAGCACCGGAGGCGTTCTTGAGCTGCCAGGGCAGCTTCCCGGTCGCGTCGGTGACCAGCGTGGCGTTCTTCGGTCCGGCGGGCAGATAGGCGACCTGGTTCACCCGCACCCGGGGCCCGGTGTCCGGCTCGTACACCTCCGGCGGGACACCCCCCAGCAGCGACGCGTCGTCCATGCAGAAGCGCCACGCGTCCGCACTGCCGCCGAGCTGGAAGGCGACCTGGCCCTGCGGGGTGTCGACGGGCGAGGTGAAGGTGTACGCGTAGGAGTTCCCGGAGACGCTCAGCTGCGGCGTCACCTCGAAGTAGGTGTCGTACGGCGCCGCCGACAGACCGACGATCGCCCGCACGGCATGCCCCTCGGGAGAGCCCTTCGCGGTGAAGGAGAAACGGTACGACTGCCCCTTCACCAGGGCGATGTCGTTCTGTCCGACGGCCGCGTCCCAGGGGTTGGCGGTGCCGCCGGGCACGTCGGCGCAGAGCTGCCCGTCGGACAGGCCCGCGGTGACGTTGCTGCTCGTCCACCACGGCTCGGTGGTGGTCTCGAAGGTGCCGTTCTTGAGCTGCTCGACCTCATCGGCGCCGGCCGGTGCGGACGGGAGTGCGGTGAGTCCCGCCGCCAGCAGGGCGGTCAGGGACAACAGGGTGGTTCTGCGTCGTTTCACGTCTGGGCTCCTCGGGGGAGGTACGGGTGACGCTCAGGGTGGGAGCGCTCCCAGAGGCGGACGCTGCCATGCTTGTTCGCGACATGACACCCCGTCAACGGTTCGGACGGGAACTGGCGGGACCGATTCCTGTCCTGACCGCTCACCGCCTCGGCCCGTGGCACCCGGGGCAGTGGCCCAGATCCTGACGGGACGCAAGGCCGAGCGGTCGAGGGCGCGCACGATTGTTCCGGTACGGGCGAGTCGCCGACGCACTAGGCTGGAGCCCAGCTGACACGCTTGTTCACCGTGAGTGTGCGCGTTGGAGTGGCGAGCATGAGCCCGGAGTATCCGTTCGACGAGGCCGCGACGGCCCGGGCGGTCATCGGCGACGACGGTGTGCTCGTCGAGTGGGGCGCCGGTGCCGAGCGGCTGCTGGGCCACCGGGCCGCCGAGGTCGTGGGCCGCCCGGCCGCGGAGCTGCTGGCCGACGGGCAGGGGAGCGGCGCCCCGCCGGGCGACCGCTGGGACGGCATTCTCACCCTGCGCCATCGCGATGGCGGCACGCTGTCCGTGTGGGTGCTCGCCCATCGTGTACGCCCGGAGCGTGGCGGCCCCTTTCGCTGGCTCGTGGTGACGCCGCTCGAAGGGCAGGGCCCACGTCCGCCGGACGATCCCCTGGCCCATGTCGGGCTCCTCGAGTCACCCTGCGCCATCGCGGTCTACGACGAGCGGCTCCGGCTACGCAGGATCAACCCCGTCATGGCGGAGGTCCTCCAGCTCTCCGAGGAGCATGTGCGAGGGCTGCGGGCGCCCGAGCTGACCGGCAGACGCCAGAGCTACGACATGGAGCGACACCTCCTGCGCGTGCTCACCACGGGAGAGGGCACCGACGTAAGGACGTACGTCCCGGTCGGCGGTGACCGGACACATGCCTGGCTGGCGCGCATGGCCCCGATCACCGACGCCAAGGGGCGGGTGCGCGGCGTGTCCGTCGCCGCGCACGACTTCACCGAGCAGTACATGGCCCAGGAGCGACTGCAGCTGGTCAACGAGGCCAGCGTCCGCATCGGCACCACCCTCGACGTCACACGCACGGCCCAAGAGCTGGCGGACATCTGCGTCCCCGCGCTCGCCGACTTCGTCAGCGTCGATCTGCTGGACCCGCCGGAGCACGGGGGCGAATCACCCACCGCTCGGCCCACCGCCCCGGTCGGCCTGCGCCGCGCCGCCCACCGGTCCGTCAACACGGGCAACCCCGAAGCCGTGGTCAAGCCGGGCCATGTCGATGTGTATCCCACCCCGTCGCCCCAGGCGGACGCATTGCTGGCGGGCCACACCATCGTGGCTTCGACATCGACCGACGACCTCACGCGATGGCTCTCCTGGGACCCCGAACGCGCCGAGCGCATCAAGGCGTACGGCATCCACACCACCATGGCCGTACCGATCCAGGCCCGCGGGACCACCCTCGGGGTCGCCGTGCTCAGCCGGTTCAAGAACCCCGGGCCGTTCACGCCCGACGACGTGCTGCTGGCCGAGGAGGTCACGGCACGCGCGGCCGTCTGCATCGACAACGCCCGCCGCTACTCCCGCGAACGCGAGACCGCCCTCGCCCTGCAGCGCAGCCTGCTGCCCCGGTCCCTGCCGCGCACGGCGGCCCTCGAAGCGGCCTCGCGCTATCTCCCGGCAGCGCGCTCCGGAGTGGGCGGCGACTGGTTCGACGTGATTCCGCTGTCGGGGATGCGGGTGGCGATGGTCGTCGGGGACGTGGTGGGTCACGGCATCCAGGCCTCGGCCACCATGGGCCGGCTGCGCACCGCCGTGCGCACCCTGGCCGACATCGACCTCGCGCCCGACGAGCTGCTGACCCACCTCGACGACCTGGTCGTACGGCTGTCCGACGAGGCAGGCACCGAGGGCAGCTCCGGTGACGTCGGCGCCACCTGCCTGTACGCCGTGTACGACCCGGTCTCCCGGCGCTGCACACTGGCCCGGGCCGGGCACCCGTCGCCCGTCATGGTCCCGCCCGGCGGCGAGCCGCGGGAGATCGAGCTGCCCGCGGGGCCGCCGCTGGGTCTGGGCGGGCTGCCGTTCGAGTCCACCGAGATCGAACTGCGCGAGGGCACAGTGCTGTCCTTCTACACCGACGGCCTGATCGAGACCCGGGCGCGTGATGTCGACGCCAGCCACTCGCTCCTGTGCGAAGCGCTGGCGGTCTCCTCCGACTCCCTGGAAGAGACCTGCGACCGCGTCCTGGGCGCCCTGCTCCCGGCGGGCGGCGTCGCGGACGACGTGGCCCTGCTGCTGGCCCGCACTCAGGGGCTGCCCGCCTCCCGGGTCGCGACCTGGGACATCCCGGCGGACCCGGCACTCGTCGCGCCCATCCGCAAGCAGGTGCTGGAGCAGCTCGACGTCTGGAACCTGAGCGAGGCGTCATTCACGGCCGAGCTGGTGGTGAGCGAGCTGGTGACGAACGCAATCCGCTACGGCATCCAACCCATTCGGCTCCGGCTGATCCATGACGCACGCACGCTCATCTGCGAGGTGTCCGACACCAGCCACACGGCACCGCATCTGCGCCGCGCCAAGACGTTCGACGAGGGTGGCCGCGGCCTGCTGCTGGTCGCTCAGCTGACCCAGCGCTGGGGCAGCCGGCACACGCCGGACGGCAAGACGATCTGGGCGGAGATCGGACTCCTCGGCGAGGGGTGACTCCTTGACGCCGGGTGACTACTCGGCCGGAAAGCGGGGAGGCGTGACAGACATGGGACGTGCACGGACACTCCACCCCTTGAACCGAGCGATTCCCGTCGTGAGTGCCGTCGCGCTGGTGAGCCTGCTGGCCGGCTGCGCCAACGGCGCCGACTCCACGGGCAGCGCACAGACACCGGCCGGCACGAGCGACCGAACGACCGGCGCGCCCACGGCAGGGACCGGGAGCCCCACGACCGGGCCAGGCACGACCGGACCTGCCACGACCGCACCAGGCACGGCCGACACCGGCAGCCCCGTGACCCAGTCGGGCGCCGCCGCCCCGCGCTGCCACACTCCGGAGCTGCGCGCAAAGATCGGCCGACCCAGTCCGGGGGCCGGACAGCGCAACTTCCCGATCGTGCTGACCAATACGGCCGAACGCACCTGCACGGTCCGCGGCTACCCCGGTGCCGCCTTCGTGGACGCGTCCGGCAAGCAGCTCGGCCCGGACCCGAAGCGCTCCCCCGACACGCCGACGTCGGTCACGCTGGCCCCCGGACAGAGCGCCTGGGCGGGGCTGTCCTTCGCCAGCCCCGAGATCAGCGGGGCCCGTACGGCCCTGCCGACTGCGCTGCTCGTGACACCGCCCGACGAACGGGAGTCGATCGAGGTGGCGTGGACGGCCGGTGAGGTGCCCGTGGCCGGGAACGAGTCCTCGGTGCGACTGACGGTGCTTCAGCCGGGGACCGGCGGCTGATCAGTCGGCTTGCGTTCAGCGGCGGCCGCCACCGCCGTGGCCGCCATACCCGCCGTAGCCGTCGTATCCGCCATACCCCCCGTAGCCGCCATACCCCCCGTATCCGCCGCCGGACCAGCCGTTCTGGCCGTCCGACGAGCAGGAGTACGGGTAGGAGTAGCAGGACGCGTCGGTCGGGGTCGGGCTCGTGGCCGTCGGCTGTGATGCCGTCGTGGTCGCGGACGGGGTCGGCTCCGGCGTCGGTGACTTCGCCGGCCCGGGGGTGGAGGTCGGGGTCGGGTCGGCCGTCTTCACCCTCTCGGCCTCCGAATCCCAGTTGACCACCTCCAGCTGGAGCTCCGGCTTCGACGTGTCGACCACCCAGTGCTGGGCGTCGCTGTCGTCCTCGCGGGTCTTGAGGACCAGCGCGCCCGATCCGTCGGTGGCGGCGGGACTCAGGGCGAGGTCCTGGTTGAAGCGCGGGACCAGGGTGCCCTGGAGCGTGAAGTCGTAACGGACGTTCTTCGTCGCGGAGTCGCCGGCACCCGTGCAGGGGGCCAGCCGGACCGAGTAGCCGAGATGGGAGTCGAGGCAGAGATCGGGGTTCGCGCCGCTGCGCACCAGTCCGTCGGTCTCGTACGACCACTGCTGACCGGCCTGGGCCGAGGAGCATCTGGTGAGTTCGGTCTCCGCGTTCTTGACGGCCTTCCCGCCGACGACGCCGACGCAGAGGCCGGACCCGATGTTGTACAGCCGGCCTTGCAGCTCGCCCTTCGCGGCCTCGGCGGCGCCCGCCCAGGAGGGGTTGCTGGTGGCGGAGCCCGTGCCGGGGCCCGGCGTCTCGGTGGGCCGGTCGTTCGCTGCCGGAGCGGAACCGTCTTCGGATCCGCTGGTGGACCAGATGACGAGCGGGAGGACGACGAGGGCGCTGACGGTGGCGACGGCCGCGGTGAGGTTGCGGCGGCGGGCGGCGCGGCGGGCGGCCTTGAGGGCCACGCGACCGGTGCAGGTACGGGTGGCGGCGGAAGGCGTGGCGGTGGCGGGGTCGGTTTTCGGAGCCGTCCTGCGGGCGGCCCTGCGGGTGGTTCGCGGGCCGGCCTCCGCTGGGGAGGAGGCCATGTCCGGGGCGGTGAAGGACTCGCCCGCAGAGGCGAAGGGGGCACCAGCCGCTGTGACGGGCTCACCGGCGGGATCGCCGGGCCGCCCCTGGAAGGCCGATGTCTCTCCGACAGGGGCCGGCGGCTCACCGCCGGGGGCGAAGCTCTCTGCGGCGAAGCCCTCTGCTGCGAAGCTCTCTGCTGCGAAGCTCTCTGCTGCGAAGCCCTCTGCGGCAGGGGCACGGCGCCTTCGGCCCGCAGAGGCACGGGAATTCACCGGGGAGGCGGCAGTACTTCCCGGGGCGGCAGCGGCATCTCCCGGCGGCGCGAAAGCGTTGGCGCCGTCCGCGAAGAACGACTCGCCGACGATCGGCGGTGCCGCGGCCGGGTCCGGCGCGGCCGGTGCCTCGGCCCGTGTCGCTCTCGACTCCAGATAGTCCCGCGCACCCCAGCCGAGCACCGCCTCCGCGAGTGCGGCGCCGAGTCCTTCGTTGAAGAAGGCGAGCTGGCCGGCGGCGTCGCTGCAGTGCTCGCAGCGGTCGAGGTGGCCGCGCAGGTCGGGGTCGACGTCGACGCCGCCGCGCCGGTACGTCACATCCAGCATCCGCAGGTACTGCCGGCACTCGTGCTCGGGGGCCAGCTCACGGTGGACCTGGAGGCACTCCTCGCGCAACCGCTCGTGGGCGCGGCCCAGTTCGACGCGGGCGGACTCCGCGTCGAGTCCGAGCAGTCCTGCCGGTACGGCGAGCGGTTCGGCCTCGACCTCGGTGTGCCACAGCAGGCAGCAGGCCGACTGGGGAAGCCGCTGGAAGGCCCCGGACAGCAGCCGGCGGTTCGCGGGCGGCAGCAGACGGGCGGCCACACGCTCCGCGCCCTCCGCCTCGGACTGCAGCGCGGGGTGGAGCACATCCCGTCTGCGGTCCGTGTCCCACTCCGCCGCGATACGCCGCACGGTGACGAGGAGTTGGGGGCGCCACGCGGCCGTCGGTCCGGTCTGTCGCAGCGTTTCCCCGAAAAGCCGGGTGAATGCCGCGGTGGTGAGCATTCCCGCGGCCCGGGCGTCGGCGGTGCACAGCCGTGCGTAGGCGAATCCCGCTTCCCAGTGCCGGTCGAGAAGTTCACCGACGGGATGCAGCGCCGGCGTCGCCCCCGTCCACTTCTTCAGTTCGGCGCTCAGTTGAGCGTCCGTCACATCAAAGAGGCGGGCGTCGCTGGGGGAATTCGACAGGCCTGCGTCACGCACGGCGGCATTCCTCCGGAGGGCATGCGGCATTGAAGGTCCATACCAATGAGTATGCTCCGGACGCGGCTCTTGTGAAGCGCGGGCGCGGGGGGAGCGAGACACACCTTTGCACAGGTCAGGGACAGAGAACAACCGGTTCCAGTTTTTGCGCATCGCGTGCCGGACGATCACTATTTGACGAGCGGTCAATAAGCGGCCGACGCATTGCGGCGTATCGACGGGGCAATTGGAAACGGTATTCACTCAACGCCCTTTCGGGCTGCCCGCCAGGAACCATTGAGCAGGTGATCTCCGACTTTTTTGCCTGGTCATACGGATGCGACTGCCTTCACAGCTCCTTCACAAGTCGCGCGCCAACCATTGGGCCACTCCCCCGGTAGGCGCCCGGTGGTCTCCCGTACCGATCACGGAACACGCGGTTGAAGTGAAACGGGCTGGCGAACCCTGAGGCGGCCGCGACGCGTTCCACGGACAGGTCGGTGCTCTCCAGCAGCCGGGCGGCGTGCCGCAGCCGTGCCTCGCGCAGCACGCGCATCGGGGACTGGCCCAGCTGCTGGGTGAAGAGGTGGGCGAACCGGGAGGGGGAGAGCGCGGCGTGCTCGGCGAGCGAGCGGACGGTGTGCGGGGCGGTCGGATCGGCGGCGATCAGAGCCTGTGCGCGGCGCACCCGGGCGTCCACGCCGGGCCGCGGCGGCTGGGTCCGCGCGGTGCCCGCGGTGCCGGCGGCGAGCAGGACGACCTCCTCCAGGGAGCACAGGGCGAGCTCGCGGGCCGCGGTGCCGTGGGCCACGGCGACCGCCTCCTCCCCCGGCTGCTCCCGAGGCGCCGTCACCGGCGGCGCCTCCGTGCCCGTCCAGCGGGCATCGTCGAGCATCCGGCGAAACGCCGCCTCGATACGGCCGTGCACGGCGTCCGGCGTCGGCGTGACGACGTACATCCCCTCACCGGCGTCATACGGGCGCAGCCAGGACCGCCAGGAGGGGCGGGCCTGGCAGTGCACCCACCAGAAGGCCCAGTGCGGCGCGCCCGGGGCGACGCCGTAGCCGTGCGCCACGCCCGGCGCGAGCACCACCAGGTCCCCCGCCCCGGCCCGGGCCTCGGAGTCCCCGTGCCGCAAGCGTCCCCGTCCGCCGGTCGTCCAGGTGAACAGCCAGCTGTCGGCGCCGCGCGGCCGGCTCACCGCGTAGGCCGGCGGCTGGTCGAAGTGGCCGACCACCACCAGGCCCGGTGGCGGTGCGGGGACACCGGGTGCAGCAGCCTCGGGCAATCCGTCAGCACTCACAGTCATCCCCCTCGGGCGGGCGTCGGCCTAGCGTTATCCGTGTGAGGACACCTGACCGAGGAGTGGACGCATGACAGCCACGGACATGGGCGCCCCCGACGCCCCCATCCTGCCCGAGGCCGGGCTCCGCCGGTTCCGCGAGGACGGCTTCACGGTCGTACGCGGACTGTTCGCCCGCGCCGAGATCGACCGGTTGTGCACCCGGTTCGCGGCGCTGCACGCCGCCGGGCCGGTGCCCGGGCACTTCGAGCCGCACCCGTCCGACAGCGATCCGCTGCGGGCGTATCCGAGGGTGATGCACCCGCACGAGATCGACGAGCTGTCACTGCGGGTGCTGCTCGACGCGCGGCTGCGCGCTGTGCTGGAGGTGCTGCTCGGGGAGGAGGTGCTGGCGGCGCAGAGCATGTTCTACTTCAAGCCGCCGGGCGCCCGGGGGCAGGCGCTGCACCAGGACAACTTCTATCTGCGGGTCGAGCCGGGCACGTGTGTGGCGGCGTGGATCGCCTGCGATGTGATCGACCGGGACAACGGCGGGCTCGAAGTCGTCCCCGGCACGCACGAGATGGATGTGTTCTGCCCGGAGACGGCGGACGCCGAGGTGTCCTTCGCCCGGGAGTACGTCCCGCCGCCGCCCGGTCTGGAGGCCGTGCCCGTCGACATGAGGCCGGGGGACGTTCTGTTCTTCAACGGCAGCCTGGTGCACGGTTCGCAGCCCAACCGCACACACGACCGGTTCCGCCGTTCGTTCATCGGCCACTATGTGGGGCGTTCGGCCGAGCGGATCGGTGAGCACTACCGGACTCTGTCGATGAGCGGAGACCGTGTGCCGTTGGCGGAAAGCGAGGGGGCGGGCCCGTGCGGCAGCGAGTTCTCGCCGTACGGGCCCCACTAGGGCCTGCGAAGGCGGCCCTGGCCGGTGACCGAGTCGTCAGTGACCGATCACCGGATGCGGCGCGTACGGCTGCTGGAGCTCCTCCAACTCCTTCTCGGTGAGCTCCAGTTCGACCGCGGCGGCCGCGTCCTCGAGGTGCTGCGGCTTGGCGGCGCCGATGATGGGGGCCGTCACCGTGTCCTGGCGCAGCACCCATGCGAGGGCGACCTGGGCACGTGGAACGCCGCGTTCGCTCGCCACGCGGGTGACGGCCTCGACGACGACCCGGTCGCTGTCGACGTAGAGCCGGCTGCCGAAGTTGTCGGTCGCGCTGCGGTCGGTGACCGTGCCCCAGTCCCGGGTGAGCCGGCCGCGCGCCAACGGGCTCCACGGCAGTACGCCGACGCCCTGGTCGGCGCAGAGCGGCAGCATCTCGCGCTCCTCCTCGCGGTAGAGCAGGTTGTAGTAGTTCTGCATCGAGACGAACCTGGTCCAGCCGTGCCGCTCGGCCGTGTGCTGCATCTTGGAGAACTGCCAGGCGTACATCGAACTCGCCCCGATGTAACGCACCTTGCCCGCCTTGACCAGGTCGTGCAGCGCCTCCATCGTCTCCTCGACCGGGGTGTGCGGGTCGAAGCGGTGGATCTGGTAGAGGTCGACGTAGTCGGTGCCGAGGCGGGCGAGGCTGTGGTCGATCTCGGTCATGATGGCCTTGCGGGAGAGCCCGGCGCCGTTCGCACCGGGCCGCATGCGGCCGTTGACCTTCGTCGCGAGCACGATCTCGTCCCGGCGGGCGAAATCGCGCAGCGCCTTGCCGACGATCTCCTCGCTGGTGCCGTCGGAGTAGACGTTGGCGGTGTCGAAGAAGTTGATCCCCGCGTCCAGCGCCTGCCGGATCAGCGGCCGCGACGCCTCCTCGTCGAGGGTCCACTCGTGCGTGCCGCGATCAGGGAGCCCGTAGGTCATGCAGCCCAGACAGATCCGCGACACGTCCAGGCCCGTCGAACCGAGCTTCACGTACTGCATCGTTGCTGCTCCTGCCTTCGGGGTGGGGTACCAGGGGGAGCGTACGTGGTCGGGCACGCTCGACGCCGGTTCCGTCGGCGACGCCCCACGGGTTCTCGTCACCGGGCCGCCGCTAGCCGCGATCGAGCAGATCCAGCGCCCGCTCCCAGCCGAACTCCGGCCGCCCGCCGTCCTCTCCCGCCTCGCCGGAGTACGGGTCCCCGAAGCGCACGCCCATCCCCCGCAGCCGTATCAGACTGTCCGCGTACGCGGGATGGGCGACGAGCGCGTCGGCGACGCAGGGGAGCACGGCGACGGGGACGCCGAGACCGGACGCCTCGCACAGAGTGCCCAGGGCGAGGGTGTCGGCGATGCCGGCGGCCCACTTGTTGATCGTGTTGAAGGTGGCCGGGGCGACGACGACGGCGTCCGGCGGCGGGAAGGGACGCGGGTCGGCGGGCGTGCGCCAGGCCGAGCGGATCGGACGGCCGGTCAGGGCCGCGACGGCGGCGGTGTCGAAGAAGCCGTTCATGGCGACCGGCGTCGCGATGACGCCGACCTCCCGGCCCCGCTCCTGCGCGGCGGTGACGAGCTTGCTGACGTCCGCGGCGATCCCTGCCGCGCAGACGACGACGTAGAGGAAGGGCTTCCTGGCCTGTTGGGTCACCCGGGAACCCTACTCAGCCTCTTCAACGGGCCTATCGCAGCGGGAAGGTGAGCCCGCGCTCGTTCTCGGGACGCGGGCCGAAGATCCGGCGGTCCTTCTCCTCGATCGGCACGTCGTTGATGCTCGCCTCGCGCCGGGTCATCAGCCCGTGCTCGTCGAACTCCCACAACTCGTTGCCGTACGAGCGCCACCAGCGGCCCTCGGCGTCCTGGCACTCGTACTGGAAGCGGACCGCGATGCGGTCGCCGTCGAAGGCCCACAGGTCCTTGCGCAGGGCGTACTCCCGCTCGCGCGCCCACTTGGCGGTGAGGAACTCGACGATCTCGGCGCGGCCGGTGACGAAGGTGCCGCGGTTGCGCCAGACGGAGTCCTCCGAATAGGCGAGGGCCACCTTGCGCGGGTCGCGGGTGTTCCAGGCATCCTCGGCGGCCTGCACCTTCCGTGCGGCGCTCTCGCGGGTGAACGGCGGCAGGGGCGGGCGGTCGGTCATGTCGTCCTCCGGGGTCGAAAACGGCGACAGCGACAGGGAGAACGAGCGTTCTCCCGCTGGCTGCTACCGTAGGAGAACGCTCGTTCTCACGTCAAGGAGAGGCCGCACATGGACAGCGCAACCGCCCGGGAGCAGGCACTGGAGGCCGCGGAGAAGCTGTTCTACGGCCGCGGCATCCAGTCCGTCGGCATGGACGACATCCGCGGCGCGTCCGGGGTCTCCCTCAAGCGCCTCTATCAGCTCTTCCCGGCCAAGGAACAGCTGGTCGAGGCGTATCTGGAGCGACGCGACGTGCGCTGGCGCGGACAGCTCGCCGCCTACGTGGAGCTGCAGGAGAACCCCGAGCAACGACTCCTGGCCGTCTTCGACTGGCTGCAGGAGTGGTTCGGCGAGGCGGACTTCCGCGGGTGCGCATGGATCAACTCGTACGGCGAGCTGGGCGCCCGGTCAAAGCGGGTGGCGGACCAGGTCCGGGGGCACAAGCGGGCGTTCCGGGATTACGTCGGCTCACTGGTGACAGCGGCCGGGCTGCCCGACGCCCTGACGGGGCAGCTGTTTCTGCTGGCCGAGGGCGCCATGGTCACGGCGGGCATCACGGGCAGTACGCGACCGGCGGCCGAGGCCCGGGAGGCGGCGCGGTCGCTGCTGGCGGTGCGCTGAGCCCCCGGCTCGACCGGCGCCGGCAGGCCGGCGAGGCGCATTCCCGCGCCGGACGCCCGCCGGGCCGAACCCGCAGCCCTGCCGCCGAGTGCGGCGACGGAGCTGCGGGCCAACCGGGCCGTGCGGGATGCGCCGGGCCTCAACTCCCCGTTTCCGACACGGTGATGGCGCTGACCGGGCAGGCCCGGGCGGCCTCCCGCACCATCGGGTCGCCGCCGCCGTCCTCGCGGCCGGGGATCAGGGAACTGAAGCCGTCGTCGTCCTGGGTGAAGACGGACGGGGCGACCATGGCGCACTGCCCGGCGCCGACACACAGGTCGTGGTCGATGTCGATGTCGATGGGCATCTTGTCGTCTTCGCGCGTTTCGCGCGTTTCGTTGTGCATGACCGGAGCCTCTTACCAGGTCACGGGGAGTTCCAGCATCCCCTGGATCGTGTCGCCGGGTTTGAAGGGGATTTCCTCCGCGGGGACGGCAAGCCGCAGGGCCGGCAGCCGGTCGAGCAGGGTGCGCAGGGCGATCTCCATCTCGGCGCGGGCCAGGTTCTGGCCGAGGCACTGGTGGATGCCGAAGCCGAAGGCGACGTGGTGGCGGGCCGGGCGCCGCCAGTCCAGGGTGTCGGGGTCCGGGTAGACGGCCTCGTCGCGGTTGATGACCGAGGTCGCGAAGAGCACGCCGTCGCCCGCCCGGATCGTCTCGCCGTCCGCCTCGATGTCCTCGACGGCGACCCGCAGCAGCCCGTCGGCGATCGACAGCATCCGCATGAGCTCCTCGACCGCGGCGGGCAGCAGTGCCGGGTCGGCGCGCAACTCGGCCAGGCGGTCGGGGTGTTGCAGAAGCGTGAAGGTGCCCAGAGAGATCATGTTGGCGGTCGTCTCGTGGCCGGCGACCAGCAGGATGATCGCCATGGCGATGAGCTCCTCGCGGTCCAGATCGCCGTCGCGCAGCTGCTGGTGGACGAGTTCACCCAGGACGCCGTCGGCCGCCTCCCCCTGCTCGTGCTTACGGTCGATGAGCTCCTCGAAGTAGGCCTCCATGCGGCGGCGTGCGTCCATGGAGTCGGCGGCCGTCGGCCCGCGCAGCAGCCTGCGGGACTGGCCCTCGAAGAACTCGTGGTCCGCGTAGGGGACGCCGAGCAGGGCGCAGATCACCATCGACGGCACCGGCAGTGCGAACGCGCTCACCAGCTCGGCAGGCGGCCCCTGGGCGATCATCGCGTCGATCCGCTCGTCCACGATTCCCTGGATCCGCGGGCGCAGTTCGACGGCGCGCTTGAGGGTGAAGCTGGGGATCATCATCCGCCGCTGGACGCGGTGTTCGGGGTCGTCGACGCCCAGCAGCGCGGTCCTGCGGCGGCGGACCTCCGCGAACCGGGCGTTGGTCGCGGGGAATTCGGGCCGGTTGGGATCGGTGGACAGGCGCCGGTCGGCCAGCAGCGTGCGGGCGAGCGCGTGACCGGTGACCAGCCAGACGAGTCGGCCGTCGTAGAGCTTCACACGGGCCAGCGGCCGCGCGTCACGCAGGGGGTCGTAGGCGGTGGGCGGGTGGTACGGGCAGGTGCGGCTCTGCGGGAAGGCGACGGTGTGGGATTCCGTCATGTCCGTCATGGAAGACCTCACAGACGAAGAGTGCGTCGTGCTGATCTTCATTAGATGCCCGGGGCATCCAATGGGCGACGTCAAGTTCAGCCAGATCAGCCGCACGGGCAATCTGGCCGGGGATGGTCGCACGGAGACCGGGGAAGATCGCACAGAGCTTCGATCTCGGGCCCGCCCTGCCGGAGTCCGCAGAAATTCGCTTGTCGGCGGGCGGCCCCCACCCACAGAATCCGGCCATGCCTACGACCATCGTCTTCCTGCCGCTGACCGACACCTTTGCCTCGGTGCCGTTCCAGCAGCAGCCCGGCCGACCGTGGAGGCCGACGCTTCGCACGTCGTGACCGGCGCGCTCGTCGCGGGACTGCTCGCGGGCTACGGCATCGCCGTCCCCGTCGGCGCGGTCGCGACCTACCTCGTCTCCCTCACCGCCCGCACGTCCCTGCGGACCGGCGTCTGTGCCGCGCTCGGCGTGGCGACCGCCGACGGGCTCTACGCCCTCGTCGCCACCCTCGGCGGCTCCGCACTGGCCGCCGCGCTGCGTCCGGTGCTGGTGCCGCTGCGCTGGGCCTCCGCCCTGGTGCTGGCCGCCCTCGCGGTACGGGGCGCGGTGAGAGCCGTACGCCAGTACCGCGCCCACCGGCTCGCCACCACCCGCTCCAGGCCCGCTCCCCCCGGTCCGGCGCGCGCCTACCTGGCGCTGCTCGGTATCACCCTGCTCAACCCGACCACCGTGATCTACTTCGCGGCCCTCGTCCTCGGCACCCGCGCGACGGGCCCCGTGCAACCCCTGGACCAGGCCGTTTTCGTCCTGGCCGCTTTCGCCGCGTCGGCGAGCTGGCAGCTGCTGCTCGCCGGGGGCGGAGCGCTGCTAGGGCGCGTGCTGACGGGGCATCGCGGACGGCTGGTGACGGCGCTGGTCTCGAGCGGCGTGATCCTGGCGTTGGGCGTGCGGATGCTGGTGTAGTCCCCGCAGGATGAATCTTGCACGCAACGGTGTTGCAGCACGACGTCAGTCAGTACCAGGACACGACGATGGGACCGATGCCATGCCTCTTGACGGCGAGTACGAGCCCAGCCCGACCAAATGGGTCCGCGATCAGGTGGAGTTGTACGAGAGCTCCGGCGGCACCGAGGGCACGACCCTGATGAACACCGGGCTGCCCGTGATCCTGCTCACGACCCGGGGCGCCAAGAGCGGAAAGATCCGCAAGACGCCGCTGATGCGCGTCGAGCACGACGGCCGCTACGCCGCGGTGGCCTCGCTCGGCGGGGCGCCCAAGCACCCGGTCTGGTACCACAACGTCAAGGGCGACCCCCATGTGGAGCTCCAGGACGGCCCGGTGAAGCGGGACATGAAGGCCCGCGAGATCACCGGCGCGGAGAAGGACGAGTGGTGGGAGCGGGCCGTCGCGGCGTATCCGCCGTACGCCGAGTACCAGCAGAAGACGGACCGGGTGATCCCGGTCTTCGTCCTGGAGCCGTTCGACCAGGACTGATCAGGACCGAAGAAGGCCGCCGGACCGGACCTCCCGCAGGACCGATCCGGGCTCCGGAAACTTTTTCTCCCGGGGAACGCATGAACCCCCGTTCGCCGGGCACACGTGCGTCAGGCCCCGCCGCGTTCCCCCGTCGCGGCGGGGCTTTCTTCTGCCTCACGCGCGGAGCGTTCGGTCACGTCGAGGAAGATCTGGTCCGCCTCGGCCACGGTCCGGGCGATGGAGCGCTTGATGCGGACCGCGACCTCCTCCACCTGCTCGCTGTCGATGCCGGGCACGAGATCGACCCGGGCCGCCACCAGGGCCGTTTCCAGTCCGGTCTTCATGGTGAGCAGCGCTTCCACGCTGTCGATCTCCGGCTGGGCCTCCAGCAGCGCCCGGATCCGGGCGGCGGCCTCCGGGTCCGCGGCCTCCCCGATCAGCTGGTCGCGGGCGTCCCGGCCCAGGCGGAAGGCGACGTAGACGAGCAGTGCGCCGATCGCCAGCGACGCGGACGCCTCCCACACGACCTGCCCGGTGACCATGTGCAACGCCATGCCTGCGAAGGCGAGGGTCACCCCGACCACCGCCGTGCCGTCCTCGGCCACGACCGTGCGCAGGGCGGGGTCCCGCAGGCCGCCGGCGGCGCCGCCCTGCCGGCGTACCTGGTACAGCGCCCGCAGCAGCGACAGGCCCTCGGCGACGAAGGCGACACCGAGCACGACCATGCCCGCCACATAGCCGGTGAACTTCTCCTCGCCGCCGCCGCGCAGCGCCTCGAAGCCCTGGAAGAAGGAGAAGCAGCCACCCATCACGAAGATGCCGACGGCCGCGAGCAGTGACCAGAAGAAGCGTTCCTTGCCGTAGCCGAACGGATGGCGGGCGTCAGCGGGACGGCGGCTGCGGCGCAGCGCGGCCAGCAGGAACACCTCGTTCATGCTGTCCGCCACCGAGTGCGCCGCTTCCGACAGCAGCGCGGGTGACTGGGCGAGGAGTCCACCGACCGCCTTGGCGACGGCGATGACGAGATTGGCCGCGAGCGCCACCAGAACGGTGACGCGGGTCCTGTGGTCGGCCTTCGGTTCCTTGGAGGGGCTGCTCATTCGTCACTGAATCCCCCGGTCGGCAGGGCTCACACAGTGCCGTCGGCGGATTTCGGGGGACTCGGTGAGATCGGGGAACCCGGCATGCGGCAGACGCGTACGGCAGAGAGGAGCCAGGTCATGAGCGGCGGGGGCAACACCGCCTACGGCAGGAAGAGGTTCCAGCGGTCGAGGGCCCATTTCACGGACCGGATCACCGCGGACGGGCGGGACGGCTGGCCGGTGGAGGCGGGGCGCTACCGTCTGGTGGTCAGCCGTGCTTGTCCGTGGGCGAGCCGTTCCCTGGTGTCCCGGCGGCTGCTCGGCCTGGAGGACGCCCTGTCCCTGGCGGTGGCCGACCCGATCCAGGACGACCGCAGCTGGCGCTTCACGCTGGACCCCGACGACCGTGACCCGGTGCTCGGCATCCGCTTCCTCAGCGAGGCCTACGACAAGCGGGAGACCGACTACCCGGGCGGTGTCAGCGTGCCCGCGATCGTGGACGTGCCCAGCGGCCGGCTCGTCACGAACGACTATCAGCGGATCACCATCGACCTCGCCACCGAGTGGACGGCACTGCACCGCGAGGGGGCACCCGATCTCTATCCGGAGCGGCTGCGGGACGAGATCGACGCCGTGATGGCGGACGTCTACGACGACGTCAACAACGGGGTGTACCGGGCGGGATTCGCCACCGGGCAGCAGGAGTACGCGCACGCGTACGCGCGGCTGTTCCGGCGGCTGGAGCTGCTGGCCGATCGACTGGCCGGACAGCGCTATCTGGTCGGCGACACGATCACCGAGGCGGACATCCGGCTGTTCACCACACTGGTGCGTTTCGACGCCGTCTATCACGGCCACTTCAAGTGCAACCGCTGGAAGTTGACGGAGAACCAGGTGCTGTGGGCGTACGTCCGCGACCTCTACCAGACGCCGGGGTTCGGTGACACCGTCGACTTCGACCACATCAAACGGCACTACTACGAAGTCCACAGCGGCATCAACCCGACCGGAATCGTGCCCATCGGGCCGGACCTGTCGGGCTGGCTGACGCCGCATCACCGTCAGGAGCTGGGCGGCAGGCCGTTCGGCGACGGGACACCGCCCGGTCCGGTTCCCGACGCCGAGCGGGTACCGGCGCACGGGCGACCCTGACCGACGAAGGAGGCGCAGACGCACATGGCCAAGAAGAACAAGCAGAAGAAGATGAAGCTCCCCCTCGCCTACAAGCCCCTCGGATTCGCCCTCGGCTGGGCGAGCGGGGCGCTGGCCGGGCTCGCCTTCCGCAAGACCTGGATGGCGATTCGGCATGAGGAGGACGCCCCCGACGCGCTGGACCGGGACCGCGGCTGGGGAGAGATCCTGCTCGCGGCAGCGGTCCAGGGCGCCCTGTTCGCGGCGGCGCGCAGCCTGGCGGACCGCACGGGCGCCAAGGCGATCGAGCGCTCGACGGGCGTGTGGCCGGTCAGCGACAAGGGCGGCCGGGACTGACGTCCCGCCCCGGCGGACCCGCCGGCACCGAGGGAGGACTGGCCCCCGCTGCGATGCCGGCGGAGGGACTCAGCCCTGCTTCGGTGCCGTCGGGGCCACCGTGCGCAGCATGAACGAGTGGCCGGCCGGATCGGCGAAACCGCGCTCCTCGTAGGGGCCTGCCGCGTCCTTGGCCTCCAAGGGACGGCCGCCCAGTCCGACGATCTTGCGCTCCGCCTCGTCCAGGTCCTCCACCACGAAGTCCAGGTGGGCCTGGAGGGAGTTCTCGGGGCGCGGCCAGCTCGGCGGCGTGGCGTTCATGTCGCGACGGAACGCCAGCCGGGTCCCGTCGGCGCCCTTGATCTCGACGCGGTTGGCGGTCGCGTCCGTCATCTCGCCTTCCAGCAGATCCCGGTAGAACTCGGCGAGCTTCTCGGGCTCGGCACAGTCGAGCACCACGAAACCCGCTTTCACCAGTGGCATGACTCCTCCGAAAGGTCCGGGGCACGGGACGGTCCTGCCCCGTCGCCTGCACCCCAACGGGTGTCCCGGCCAGGCGGTTTCAGTCCGCCACCAGCCACTCGCCGTCCCGCATCAGTTCCCGCCCGTCCAGCTCGTCGGCCTCACGCCAGGCCTGTACCCGGGTCGGCCGGACACGGAAGTACAGGTAGGGCGTGCTGAGTCGACGCGGGTCGAAGCCGGTCCGGGTCGCGAAGCGGTCGCCCTCCTCCTCGGACAGCTCGGCCGGGGCGATCGTCTCGACCGTCCCCTCGACCATGACGACGTCGCGGGTCGGCCCGATGCCGAGGCGGGTTCTGCGTGTCGCTCTCAGGTTCCGACCGGTCGGGCTCGTGGCCGGCGTGGCGAGCAGCAGGGTCGAACCGTCCCACAGGAAGGACAGAGGGACGAGGTACGGCACTCCCCCCGCGGCGGCGGTGGCGACCCACACGTCCTCGTCGTGTTCCAGTCGGTGCAGGGTGTCCTGCTTGCGTTGCTCGGCGGGGCGGGCGGGTGGTCGGGGCATCGGCGAAGGGGCTCCTCACAAAACGGCGTTGGCGGGCGGCTCCAGTGTGGCCGTCGCACGTCCCGCCCGGGCGTGGATTTCCGTCAGCCGGGCCGCGGCGGCGATGAGCAGCAGGTCCAGGGCCGCCGGATAGGAGCTGTTCGGCATGTCGGCCACGAGATGGCGGGCGGTGGCGGCGATGTGCGGATGGGATTCGGCAGGCAGCCGCGCGTACGTCGCCCGCCAGACGGCCAGCTCGGCCTCGCGTGCGGCCTTCGGCATCGCCACGCTCGCCGAGTCGAGGGCGCCGTACGCGAGGGCCTGGTCGACGAAGGCGTGGTAGATCCGCACCGCTTCCGCATCGGGGAAGCCCGCACCGCGCAGCACGCCGAGGATGGTCTCGACGGCCTGGATCTCGTACGCCCGCCCGGTCACCCGGTACGAGCTGAGCACCGCCGCCCGGGGATGGGCGAGGGCGCCCGCATGCATGCGCAGGCCGAGATCCCGCAGGTCGGCGCGCCAGTCGCCGGTCGGGCGCCAGGTGCGCAGGGTACGACCGATGAGTTCGTCGGCGATGGCGAGCATCAGGTCGTCGGTGTGCCGGAAGTACCGGTACAGCGAGCTGGGGTCGGCGCCGAGCGCACGGCCGAGGCGGCGTACCGAGAGGGCGTCGGTGCCGTGCTCCTCGATCAGCCTGAGGGCGGTCTCGACGATCAGCTCCTCGGACAGGACGACACCCTGCTTGGTGGGGCGTCTGCGCTGCCGGGCGGTGGGCGGGACGACGCGGTCGCTCATGGGCGCCTCCGTGGGCCGGTGGAACCGGGGTCGATGGGCGAGACCTTACGACAACACCGTTGACCTGTTAACCCCCCGGACAGTTTCATGTCCGCTCATCGGGGCCGCCCAGGCCCCCCGGTGCGAGCGGAGACCGGCCATGTCCGACAACCCCTACAGCGTCGACCCTCCCGCGCGGCCCGAGCTGCGCAAGTCCCTAGGCGTCCTGGACGGCGTCGCCATCGCCGCGTCCAGCACGGCCGCGACCACCAGCATCGGCATCGGGCTCGGCGTCACGGCCGGCGTGGTCGGGCTGCATCTGCCGGCGATCATGCTGCTGGCGTTCCTGCCGGTCCTGGGCATCGCGGGCGCCTTCTCCCGGCTCAACAAGGTCGAGCCGAACGCGGGCAACGGCTATGTGTGGGTGGGTCGTTCGCTCACGCCCTGGCTCGGCTTCATGGTCGGCTGGGTGAACCTCGTCGCCGTGCTCGCGTTCCTCGCCTACACCACCGCGGTCACCGGTTCGGCCCTGCTCCAGCTGGCCGGGGACGCCGGCCTGCACCGGGTGGGCAGCCTCGCGTTGGACCCGGGTTCGACCGCGCAGACGACGGCGGTCGGCATCCTGGTCCTGGTGGCGGTCACGCTGACCGCCGTGACCGGCGTCCGCACCGCCGCGCGCCTGCAGGCCGGGCTGCTGGTCTTCGAGTACGTCGTCCTGCTGGGCTTTTGCGGATACGGCATCGTCACGGGCCCGCACGACTTCAGCCTGAGCTGGTTCGACCCGTTCGCGATCCCGTCGGCGACGGCGCTCGCGCAGGGGCTGCTGCTGTCGGTGTTCTGCTACTGGGGCTTCGAGTCGGCGTTCAGCGTCAACGAGGAGGTCCGCGACCCGCGTGACGCGTCCCGGGCCGGGATCACCACCCTGTTCACCATGCTGGGCCTGTTCCTGCTCGGCTCGATCGCCTTCCAACGCGTCCTGTCCGAGGAGGAGTTGGTCGGCCACGGCGCGCAGGGCCTGGCCTTCTTCGGCGACCGGCTGGCGTCGCAGCCCTGGGCCGCGCTCCCGCTGATCGCCCTGATGTTCTCGGCGGTCGCCTCCCTGCAGGCCGGGGTGATCCCCACGGCCCGGGCGATGTTCGCGATGAGCCGGGACCGTACGCTCGGGCCGGTGTGGTCCAAGGTCAGCCCCCGGTACGGCACACCGGCCGCCGGGACGGTGCTGATCGGCGCGCTCGCGGCGGTGGTCGCGGGACTGGCGCTGGTCATCCCCCGGCTCGCCGACATGATCATGGCGACGGTGAGCGCGGTGGGCATAGTGGTCGCCCTGTCCTACGCCCTCACGGCCATCGCGGCCGCCGTGCGCTTTCGCTCCCTGCTGCGCGAGGACTGGCGCGAGGGCATACGGGCGGTCGTGCTTCCCTCGCTGAGCGCGGCCGTCCTGCTCGGCCTCGGTGGCTACCTCGGCTGGTCGTTCTACACCTCCGCCGACCATTTCGAAGTCAGCGCGGACAACGGCTGGTTCCTGCTTGCCACTCCCCTGGCGATGATCGCGTCCGGCTTCGTGGCCGCCGCCTGGGCCAAGTGGGCGCGCAGGTCGCCGTACTTCCGAACCGGCAGGGGCACCGACGCCGACGCGCCCCAGCTCATCGCCACCTCCTCCCGATAACCCCCTACAAGGAAGCAGACATGCACGCAGATCTCCTCTTCACCGGCGGCCCCGTCCTCACTCCCGAGGGCCGCACCGCGACCGCCGTGGCCGTCACCGGCGACCGCATCACCGCCGTGGGGCGGGAGGAGGTGCACGATCTCGCCGGGCCGCGGACCGAGGTGGTGGACCTCGCCGGGCGGCTGCTGCTGCCCGGATTCCAGGACGCGCACGTGCATCCGGTGCCTGCGGGGCTGGAACTCTCCCAGTGCGACCTGACCGGGGCGAAGACGGCGGACGAGACCCTCGCCGCGGTGCGCGCGTATGCGGACGCACATCCCGAACGGGAGTGGATCACCGGCGGCGGCTGGTCCATGGAGGCGTTCGAGGGCGGTACGCCGACGAAGGAACTGCTGGACACCGTGGTGCCCGACCGGCCGGTCTATCTGCCCAACCGCGACCATCACGGCGCCTGGGTCAACAGCCGCGCCCTGGCGCTCGCCGGCATCACACGCGACACGCCCGACCCTGCCGACGGGCGGATCGACCGGGACGCCTCCGGCGAGCCGAGCGGCACACTCCAGGAGGGGGCGATGCAGCTGGTGGGGCGGCTCACCCCGCCCGCCACGGCGGCCGACCGGGTGGCGGCCCTGATGCACGCCCAGCGGCACCTGCACGCGCTCGGCATCACGGCCTGGCAGGACGCACTGGTCGGTGACTTCCTCGGTATGGACGACCCGTCACAGGCATATCTGACGGCCGCGCGGGACGGCTCGCTCACCGCCCGTGTCGTCGGGGCACTGTGGTGGGACCGCGAGCGCGGCGCCGAGCAGATTCCCGAACTGGTCGAGAAGAGGGCCGCGTTGAGCCATGGCCGCTTTCGCGCCGGCACCGTCAAGCTGATGCTGGACGGCGTCGCCGAAACCGGAACGGCGGCGCTGCTGGAGCCCTACCTCGACAAGTGCGGCTGCGCGACTGCCAACCGGGGCACGAGTTTCATCGACGCCGGACAACTGCCCAAGTACGTCACCGAGTTGGACGCTTTGGGATTCCAGTGCCACTTCCACGCCCTGGGCGACCGGGCCGTACGCGACGCGCTGGACGCGATCGAGGCGGCGCGGGGTGCGAACGGGCCGAGCGACACGCGGCCCCACCTGGCCCATCTCCAGGTCGTCCAGCCGGCGGACGTACCGCGCTTCGCCCGGCTCGGAGCCACGGCGAACATCCAGCCGCTGTGGGCCGCGCACGAACCGCAGATGGACGAGCTGACGATTCCGTTCCTGGGGCCCGAACGCGCGGCGTGGCAGTACCCGTTCGGCGCGCTGCTGCGCTCGGGCGCGCGGCTCGCGGCCGGCAGCGACTGGCCGGTGAGCAGCCCCGATCCACTGCAGGGGATCCATGTCGCCGTCAACCGCTTGGCACCGGACGTGCCACCGGGCGGCGACGACACGCCGGTGTTCCTGCCGGGCGAACGCATCGGACTCGCCGAGGCATTGACCGCGTACACGGCGGGCTCGGCGTATGTGAACCACCTCGACGACACGGGCGGGATTCGCGCAGGAGCGCTGGCGGATCTCGTGGTCCTGGACCGCGACCCGTTCGACGGACCGGCCGGGGAGATCGCGGAGACGCGTGTAGCTGTCACTTACGTCGGGGGCGCGCGAGTATACGCAGCTCAGGAGGCTTGAGCAGTAACGGAGATCACGGTCCGGTTACGCGTAGATCATTTACGCTCGGGGCAGCCTCGTACCGCTTTTCGTTTCAACTTACGTATCGGGAAAGCGAGTTCGAATGAGCGGGCGGTCGTGCGGCCGCCCGCAGGGCGGGGGGACCTCGCGCCACGTCCCCCGGAAGGAAACCCGTGCCTCAGGACGTCCGGTTCGAGTGCTTCCCGGTCGCGTGAGTCCGGCTGTTCGGCGAGGCCGTCGCGGGATTCACGGGCTCCCCGTACACGACCGGCCAACAACCGCTGCCGATCGATTCCGTTGCCAGGACCACAGCTTGAAGGAGACCGGTGTGAAATCTCGAGTCATGGGCGGCGGTCCGGAGACGTCCACCGACAGCTTGCTCCCGGCGCAGCCGAGCGCCCAGCTCCAGCCGGCGGAGGCGGAGAACGCCCTGGCCCACCTCTTCGGGCAACACATCAACGGGTGCACGGATGAGTACCGAGATAGCCAGAACGCCGCTCAGCAGCGGCTGGACGCACTCGGATCCCCCCGCTCCAGCACCACGCTGCATGTGAAGGGAGCCCTCAATCCGGCGCCGCGCGCGTTCCTCCCGCCCGACGAGGAGGGGTACGCCAGGTTGAGGCGACTCGACGCCGGCCTGCGCGTGATCGAAGCAGCGTTCCCCCAGGTCAGCACTGATGTCGAGGTCTGCCGGCTGACGTGCACGATGCTGGAAGGGGCCTGGAGGAGCCGGGCCCTCACCCCGCCGCGCGAGGAGGAGCAGGCAACCGCCTGCTCCTGCGCTCTGTGCCGTCGGCTGCCCACGCCCCACGCCCGCACGCTGGCCGACTACGGTTGGCGGCAGAGCGCCGGGCGTCCCCTCACCGTCAAGACCTGGCCGTACCACCGGGAACTCGACAGCGTCCTGACCGGTGGATGGGTCCTGGCCCGGCAGATGAACGACCTTGAACGAGACCTCGGCTACCGCCACCGCTTCGAGGACGACATCCTGCTCTTCCACGAGTACAAACGCGTGATCGACACGATAGACACCACGCACCTCACCCAACTCATCGAAGGCCGCTTGGCCGAGAGTTTCAGCACCAACACCGCGCGGGCCCTGGTCTGCGGACTCTACGCAGCCCACAAGCGATCCGTGGACGAGTCCTGGCTCCAACAGCACGCCGCGGGCAGTGTCGTACTCCCCCAGACCAACCCGCTCAGCCAGAGCACCTACTCACTGCTGCAGATGATGGACTGCCTGTTCTGGCACGTCTCACCCGACACCGAACTCTGGCAGGAAGAACACCTCGCCTCCCTGCTGCTGTGCCGCGTCATCGACGACATGGTCGACGTACGAGCCGACGCCCTCACCGGCGAGATCAGCAACTTCTGGCTCGCCGACATGCCCGCCCACACCAAGGCCCTCTACGCTGCCTGCGCCATCGCCAGCGTCAAGTACGGCTGCATGCCCGAGGCGCATGCCCAGATGTGGAACACCTGGCTGATGCCCAGCACCATCGTCTGGTTGGGGCTCACGGGCCGCCACGCCTTGTGGTTCGACGGCATCACCGAGGGCCTCCCCCCGGCCCAGGACTGCCCGCTGTGCGACCTGCAGCCCAACGCATGCACCGGCATCCTCACCCACGGCACCACTCTCACCATCGCCCCGCGGCCCACCGCACCGGCCCTGAGCGCCCGGACCGCCGAGCTGTCCGCACGCTGCCGAGCCCAATCCCCCGGAACATGGGCCCTCTTCGACGCCGAGCTGCACGCTTTCGAAGCACTGCACGGCCCCTGGCACGGCAACACCGACAGCACATGGGAGATCCTGCGCCGCACGTACATCGCCGCCGTGGAGGCATCCGGCGCCGCGCCGTCCACGGCCCGCGCTCGTGAGATCCAACAGGACTCCGGCGCAGTCGGATCCGAGTTCTTCTACACGCTGCACGACCCTGAGACCGGGAGGGAGGACGCCGCGCTGCTCGCCTACATGTTCGGCTGCGCCCACCCGCATTTCCTCTGGAACGCCACGGGATACCGTCCCACGGACCTCGCAGGCGACTGGCTCGACGGCTGACGCCCGGGCCCTGCCCCGTGTGAGCAGACGCCGCTGCCCGGCCGGGCAGCGGCGTCCTTGGGCCTATACCTCGAACTCGACCGGCAGGCTGTCCAGCAGGGACATCCATGTGGACGCGGTCGAGGTGAGCTCCTCCGGCGGGACGGCCAGGCGCATGCCCGGCAGACGGTGCAGCAGGACGTCCACCCCTACCTCGATGATGGACATCCCGATGTTCTGCCCGGGGCACTCGTGCGGGCCCGAGCCGAACGCCAGGTGCGCCTGGTTGCCCTGCACCGAGACACCCGGGTCGGGCCGGACCTCGGGGTCGAGGTTGCCCGGGGCGAGACCGAGAACGAGCAGGTCGCCCTCCTCGATGCGGTGCCCACCCAGTTCGACATCGCTGGCGGCGAAACGCCCCGGCAGGACGGCCAGCGGCGGAGAGTTCCACATGGCCTCCTCGACCAGCGCCGAGATGTTCAGCTCACCGCTGACCAGCCCGGCGAGCCGGGAGGCGTCGGTCAGCACCAGCTCCAGCACCCGCGCCAGCAGGTTGGTCGTGACGTGCGCGGCGATCAGCACCGCGCGCAGGTGGGCCACGACCTCGTCATGATCGAGGCCCGCGTGATGCTCCAGCAGACCGGTGGCGAGGTCGGAGCCGGGTTCGGACCGCCTGCGCTCGGCGAGTTCACCGAAGATCTCCCTGATCACGCCGTCGTGCGTGACGGCGTCCTCGCCGCCCTTCATCACCTGGGCGCAGGACTCGACCAGGCGACGCCCCTCCGCCTCGGCAAGCCCGAGAATGCGGGCGGTCACGAGCATCGGCAGATAGTCGGCGTAGTCCGCCACCAGATCGGCGCGGCCGGAGCCCGCGAACGCGTCGATCTGCTTGTTGGCGAAGTACGTGGCGTGGCGCCGGACACCGCGGTCGGCGGCGGACTGCAGTCCGTCGCTGACGGCACCGCGCAGTCGGCGGTGAGCCTCGCCGTCCTGGGACACGCAGTCGGGGCGCCAGGCGAGCATCGGGACCAGCGGAGAGTTGTCCGCGACCCGGCCCTCCCGCCAGTCCCGCCAGGTCCGCGCGTCCCGGGGGAACTGGAGGGGATTGTCGAGCACCCGCCGGCTGTCCCGGTAGCCCAGTACCAACCAGGCGCTGATGTCGCCCTCCAGCAGCACCGGCGCCACGGAGCCGTGCTCCTTGCGCAGCCGCTCGTAGATGCCGCGCGGGTCGGTCGCCGCCTCCGGCCCGTACAGCCGGGTGAGCTCGGTGTCATGACCGAAGGGGCAACCGCGGGGCGCGTCGGGATCGTTTAACGGCTGGGCGTTCATCGGGACTCCAGGGCGACGGCGGAGCGTTCCTTCAAGTGACGTATCAGGGCGACGAGGACGTCACGGCTGGAGGCCCGGTCGCGGGCGTCGCAGGCCACCACCGGGGTGTGCGGGGAGATGTCGAGGGCCTCCCTGATCTCCTCGACCGGATAGTCCTTGGAGTCGGGGAAGACGTTCAGCGCGACGACGAACGGCACGTCCTGCCGCTCCATCTCCTCGATCGCCCGGAAGCTGGAGGCGAGCCGGCGGGTGTCGACCAGGACGACCGCGCCGAGCGCGCCCTTGAACAGCCCGTTCCACAGAAACCAGAACCGCTCCTGTCCGGGCGTGCCGAACAGGTACAGCGTCAGGCTGTCGTTGAGGCCGATCTTGCCGAAGTCCAGGCTGACGGTGGTCTCCGTCTTGTCGGCGACGCCGATGAGGTGGTCGACGTCGGCACTTGCCTGGGTGAGCGTCTCCTCGGTGGTGAGCGGCTTGATGTCGCTGACCGACCGGACCATGGTGGTCTTCCCGGTGCCGAAGCCGCCGGCGATCATCACCTTCACCGAGCGGGTGCCCCCGGCACCGGGCCCGCCCGGCTGGTCAAAGCCTTTCAAGTCCACTGAGTACCTCCTCAAGGAGCGCGAGGTCGGGCCCGCGGCCGGCGTGGTGTGCCGATATGGGGTCACGGGCTTCGACGTGGCCTGCCTCCAGCAGATCCGTCAGCAGCACCGCGAGAATGTTGAAGGGCAATCCGAGATGGGCGCCGAGTTCGGCCACCGACAGCGGATCGCGGCAGCGCCGGAGGATCTCCTCGTGCTCGTGCTGCAACCCCGGTGCGGGGGCGGTACGGGAGACGATGAGGGTCGCCACGTCGAGGCTCGACGCCGAACCGCCCGGTCCGCTACGGCCCCGGGTGAGGACGTAGTAGCGCTCGAGACCGGACGGGTTCGTGGGCCGGCGGGGAGCACTCATCCAGAGTGCTCCTCCTGGCGCGGAGTGGTGCCGAGCAGTTCGCCCATCCTGCGCGCCAGGTCCCTCATCTGATGGCCGAGCAGGCCCTGGTCGAGGCCTTCCCGGGCGAGGACGCCGAGATAGGTCTCCACTCCGGCCCGTACGACGAAGAGGTGGCCGCCGTCGACCTCGATCATCGCGAGCCTGAGCTGCCCCGCGTACTTGGGGAACTGCTCGGCGACCGGCTGGGCCAGTGCCTGCAGCCCGGCCACGACGGCCGCGAAGCGGTCCACGTCGTCGGGGTCCTCGGCGCCGTAGGAGGTGATGGCCTTGCCGTCGCTGGAGGCCACCAGGGCGAAGTTGATCTCCTGGATGCTCTCCACCAGGTCGCGGAGCGCCCAGCTCACGTCGGTTCCCTGTTGCGTCATGGGGACTAGTCGCTTCCTTCAGTGCTGTGCGGCTCGGTGGACTCGCCGCCGTCGGCCGGTCCGTCTTCCTCGCCGGTCTCGCGGCCCGCGGTGGCGAAGGCGGCCAGGCCTGCGAAGGACGCGTCGGGCGGCACGGCGACGACAGAGGTCGTGTCGTCCCCCCGCTCCGGACGCCCGGCCGGCTCGTGGCGGGCCTCCTCGTTCCGCTTGCTGCGCCGGCGGGGCAGGCCGCCGGGCGTGGTGTCCACGGCGTCGCCGAAGTCGGCCGGGGCCGTCTCGACGACGGCCTGCTCGCGGGCCGGTGCAAAGGCGCCGGCCGCCGCCGTCGGGGCGGCCGCCGCGGGGGTGGCGGAGGCAGCCGCGGGCAGCGGGCTGAAGTACTTGTGCGGGACCACGACCACCACCGAGGTGCCCAGCCACGGCGAGTCCGCGAAGGTGACGCGGATGCCGTACCGGCGGGCGAGGATACCGACGACGCGCAGACCGATGTTCGCGTCCTCCGAGATGCCGCCGAGGCCCGCGCCCTGCGCGGTGCCCGCGAGAGCGTGCTCGGCCTCGCGCTTCTTCTCCTCGCTCAGTCCCTTTCCGGAGTCCTGGATCTCGATGCCGACGCCGTTCGGGACCTCCTTGCCGGAGACGAGGACCGGCTCGGTGGGCGGCGAGTAGCGGGCGGCGTTGTCCAGGAGGTGGGCGAAGATCAGCGTGAGGTGGTCCACCATGCCGCCGTCGACGCCGAGTTCGGGCAGGTGGCGTACGTCGATCCGGTGGAAGTCCTTGATCCGGCCGATGCCGCCGCGCACCACGCTGAGCAGACGCTGCGGCTCCTGCCACTGCCTGCCTGGCCGGTCGGAGCCGCCGAGGACGGTGACGCTGGCGGCGAGACAGTCGGCGGGGCCGATCGCCTGGTCGAGCTCCATCAGGCCCCGGGCGACGGCGGGCAGCCGGCCGTGCTCGCCCTGGAGGTCGTGCAGACGGCCGCGGAGCTTGCTGGTCAGGACGTGGATACGGCTGCCGATGCCGACGACGGCGTGCTCGGCTGCGGTCGAGCGGTTGAACTCCTCCTCGACGCCGACCAGCGACGTGCGCAGGACCTTGCGCAGGTTTGTCTGCAGCTCGGCGCTGACCTTCGCGCACTGGTTGACGCTCGGCAGGACGTCGTCGATGGACGCCCCCTCGCGCAGCTGGCGCAGTGCCTCGGGCAGCTGCTCGTCGGCAAGCCGGACGACTGCGGCGAGCTGGTGGGCCAGTTGCTCCTGCCAGATCTCGGCCTGGTCGGCGAGCTGGGCCTCGTAGGACTTGGCCTGGGCGGCGATCCGCTCCTCGTAGGAGGCGCTCTCCTGGGCCAGGCGCTCCTCGTAGGAGGCGCTCTCCTGGGCCAGGCGCTCCTCGTAGGAGCGGGCCTGCTCGGCCAGTTGCGCCTCATAGGCGCCGGACTGCTCGGCGAGCCGGTTCTCCAGGGCGCCGCGCTCGGCGCTGTACTTCCGCTCCAGGCCCGCGACATGCTGCTGCCACTGCTGCGAGTGCTCGGCCTGCGAGGTGCGGAAGTCGCCCTCGGACCGGCGCAGTTGTGTCCGGGTGCGCAGCAGGAGCCGTACACACACGGCGCCGGCGGTGGTGGCGGCCACACCGGCGATGCCGGCGGTTATTCGCTCCGGGCTCATGAACGTGGCGGCAACGGTCCCACCTCCTAAAGCCAGTGGCATCAGCCACCAGCTGTACCAGGCGACAGGGGGCCGCGCCGCCGGGGGCGGAGTGGCGAGTTCCATCAGCATCCTTCGAGGCGACGATCGAACATTGGGGGTGTGCTGGGCGATCGCACTCATGAGTACGCACCGCGAGCTGACCGATCGCGACCGGGTCAACTCGCAGTGCCGAACGGGAGCTTATCGGGTTTGAACGCGAAAGGATCAAACACGAAGGTTGGCGGACGTGAGTATTCCGTCACTGTCAGCCAAGCGAACGAACATCGACAAATGCCCTTACTGACCAGCACAGTTGACCAAACCGGTCACCGCGCGGACGGCGAGGCTGCGGGGAGGCTATCGGGCGGCGGCCGTCTGGAACGTGCGGCGATAGGCCTGCGGTGACACCCCGATCGCGGCGTGCAGATGCTGGCGCAGCGAGGCGCCCGTGGCGAAGCCGACCTGGCCGGCGATCCGGTCCACCGAGAGGTCGCTGGACTCCAGCAGGTGCCGGGCGCGGGCGACGCGCTGCTGGATCAGCCAGCGGCCGGGGCTCATGCCGACCTCGTCGTTGAAGCGGCGGGCGAAGGTGCGCAGACTCATCCGGGCATGGCCGGCGAGGTCGGCCAGAGTGAGGGGCTCGTCGAGGCGCTCCAGGGCCCAGGATCGGGTGGCGGCGGTGCTCGCGGCTCCGCTCTCGGGAACGGGCTGCTCGATGTACTGGGCCTGGCCGCCGTCCCGGAAGGGGGGCACCACACAGCGCCGGGCGACCGCGTTGGCCAGTTCGCTGCCGTGGTCGGTGCGGACGATGTGCAGGCAGACGTCGACGCCGGAGGCGGCACCCGCCGAGGTGAGGATCCGGCCGTCGTGGACGAAGAGGACGTCCGGGTCGAGGTCGACGTGCGGGTACCGGCGCCGGAACGGTTCGGTCACCTGCCAGTGCGTGGTGGCCCGGCGGCCGTCGAGGAGACCCGCCGCGGCGAGCACGAAGGCGGCGGTGCAGATCGACACGATGCGTGCGTCCGGGCGGATCCGCGCGAGCGCGCCGGCGACCTCGGCGGGCAGCTCCCAGGGGATGTACGGGACGGCCATGGAGGCGACCACCACGGTGTCGGCGGTGGCGAGGATCTCCGGGCCGTGCTGCACGCCGATCGTGAAGTCGGCGTTGCTGCGCACCGGTCCGCCGTCGACACTGCAGGTCAGCACCTCGTACCGGCCGTCGGCCGCGCCGAAGATCCGGCTGGGGATGCCCAGCTCGAAGGGGTAGACGCCGTCCAGGGCCAGCACGACGACGCGCTCAACCCGACCGTCACCGCGTCGCTCACCCTCACACTGCTCACCGAACCGCTCACCATGCATGGCACGATCCTATCGAAGGTTGGCAATCGTGCCATTTCCCGAGGCGGCGGCTCCCGGCAGGCTGGTTCACCATGAGCAATGTGAACACGATGCGAGCCATCAGCCAGGACGTTCTCGGCGGCCCCGAGGTCCTGAAGGAAGTGGAAGTTCAGCGCCCCACCCCGCGCCCCAACGAGGTACTGGTCCGCGTACGCGCCGCCGGCCTCAACCCGACCGACTGGAAGCACCGCGACAACGGCGGGTTCCTGGGCGAGCCGCCCTTCGTCCTGGGCTGGGACGTCTCGGGCGTGGTCGAGGCGGTCGGCATCGGCGTCGTCCGGTTCCAGCCCGGCGACGAGGTCTTCGGCATGCTGTCCTACCCGTTCGGCCATGGCTCGCACGCCGAGTACGTCACCGCACCGGCACGCGTCTTCGCGCACAAGCCTGCCTCGGTCGACCACATCCAGGCGGGCGCGCTGCCTCTGGTCTCCCTCACGGCCTGGCAGGCCCTGGTCGAGTACGCGGACGTGCAGCCGGGGCAGCGGGTACTGATCCACGCGGCCGCGGGCGGCGTCGGGCACGTGGCCGTGCAGATCGCCAAGGCGCGCGGCGCGTATGTGATCGGCACGGCGAGCGCGGGCAAGCACGAGTTCCTGCGGGGCCTGGGCGCGGACGAGCTGATCGACTACCGGGAGACGGACTTCGCCGAGGCCGCGAAGGACGTGGACGTCGTCCTGGACACCCTGGGCGGTGAGACATCGGTGCGCTCGCTGAGCGTGCTGCGCCCTGGCGGCGTCGTCGTCTCGATCCTGCCGGTCGGGTCGGACGACTTCTACCAGGAGGCCGAGCGGCTCGGCGTCCGGGCGCTGCGGATGCTCGTCGACTCCGACCGCGCCGACCTGCGGGCGATCGCGGACCTGGTCGACAAGGGCCAGTTGCGCGCCGAGATCGCCGGCACGTTCCCGCTGGCCGATGCCGCCGAGGCGCATGCGCTGGGCGACACCGGCCGGACCACGGGGAAGCTGGTCCTGACGGTCGACTGACGCAGATCGGTCGGCTCGGCCGGTCGAGCCGGTGGAGCCGGTCGAGCCGGTCCAGCCGGTCCAGCCGGTCCAGCCGGTCCAGCCGGTCCAGCCGGTCCAGCCGGTCCAGCCGGTCCAGCCGGTCCAGCCGGGTCAGAACGTCAGCACGGGCTTGATCGCCTTGCCCGCGCCCATGTCCCGCACCGCCTGATCGATGTCCGCGAACGGATAGGTACTGATCAGGCGGTGCAGCGGGAGCCGCCCTTCCTTCACGAGCCGGACCAGGGCGGGGATGAAGGTCTGCGTCTCGGCGTCGCCGAGGGTGAGGCCGACGATCTGTTTGCCTCCGAGCAACCCGTTGACGTCCAGGGCGACTTCGGTGCCGAACGGCGGGGCGCCCACGACGACCAGGGTGCCGCGGGCGGCGAGCGCGTCGACGCCCTGGCGCAGGACGCCGACGTTGCCCGTGGTCTCGACGACGCCGTCGGCGCCCTGGCCGCCGGTGATCCCGGCGAGCGCCTCGCCGAGGCCGGCCTCGGCGGCGTTCACGGTGTGGGTGGCGCCCAACTCCCGGGCCAGCGACAGGCGTTCGGCGACCCGGTCGACGGCGACGATGTTGGTCGCCGGGGTGTGGGCGGCAGCCATGACCGCGGAGAGGCCGACGGCTCCCGCGCCGAGGACGACAACGGTGCTGCCGGTGACCGGCTTCAGCACATTCCATACGGCGCCGACTCCGGTCTGCACCCCGCAGCCGAGCGGGGCGATCGAGGCCAGCGGCACCTCCGGGTCGACCTTCACCAGGCTGCGCTGGTCCACCAACGCCCGCTCGGCGAAGGACGACTGGCCGAAGAAGTGCCCGCCGAGCTCCTCGCCGCCCCGGCTGATCGTGCCGGTGCCGTCGGCCCTTCGGCCGCCGATCAGGTTCAGCGGGAGCCAGGTCGCGCAGTACGCCGGGTGGCCGCTCCGGCAGTTGCGGCAGTCACCGCACGAGGTGAAGGACAGCACGACGTGGTCGCCCGGTGCGACGCCGGTCACCGCCGGACCGACGGCCTCGACTACGCCCGCGCCCTCATGTCCGAGGACCCCGGGGAGCGGGAAGGGCAGTCCGCCGCTCGCCACGCCGAGGTCCGTGTGACACAGGCCGGTCGCCACCATGCGGACCACGGCCTCGTGGGGTCCGGGCTCGTCGAGCTCGACGTCGCAGAGGGTGAAGGGTGCTCCGCCGGACTCGACGACGGCGGCACGGGTGGGGATGGACATCGTACGAACTCCTTGACGGGGGCGCTCAGTCGAGCGAGACGACGACGGACTTGGTCGTGGTGTAGGCGTCGAGCGCCTCGGGACCGTACTCGCGGCCGAATCCGGAATCCTTGACCCCGCCGAAGGGGACCGCGGGGTCGAGCATCGCCCAGTCGTTGACCCAGACGATGCCGGCCTGGAGCCGGTCGGCGACCCGGTGGGCACGGGCCAGGTTGCCGGTCTGGACGCCGGAGGCCAGCCCGTACGGTGTGGAGTTGGCCAGCTCGACGGCCTCGTCCTCGGAGTCGAAGGGCTGGACGGTGAGGACCGGGCCGAAGATCTCCTCCTGGATCACGCGGGAGTCGTTCGGCAGATCGGCGATCACGGTGGGCTTGTAGTAGTAGCCGCCGTCGAGGTCGAGCCGCTCGCCGCCGCAGACGATGCGGCCGCCTTCCTTGCGGGCCAGCTCGACGTACTCCTCGACCTTGCGCAGATGCCGCTCCCCCGCCATCGGGCCGATGACGGTCTCGGGCTTGCGGGGGTCGCCCAGCGGAACGCCGGGCACGGCGTCGGCGAGGATGCCGAGCAGGGTGCTGTAGACCGCGCGCGCCACCAGCAGCCGGGGGCCGCCCATGCAGAACTGGCCGGTGTTGAAGACGAACCCCTTGATGATCGCCCCGACGGCTTTCTCCAGGTCGGCGTCCTCGAACACGAGGTGGGCCGCGTTGCCGCCGAGCTCCATGGTCACGGGCTTGAGGGACTCACCGGCGAGGGCCGCGACCCTGCGGCCGACCGCGGTCGAGCCGGTGAAGGCGACCTTGTCCACTCCAGGGTGCCGCAGCAGCGCCTCACCGGCCGCGGGGCCTCCGGTGACGACGTTGACGACGCCGTCGGGGACACCGGCGCGCTTGAAGAGTTCGGCCATGTACAGGGCGCTCAGCGGGGTCTCCTCGGCAGGCTTGTGCACCACCGTGTTACCGGCCGCGAGCGCCGGGGCCAGCTTCGAACCGGCCAGGATCAGGGGGAAGTTGTACGGCGTGATCGCCGCGACGACCCCGATCGGCCGGCGCCGGACGTAGGCGAGGGCGTTCATGGGCGTGTCGCGGACGGAGCCGTCCAGGGAGTGGGCGAGGGCCGCGAAGTGCTCGTAGTCGTTGGCGGCGTTGGTGACGTCGACGGCATGGGCGAGTGCGATCGGTTTACCGACGTCGCGGCTCTCCAGCTCGGCGACGGTGTCCGCGTTCTCCCGGATCAGCTCGGCGACCCGGTGCAGCACCCGGCCCCGCTCGCGCCCGCTCAGCCGGGACCAGGCACCGGCGTCGAAGGCCTCCCGCGCGGCACGCACGGCCGCGTCCACGTCGGCGGCACCGGCGTCCGACACGGTGGTGACGACAGCACCGCGGGACGGGTCGACCACCTCGGCGCGCGCTCCGTCGGCGGCCTCGCGCCACCGGCCCCCGATGAACAGCCGACCGGGTTCGATCTCGAAGGTGGTCATGCCCACTCCTCAGCTTCATCGCCAAGATTTCAACCAACAGGATTCCTGTTTGTCCGCAGTCTGAATACAGACAGGTTTCCTGTCAATGCTCTAGGCTGAAGTCATGCTCGACACCCAGGCAGCCAAAGCCCACCCCTCGCTTCTGTACATGGTGAAGCAGGTGGAGCTGGTCGTGCGCTCCCACCTGGACGAGCTGGTCAAGCCGTCCGGGATCACCGCGCTGCAGTACACGGCACTCACCGTCCTGGAACGCCACGACGGACTGTCGGCCGCGCAGCTGGCGCGCGACTCCTTCGTCACGGCCCAGTCGATCGCCGACCTCGTACGGTCTCTGGAGGGCCGCGGGCTGGTGCGCCGGGAGCGCAATCCCGACAACCGCCGGGAGCTGCTGATCCTGCTCACCGACGCCGCGCATGAGCTGCTGGCGCGGCACGCGGGGCCGGTGCGGGAGCTGGAGGAGCAGATGGTGCGGGACCTCACGGCCCATCAGGCCGAGCAGTTCCGCCAGGCACTCTCCAAGGCCTGGCACGCACTGTCGTAGTCACACCCCGGACATCACGCGAAGCCTCTGTCGCAAATCAAAGACATATGTCAATCGAACATGCTCAGATTCGCTCTATCGAGGGTAACTTGCAGTGCGGGGAACGGATTTGCGCTCAATCGGGCTGCATCCCCGCCGCACCCGAGCGGGTTGGAGGCGATGTCGTCGTGCAGCAGGAACCTGCGCCGTTCAGCCGGCACCTGCGCGTCCATCGGCACCGCGAGCACACGGTGCTGGAGTTCCGCGGCGAGATCGACATCGCCGCCGCGGTGGAGATCGCCCCGTACCTGGACCGGGTCACGGCGCACCCCGACGCGCGGATCGTGATCGACCTCAGAATGGTCGAGTTCTTCGACTGCTCGGGACTGCGCCTGCTGTACCGGGCCCGCGGCCGGACGCTCGACCACGGCGGGCAGTTACACCTGGTCTGCACCCACCCGCTCACCCTGCGCGTCCTGAAAATCACCGGTCTGTCGCGGCTGCTGCCCCCGCATCCCACCCTGGACGCGGCCCTGAACCAGCCAGAGGCCACGTCCGGCACCTTATGAGGGCACCCGTCATTCGGTTCCCGGCGCGTCGAACAGGGCGCTGACGGACTCCCCGTTGTGAATGCGACGCACGGCCTCGGCGAGCGCCGGGGCGATGGACAGGATCCGCAGCTTTTCGGTGCGCTCCTCCGCCGGCACCGGCACGGTGTTCGTGCACACGATCTCCAGTACGTCGGGCTGCTCGCCGATCCGCTTCAGGGCGCCGGACGCGAACAGGCCGTGCGTACAGGCGACGCGGATCGAGCGCGGCCCCAGCTCCCGCAGCCGGTCGAGGAGTTCGAGCACCGTGCTGCCCTTGGCGATCTCGTCGTCCAGGACGATGACGTCCCGACCGGTCACCTCGCCGATGACGGAGTTGATGCTGACCCGGTCGTCCGCGAACCGCTGTTTGGCGCCGGCGGCCACCTGGGCCCCGATCATCCGCGCGAACGCGGCGGCCTCCTTCGCGTTGCCGAGGTCCGGTGAGACGACCGTCGTACGCGAGAGGTCGTACTGCCGGAAGTGCGCGGCGAGTTCGCGCAGCGCGTGCAGGTGGTCGACCGGCACCGCGAAGAAGCCGTGCACCTGGGGCGAGTGCAGCGTCATCGCCAGGACGCGGCCGGCGCCGGCCGACACCATCAGGTCGGCGACGAGCCGTCCGCCCAGGGAGATGCGGGGTGCGTCCTTCTTGTCGGAGCGGGCGTAGGAATAGTGCGGCATCACGACGGTTATCCGGCGCGCGGACGCGCCACGGGCGGCGTCGCACATCAGCAGCAGTTCGACGAGGTGTTCCTGGACGGGCCGGACCAGGGGCTGGATCAGGAAGACGTCCCGTTCCCGGCAGTTGGCCTGGAGTTGCACCTCCAGGCAGTCGTTGGCGAACCGGCTGACCCGGCTCGGGCTGAGCGGCACCCCCAGATGCGCGCAGACCTCCGCCGCGAGTTCGGGGTGGGCACTACCGCTGAACACGGCGATCTCTCGCACGATCCGCTCCTCGAATGATCATTCCGGGTGGCGGACTCATGCTACTGACCTCGGCAGAAACGTTGCAGCGCACCCGTGGGCGTGAGCGTCCCGGCCGGGATCGCAGGTGCCAATCGGCCAACGATCCGGTCCTCCCGGGGGTTTGGGGGTATCCGAAGGGCAGGGAAGGAGGAACGTCGACATGACGACTCCCACGAAGCGCATCAACAAGCGCATGCCCGGCTGGGCGAAGGTGGTGAGCGCCCTCGTACTGGTGCTCGTCGTCTTCTTCGCCGGGATCCGGTTCAGCGTGCTCCCCGGCCTCAAGGACCTGTTCGGCACCGAGACCAACGACCGCTCGGGTCCCGCACTGCTCCAGTCCATCCAGGACATGAGCCGCTACGACGCCGCCTCCGGCAACTTCCAGATCGTCGTGGATCTGGAGAAGGACGCCAAGTTCCTGCCCGACGCGATCCGCGGCTCCCGCACGCTGTACGTCGGCGCGGGCACCGTGGACGCCTATGTCGACCTCGGCAAGGTCGGAGATGACGACGTCACGGTCAACGGCGACCGTACGTCCGCCACGCTCCGCCTGCCGCACGCCGCTCTCGGCAAACCGTCCCTCGACCCCGACCGCTCCTACGCCGTCTCCAAGGAGCGCGGTCTCCTCGACCGCCTCGGCGACCTCTTCTCGGACAACCCGAACAGCGAACAGGCCGTGCAGAAACTGGCGGTGAAGCACATCGGCGAAGCAGCCAAGGACAGCGAACTGACCGCCCGCGCCGAGACCAACACCACCGGCATGCTCGAAGGCCTGCTCCACTCCCTCGGCTTCAAGGAGGTGAAGGTGACGTACGGGGCCTGATGCATGCCCTTTCGGCGGACCCACGGGCGCCGGCACGAAGGCGCGCTCGCTGGTCACCGGAGTGCGGCGAAGCCGTATGGGCGCCCCGGCAAGACGCCAGCCGGACGCCGCCCGACCGGCAGGCCTTTGACGACAGGGCCCACGACAGCACATCGGTTCGCCGACGGGCGGCTTGCGAAGCCGCATGAAGCATGCCGGCGTGCGAACGCTGGGTGCCGGAGCGCTCACGGGCGAGGAGCCGCGTGGGCGCTCCGGCGAGGCCGACGCCAAACGCCGCCCCGCGGGCCGGCATCTGGCTGCGGGGTCTAGGCCGGCAGGCCCGGCAGGGCCAGTGCCCCCAATAGCGTGGCTCCCACCAGTACCCAGGCCACGTAGTCCCCGACGTGCCCGGACTGCAGGCGGCGCAGGGGCCGGGCGTGGGACGGGGCGGCCAGGAGGTCGGGGCGGGTGACGGCCAGGGCTGCGAGGCCGAGGGCCAGTACCGTCGAGGCGAGGTCCAGCAGGACGCCGGCCGGGGTCCAGTGCGGGGCGGGGACGGGGGCGCCGCCGGAGCCGGCCTCGTTGACGGCGTGGGCCACGACCTCGCCGAAGCCGGGGGCCACGCCTACGGCGAGTGAGGCGGCGAGCAGCACGGCGGGGACCGCGGTCATGGTGTCGGGGATGCGGCTGAGCCGGTGCCGGGTCTCGGGCCCTTCGCCGGCGCCGGTCGTCTCGTACTCGGTGTCGTCCTCGGGGGTCCGGCCGAGCCCGAAGAACACCCGCGCGGCGACCCGTAGTACGGCCGCGGCGGTGACCGCGCTCGCGACCACGTACAGCAAGGTCAGCGGGCCGCCCGCGGCCTTCTCCGTGACGGCTTTCCCGAATCCGGTCCCGAAGGGCGGGAGTCCGGCGAGCGCGAGCCCGCCCACCACGTACATCACGGCGACGCCGCGCAGTTCCCGGGCCCGCCCGTGCAGCGCGTGCTCGTCGACGTTGCCGTACCGGTCGAGGAGAATCCCCGTACAGGCGAACAGCGCGGCCTTCACGCCGGCGTGCCCGAGGACGTACAGCGCGACCCCGTCGTCGGCTTCCGGTGTGAGGACGCCGATGCCGATCAGGAACAGCCCGGTGTGGGCGACCGTCGAGTACGCCAGCAGCCGCTTGATGTGCCGCTGGTACCAGCACATGATCGCGCCGATCACCGCGGTCACCGCGCCGAGCACGACGAGGACCCGCTCCAGGTCGGCCGCCGGGATCCCGCCGGGCCCGGCGAAGACGGTGCCGTACACGCGCCAGACGCCGTACACGCCGAGTTCGACCATGACGCCCGACAGCAGCATGCACACCGGCGTGGGCGCGACGGCGTGCGCGTCCGGGAGCCAGAAGTGGAACGGTACGGCTGCCGACTTGATCAGCAGGCCGGTCAGGACGAGGACGAACGCGGCCAGGACCAGCGCGTCCGGCGGCCCGTGCGTGTCCAGGCCGCGGCCGATCCGGTCCATGGCGAGCTCGCCGGTACGGGCGTACAGCAGCGCGATGCCCATCAGCATGGCGTAGGCGCCGAGCGAGGTGACGACGCCGAAGGTCAGCGCGCCCTGCACGGCCTTGGCCTCCTCGACCTGGGTGCCCGTCAGCGCGTAGGCGACGACGCTCATCAGCTCGAACCACACGAATGCGTTGAACAGGTCGCCCGCGACTGCGAATCCGCACATGCCCGCCTGGAGGAGCAGGACCAGGGCGGGGAACGAGCCGGCGTGCCGGCGCGGAGGCTCCTCGAAGTAGCGCCAGGAGTAGGCCAGGGCCGCGAGGGTCAGCAAGGAGGCCAGGGCCGCCATGCCGAGCCCCGCGCCGTCCCCGACCAGGACGATGCCGACGCTGCGGCCCTCCATGGGCGTCCAGCCGCCGACCCATTCGGCCATCGGTGGAGAGGAGTTCAGCGACAGCACGATCGCGAGCCCGGCCGTGCCCGCGGCGACGGCACAGCCCACGGCGTCCGCGACGACGCGGGGCAGGCGGCGGCCACCGGCGACCAGGAGGGCGGCACCGAGCAGCGGCGCGGCGACGAGCAGCGGCAGCAGGTCGTCCATCAGCCGCGCAACTCGGAGAGTTCGTCGGGGTCCACGGTGCCGTGCCGCTTGGCGACCTGGATGACGAGCGCGAGCAGCAGCGCGGTGACGGTCGCGCCGACGACGACGTCGGTGAGGGCGAGGGCCTGGACGACCGGGTCGACGACGGGGCGTGAGCCGGGCTCGAGATCGGAGAAGACGGGCGCGGTGGCATCGTCGCGGTAGCCGACGGCCAGCAGCAGGACGTACGTGGCCGACTGGCAGACGGCCAGACAGCCGACGGCGTGGATCAGATTGCGGCTGGTGGCGAGGCCGAAGCAGCCGACCAGGAAGATCCAGACGGCGACGAGGTACGGCAGGACATCCATCACGGCGCTCTCACTTCCCGCTCTCCTCCTCGATCTCGACGGCCTGGTCCAGGAAGCGGGCGAGCAGCACGACGACCGCGCAGGCGACCTCCATGCCGACGGCCGCGTTCAGCAGCGGCACGGTGCCGCCGGAGGACAGCGTGTTGAACGTGCCGTACGGCAGCAGGGTGTTCGCGAGGAACGCGGTGCCGCCGATGAGGCCGGCGAGGCCGGTGACCAGGTAGGCCGAGGCCGCCACGGCATCACCGACCTCGTACAGGCCGACCGGGCGGACGCGTTCCAGGGCGCGGTAGTCGGCGCCGAGGTAGAGCAGATGCAGGGCGGTCGCGGCGACGACGCCTCCCTGGAAGCCGCCGCCGGGACTGAGTTGCCCGTGCGCGATGACGTACAGGCCGGTGGCCAGGGCGATCGGCAGGACGATCAGGGCGTACCGGCGCACCGACGGGGCCACCTCGGCGGGTTCGGGCCGGGCGCGGTGCTCCTCGCGGGTCTGCCGCAGCAGGACGACACAGCCGACGACGGCCGCGAACAGAATGGTCATCTCGCCCATGGTGTCGAAGGCGCGCTGGTCGAAGTTGACGGCGGCGATGGTGTTGGCGGTCTGCCGGGCGAGTGCGGCGCGCACCGCGCGGTCGCCGTACGGGTGGCTGTCGCCGCCGAAGTCCGGCAACCGCAGGCAGGCGGCGACGAGAAGCGCGGCCAGGCCCGCACCGCCGACGGCGACGAGCCGGAGCCGGGTGCGCGGGTTCATTCGTCACGCCCCTTGCGCCGCCTGACCTTGCGGACCGACAGGAGCAACAGCAGCGGGGTGAGGGCGCCGCCGACCGCGAGTTGCGACAGGGCGACGTCCGGCGCCTGCACCGCGGTGAACAGCACGGCGAGTACGACGCCGAGGACGGCCAGCACGAGGGCCTGGCGCTCGGGGTCGCGGACCAGTACGGCCACCGTCGCGCAGCCGGCGACCAGCAGCAGCGCGACGACGATCACAGCGTCAGCCACCGCGCACCCCCGCGATGCCGCCGGACAGCGCGTGGGAGGCGACGATGTTCCCGCCGATCAGCAGCGCGCCGGTGAGCAGGACCTTCAGCATCGCCCGGCCCGGTCCCTCCGCCACGCACAGCGCCAGGACCACGGCCGCGCCGAGACCGGCGGCTGCCCACGTCAGGCTCCAGGCGCCGGGCGGGTCGGCGGCGAGTTCCTCGGTCAGCAGGCGGGCGAAGACGAGGGTGCCGACCGGGCCGAGCAGGGCGAGGACGAGTGCGAGATCGACGTAGGCGGGGCGGTCGTATCCCTGGGCGAGCAGGAGCAGTCCGGGGCAGGCCAGGGCGGTGGACAGGTTCTGGGCGACGACCCGGTTCCGCAGCGGTCCGGTGGCGACGCCCCAGAGGGTGGCGCCCACTCCCGCGCCGAGCACGACGGTCGCCGCGAGGAGCCAGCCGTTCATCGAACGGCCACCGCCCGGCGCGCGGCGACAGCGGCGAGCGCGGCCATGCCGGCGACGCCCGCACCGACCGCGAGTTCAAGGGTGTCGACGGCGGTGACGAGGATCAGCCACAGCAGGGCGAGCGCGACCCACCAGGCCAGGAACTCGGCTGCGGCGAGCAGCGTCGTACGCCGGTCCATGTGCCACCTCCGCGAGCCAGATGTCCGTTACTTCCGTTCCGCGTCATCCAAACACCACCCCGGATGACGGAGGCGGCGGCGCGCGGGCCTCCGCCCGGAGTGCCCCGACAGCGTGAAGGGAAACCGTGGGCGGCCGTGACACCGGGCGCGGCACGGTGGGCATCTCGATGCGGTGCCGGGGTAAACGACCTACCACGAAGGGACGTTGAAGACTGGAGGATCACATGGCCGGTGGGACCGCACGTTCGCGTACCGCGTTGCACCCCGGCACTCCCAAATCCAGAGGTGCCGCCAAGGCGGCAGGAGGAGCGAAGGCCACAGGCTCCGGCAGGTCGGCGGCGGGCTCGAAGTCCGCGGGTTCCCTCAAGTCCGTGATGGGCGCGAAGTGGCGAGAGGCAGCCTGGTTCGCGGGCGGCTCGAAGTCGCGGGGAGCGGCCAAGTCCGCAGGCTCGAAGTCACGGGGCACGGGCAGGTCCGCGGGCCGCACGAAATCGGCAGGCACGGCCAAGCCCGGGCTGAGTGCCAGGCTTGGACTCACCGCGAAGTCCGGACGCACCGCCAAGTCCCGACGCGCCGCCACATCCGAACGCACCACGCGACCCAGGCGGAGCCCCCTGCGCTTTCTCGCCCGTCTCCTCGCGATGCTGTGCGCGTTCGCGTTCATGGTCGCCTTCGCCGTCGTGCTGGCGAAGCTCACCCTGCAGCCCTCCCCCGCGTCCGAGGCGCTGACGCACACCAACCTGCAGCCGGGCAGTTCACTGCGGGCCTATCTGGACCAGCCCGAACTGCGCGACGCCGTCAAGCAGATCGGGGGCAATGTGCTGCTGGGTGTCCCGTTCGGCATCCTCGTTCCGGTCGTCGCACCACGAACGCGCGGTGTCCTTCGAGTTCTGCTGCTGACGGCGACCGTCATGCTCCTGGTCGAGTTCGCGCAGGGTGCCCTGGTGACAGGGCGCGCCTTCGACATCGACGACGTCATCCTCAACACCACCGGCGCCCTGATCGGCTACCTCCTGCTGGGCCGGCGACTGAGCCGCGTGGTGCACGCCCGCGGGTCCGGCGCCGCGAAGGTCTAACGCAGCACCAACTGAACGATGGCCACCGTGCCGACCACCACGATGAACGCGCGCAAGACCGCGGGCCGCAGCCGGCGGCCGGTCCTGGCTCCCAGGAGGCCGCCGGCTGCGGACCCGATCGCGAGGAGGCCCACGGATGTCCAGTCGAACTCCGCGGCGACGAGGAAGAACAGCGCGGCGACGGAGTTGACCACCGCGACGAGCACGTTCTTGGCCCCGGTGAGGCGTTGCAGGCTGTCGTCGAGGAGCATGCCCATCAGGGCCACGTAGATGATGCCCTGGGCCGCCGCGAAGTAGCCGCCGTAGACGCTGGCCAGGGTCAGTCCGACGAGCAGCAGGGGGCCGCCGTCGGGGCGCGGCGTCTTTCCCGTCCGTGCGCGGCGACTGCTCAGCTTCTTGCTGATCAGCGGTTGGAGGACGACCAGCACGAGGGCGAGGCCGACGAGGACCGGCACGATCCGTTCGAACGCCGAGGCGGGCAGGGCGAGGAGCAGTGCGGCGCCGCTGAGCCCGCCGAGGACGGCGCCGGCGCCCCACTTCAGCAGGCGCCGGCGCTGACCGCGCAGTTCCGCGCGGTAGCCGATGGCTCCGCTGATCGAGCCGGGGATCAGCCCGAGCGCGTTGGAGACCGTGGCGGTGACGGGTGGCAGGCCGGTCGCGAGCAGGACCGGGAACGAGATCAGCGTCCCCGAGCCGACGACGGCGTTGACGGCACCGGCGGCCATGCCCGCGCCCAGGACGGCGAGCATTTCACCGATGTGTGCGGCGTTCATGGCGAGAAGCCTAGGAACACGACACTTCGGTAGCGGACGAACCGTGCCGGGCGGGGCCGATCTCGCCGCGAGATCCGGACACTCGATTTCTGGTCCGTACCAAGGTATTGACGGCCCCTTACCTCACTCCTTAAATCAAGTGGCGACACCTTCACCCCCCACCTCGGTCGGCGCGCCCCGTCCCGCACGGGCCGCCGCATGGAAGGGAGCACGATGGCCTCCTCACGCCTGCTCCGCACCGCCCTCCTCGCCGCCCTGTCGGCCGTCCTGGTCGCGTCCGCCGCGATCGGCCCCGCGCAGGCCGAACCCCCGGACGTCTCGGCCGCCGCGGTGACGTTCTCCGACAACTTCGACGGGCCCGCCGGCGCCGCGGTCGACTCGTCGAAGTGGCAGATCGAGACCGGCGACAACGTCAACAACCACGAGAGGCAGTACTACACGTCCGGCAACAAGAACGCGGCGCTGGACGGCCAGGGCCACCTGGTGATCACCGCCCGGCGCGAGAACCCCGCCAACTACCAGTGCTGGTACGGCACCTGTCAGTACACCTCGGCCCGGCTGAACACCTCCGGTAAGTTCACCGCGCAGTACGGGCACATCGAGGCGCGCATGAAGGTGCCGCGGGGGCAGGGCATGTGGCCCGCGTTCTGGATGCTCGGCACACCGGTCAACTGGCCGGACTCGGGTGAGATCGACATCATGGAGAACGTCGGCTTCGAGCCCTCGACGGTCCACGGCACCATCCACGGCCCCGGCTACTCCGGGTCGGGCGGCATAGGCGCCGGCTACTCCCTCCCGAACGGACAGGCCTTCGCGGACGCCTTCCACACCTTCGCCGTCGACTGGGCGCCGGACTCGATCACCTGGTCCGTGGACGGCAACGTCTACCAGCGGCGCACACCCGCCGACCTGGGCGGCAGGCAATGGGTCTTCAACAAGCCGTACTTCCTGATCCTGAACCTCGCTGTGGGCGGCTACTGGCCCGGCGACCCGGACGGTTCCACGGTGTTCCCGCAGCAACTGGTGGTGGACCACGTCTCGGTGACGACCGGCGACAGCCCCGCCGGCGGCGCGATCAGGGGGCTGGCCGGGAAGTGTGTGGACGTGGCCGGGGCGAGCTCCGCGAACGGCACGCCCGTACAGCTCTACGACTGCAACGGCAGCGCCGCCCAGCAGTGGTCGGTGGGCTCCGACGGCACGCTCCGCGCCCTCGGCAAGTGCCTGGACGCCACCGGGAACGGCACGGCGGACGGCACGACGGTCCAGTTGTGGGACTGCACCGGCGGGCCCAACCAGAGATGGACGGTCACCGCGGCAGGCGACATCGTCAACCCGCAGGCCGACAAGTGCCTCGACGTGACCGGCAACAACCCGGCCAACGGCACCCGGCTGCAGATCTGGACCTGCAGCGGCGGCGGCAACCAGAAATGGACCGTCGGCTGACCGGGCCGTCCACCCCTAGTGGTGGTGCCAGGTGAACTTGTCCCCGCCGACCCAGCGCACCACGTCCGGGTCGTCCAGGTCGTGGACCGTGATGCCGAACGCGGCGGCGTACTCCAGGACGTCGGTGATCGTCCTCGGCCGACCGACGACTTCACCGTCGATCTCCATGATGCGGAACGGAGGCGTGCCCGGCTGAACCCCGAGCACCATGATCCGCGGCTGTGAAATGTGCGGGCTCGCGCTTTCGGTCATGAATAGAGCGTAGAACGCAACCCGCGTCAACGAATCCTCCAGGCGGACCGCGACACGCAGCCGCCGCACCGTCCGCCGCCGTGCGGGCGCGGCAGGGCCGGGGAACCCTGGAGGAGGAGGTGGCGATGGATCCCGTCGACGCGCTGAACAGGATCGCGTTTCTGCTGGAGCGGTCTTTGGAGCCGACGTATCGCGTACGCGCCTTCCGTACGGCCGCCCGTGTGCTGGCCGCGCTGCCCGCGGACGAGGTGCGGGCGCGGGCTAAGGCCGGGACGCTGGAGTCGCTCAAGGGCGTCGGCCCCAAGACGGCCCAGGTCGTGCGTGAGGCGCTGGCCGGTCAGGTGCCCGCCTATCTGACGGATCTGGAGGGCCGGCCGGCGGCCGAGCCGCCCGTGAACGGCCATCGGCTGTGGGAGCTGCTGCGCGGGGACTGCCATCTGCACTCCGACTGGTCGGACGGCGGCAGCCCGATCGAGGAGATGGGCCGGACGGCCGCCGAGCTCGGCCACGAGTGGGCGGTGCTCACCGATCACTCGCCGCGCCTGACCGTCGCCCGCGGGCTGTCGGCGGACCGTCTGCGCGAGCAACTGGACGTGGTGGCGGACCTGAACTCGACCTGGGCACCCTTCCGGCTGCTCACCGGTATCGAGTGCGACATCCTGGAGGACGGGTCGCTCGACCAGGAGCCCGAGCTGCTTCAGCGGCTCGACGTGGTGGTCGTGTCCGTGCACTCCAAGCTGCGGATGGACGCCCCCACGATGACTCGCCGGATGGTCACCGCCGTACGCAGTCCGCACGCGGACATCCTCGGCCACTGCACCGGACGGCTGATCACCGGGCGGGGCCGGCCGGAGTCCGAGTTCGACGCCGACGAGGTGTTCGCCGCGTGCGCCGCGTCCGGTACGGCGGTGGAGATCAACAGCCGGCCCGAGCGGCTCGACCCGCCCCGGCGGCTGCTGCGGCGGGCCGTGGCGGCGGGCGTGCTGTTCTCCGTCGACACCGACGCGCACGCCCCCGGGCAGCTCGACTGGCAGCGATACGGCTGTGCGCGGGCGGAGGAGTGCGAGGTGCCCGCCGAACGGGTGCTCACCACCTGGACGGCGGACGAGCTGCTGGCCTGGACGCGTGACAAGTCAGCGGTGAAGTGAGCGGGGCGGCGACGACCCGGAGCAGGGCGTGACGCACATCACCGCCCGTCGGCGCACATTCAGGAACACCGGCAGGTAGTTTCCCGTTGAACCAGCCGTGGGTGCGGATGGGACTGTGTCCCCGGGCCTCACCTTTTGCCCACAGGGACGATCGTTCGGCTGAAGCCCTGTGGAGCCTTTCGCCGAGAGGCGACCGCCATCCGCGCCCACACCTCAAGACCGCCCCGACCGGAATCCCCCGTCCGGCCGGGGCTTTTTCCTGTCCGGGCGTGTCCCCACGGGTCGGCTTGACTTCGAGAGCGCTCCAATTCGTAGCGTTTCGCACATGAGCACTGCACAGCACAAGATCGGCTCCGGCTTCGGGGCCACGAGCACCGCCGACGACGTCCTCCAGGGCATCGACCTGACCGGAAAGCTCGCGATCGTCACCGGCGGCTACTCCGGCCTCGGCCTGGAGACGACACGGGCACTCACCAAGGCGGGCGCCCATGTCGTCGTCCCCGCCCGCCGCCGCGCCGCCGCCGAGGAGGCCCTGTCCGGCCTCGCCGGCGCGGAGGTGAACGAGCTGGACCTCGGCGACCTGGAGAGCGTGCGCGGCTTCGCCGAGCGCTTCCTCGCCTCCGGCCGCACGGTCGACCTCGTGATCGACAACGCCGGGATCATGGCCTGCCCGGAAACCCGGGTGGGGCCGGGCTGGGAGGCACAGTTCGCGACCAACCATCTCGGTCACTTCGCCCTGGTCAACCGGCTGTGGCCGGCGATCGAACCCGGCGGCGCCCGCGTGGTGTCGGTCTCCTCGCGCGGCCACCACCTCTCCGGGATCCGCTGGGACGACGTCCACTGGCGGCACGGCTACGACAAGTGGGAGGCGTACGGGCAGGCGAAGACCGCGAACGTCCTGTTCGCCGTCCACCTCGACAAACTCGGCGCCGAGCACGGCGTACGGGCCTTCTCGCTCCACCCGGGCGGCATCCTCACCCCGCTGCAGCGCCACCTCGCCAAGGAGGAGATGGTGGAGCGCGGCTGGATCGACGAACAGGGCAACATGCTCCACCCCGAGGCCTTCAAGACCCCTGAGCAGGGCGCGGCCACGCAGGTGTGGGCCGCGACATCGCCGCAGCTCAACGGCATGGGCGGGGTCTATCTGGAGGACTGCGACATCGCGGAGCCCGCTTCCGACGACGCCGCAGACCCCAGTGGGGTCAAGGACTGGGCCACCGACCCGGAGCAGGCGGCGCGGCTGTGGACGCTGTCGGCGGAGCTGACGGGCGTGAACGCGTTCGCCGCCTAGCCACGTCCCGTGCCCGGCGCGTGCAAGGGCTCCCGGACGGGGGTACTCGGGGGTCCCCCGTCCCCACTCTCCGGGAGGAGCCGCAGGTGAGCAGCGAAGCGGCCCGAAGGATCGTCGTCACCGGTGCCACGGGCAATGTCGGTACGAGTGTGGTGCGGCTCCTGTCGGAGGATCCGGAGGTCGGCTCCGTACTGGGGCTGGCCCGCCGGATCCCCGACTGGTCGCCGCCGAAGACGCAGTGGGCGTCGGTGGACCTGGCGTCCGAGCGCTCCGATCTGGCGGACATGTTCGAGGGCGCCGCGGCCGTCATCCATCTGGCCTGGGCGTTCCAGCCGACGCACGATCCGGCGACGACCTGGCGCACGAACGTGCTGGGCGGCATGCAGGTCTTCGAGGCGGTGGCGGCGGCAAGGGTCCCAGCGCTGGTCCACGCGTCGTCGGTCGGCGCGTACTCGCCGGGGCCGAAGGACCACGCCGTGGACGAGTCATGGCCGACGCACGGCTGGCCCGACGCCGCGTACTGCCGGGAGAAGGCCTACCTGGAGCGGGCGCTGGACACCTTCGACCGGGCCCACCCCAGGGTGCGGGTGGTGCGGATGCGGCCGGCGTTCCTGTTCAAGCGGCAGTCGGCGAGTGAGCAGCGCCGTATCTTCGGCGGGCGGTTCCTGCCGGGGCCGCTGGCGCGACCCGAACTGCTGCGGCTCCTGCCGGACATCCCGGGACTGCGGGTGCAGGCACTGCACAGCGACGACGCGGCCACGGCGTATCAGCTGGCCGTGAAGTCCGACGCGCGGGGGGCGTTCAACCTGGCGGCCGAGCCGCCGGTCGACGCGAGGGTGCTGGGCGAGATGCTCGGCGCCCGCCCGGTCCGGCTCCCGCGCACGGCTGCCCGCTCGGCGATCGCCGCCGCGTGGGGGCTGCACCTGCTGCCCGCTTCCCCGCACCTGTTCGACGCGGTCCTCGGGCTGCCCCTGATGGACTGCACGCGGGCGCGTACGGAACTGGGCTGGCGGCCGGAGCGCACGGCGACCGAGGTGCTGGAGGAGTTCGTGCAGGGCCTCCAGCGCGGTGCGGGCGCACCGACGGAGCCCATGCGGGGCCGCAAGGTGGGCTGACCCACGCCCTGCGGCGCCCCGCTCGGCCCCGGCCGGAACTCGTCTGTCAGCTCTGTCAGCCCGGCGACTCCTCGGGCGCCGGGTGTTCGTGGTGGACCGCACCGGACTGCCGCGCGCCTTGTCGGCTCGTGCCCGCCTCATCGGTGTCGGGCACGTCGTCCGCTTCGGTGGTCGTGTCCTCCCCCGGCCCGGCTGGCAGGTCCCACGGGTCCTCCCCCGGGGCGGCCTGCTGGTCCGGCAGATCCCTCGGTATCGGCTCGCCGGTCTCGTCCGGCGCCTCGCGACGGTCGTCGGCCATGGTGCACCTCTTTCGCGTCGTTCAAGGTCGTCCGAAGGCCCGCGAGTACCGCCCGGGCCGCCGGCGAAACCTCAGTGCGCCCCCCGCTGCGCCAGGCTTGTCCGCCAGGCGGGCGCCGAGCCGTCGGTCGCGGGCTCGGCGCGTCGGCCACCGCGGGCGAAGAAGTCGGCGAGCGGCAGGATCGCGGCACCGACGGTGACGGCTTCCGGGCCGAGCCGGCCCACGTCGATCGTGACTTTTCCGGCTGGATGCCGCAGGGCGTACGCGGCGGCGTGACGGCGCACGGCGGGCAGGAGGCGCGCGCCGAGCCGCAGCCCCGCCCAGCCGCCGATGAGGATGCGCTCGGGCTGGAAGAGATTGATCAGGTCGGACAGGCCCGCGCCCAGATACTCGGCGGTCTCCTCCAGCACGGCCAGCGCCGCCGGGTCCGCCTCGCCGCCCTCGGGCGGATACGCGCCGGTCAGCAGCGCGGCCAGTGCGGTCTCCTCGTCGGCTCCTTCCGGCAGGCTCCCGCCCTCCTCGCGCCAGCGCGCGAGCAGCGACTCGGCGCCCGCGTACGCCTCCAGACAGCCGAGCGCACCGCAGCGGCAGCGGCGCCCTCTGACCCGTACCGTCAGATGCCCCCACTCGACCGCCCGGCCGTGCTCCACCTCGGGGGTGACCAGACAGGCGCCGACGCCGGAGCCGAAGAGGACCACGACCGCGTTGCGGGCGCCGCGGCCACCGCCGAACCACATCTCGGCCTGGCCGAGGGTCCGGGCGCCGTTGTCGATGAAGTAGGGGACGGAGTCCGGGAGTGGGGAGCCCTCGCGCAGGCGCTGCTCCAGCGGTACCGCGTCCCAGCCGATCGTCTGTCCGTGCACCACGGCGCCGAGCTGCGGCGTGCGCTCCACGATCCCGGGGACGCCGATGCCGACACCGAGGAGCCGCTCGGGTCCGACGCCGGCCCCCGAGAGCACCTCGGTGATGCCGTCGCGCACATGGCCGACGATGCCCTCCACCTCGTACCGCTGCTGCGCCAACGGCCGCTCCGCGTGGGCGAGTTCGGTGAGGGTCAGGTCGAACAGCCCGATCCGCACCCGGGTCTCGCCGACGTCGACGCCGATCATGTGCCCGCTGCCCGGCGCGACGCGCAGCAGAATGCGGGGCCGGCCGCCGTCGGAGTCGACGCTGCCGGCCTCCTCGACCAGGCCGTCCGCGATCAGGTCGGCCACGACGTTGCTGACGGACCCGGAGCTGAGCCCGGTCGCGGGGCCGAGTTCGAAGCGGCTGAGGGGGCCGTCGAAGTAGAGGCGCTGCAGCACGGCCGTACGGTTGCCGCGTCTGAGGTCCCGTACCGTGCGCCCGTTCCGCCCCGCCATGCGGCTCCCCTTCGGTCGGCCCTGCTCCGGGCCCTGTTCGAATCGTCCCCCATTGTGGCCTACGACGTCAGATCCTCGATCTCGGCCAGCGCTGCCACGAGCTCCGGAGCCACCGTGTCCTGGACCCAGCGGTGCTGTGCGGGGTCGACCGCTCGGGGGATCGTCTCCGTGAGCATGATCAGGTAGAGGTAGGAGCGGTAGAGGGCCAGCCGCAGCCGAGCGGGTCCGTCGAAGTCGGCACGGCCCCCGGCCTCCCGATAGCCGGCGAGGAACGCCTCGTCCTTCTTGATGTCGTCCAGGAGCGCCAGGGAGACGAAATCTGCCAGCGGGTCGCCCCAGAACATCCGCTCCCCGTCGATGAGGCCGCCGATCCGGGCCTCCCCGGACGTGCGGTCCACCAGGATGTTGCCCTGCCACAGGTCGAAGTGGACCAGGTACGGCACGGTGACGTCGTCGAGTGCGCCGTAGGCGGCCCGCAGCGTGTGCGCCACGGCGTCGGCGGGACGGGGCAGCCGGGCCCCGTAGCGGCGGGCGTCGTCGAGGACGGCGTCGAGCATCCCGGTGAACGCTGTGCGCCAGTCGGCGGCGAGCGGGCCGAGGGCGCCGGACGGATAGCCGAAGCCCGGTCCGGTCACCCGGTGCAGACGAGCCACCTGACGGCCCAACTCCGTGCGCAGAGCCGTCCGTTCGGCATCGGTGAGCTCACCGTTCCAGGGCTCGCCGGGACAGGCCGTCATCAGCAGCCGGTCCCCGCCGGCCACCACACGCGGTGCGGGAACGTCCGCCTTGGCGGCCCCGCGGTAGAACTCGGCCTCGGACACCAGCAGCCGGCGCTCGTGCCGCAGCCCCGGGACGGTCGGTGCGGGCGGCACCTTCAGCACGTACCGGCCGCCGTCGGTGAGGAGCAGTTCCTCGACCGTGTTGTACGTGCCGCCCGGCAGCGGGCGCAGGTGGGCGAGGTGGTCCGGCGGTATGCCCGCCGCGTCCAGGACCTGCCGGGCCCGTTCCCAGGAGTCCACCACCGTGCGCCCACCCCGCCCCTTCGGTCAGCCGGCCGCGTAGACGTCCTCCACGTATCGGCCGTCCGCGACCAGTCCGTCGAGCCACTGCCCGGCCGCCGTGTCACCGGCACCCGGCGTGCGCTCCCGGTACAGCGTACGGAATGCCTCCCGCACGCCCGGCGCCATCCGCGAACCGTCCCCGCAGACGTACACCCGGGCACCCGCACCGAGCAGTTCCCAGACCTCGTCGGCCTCGGCGGCGATCCGGTGCTGCACGAAGGCCACGCCGCCCTGCGGGGCGGCGCTGAAGGCCGGACGGAGCGAGACGGCTCCTGCGGCCTCGGCGGCACGCAGTTCCTCGGCGTGCAGATAGTCGGCGTCGGGGGCGTCGCAGCCGAAGTAGCAGACAGCCGGAGGGAGTTCGGCGCCTGCCGCGAGGGCCGCCGTACGGTCGGCGACAGCGCCGCGGAACGGGGCGAGGCCGGTGCCCGCGGCGACCATGACGACCGGCGCGTCGGCGTCGATGCGGAAGGCCTCCCGGCAGGGCTGGACGCGGGCGTACACCGTGTCGCCGGGCCGGACGGTGGCGAGGTGTCCGGATCCGGTGCCTCGGTAGGTGCCCCTGCCGGAGCGCGCCGGGGCCTGGAGCAGGGAGATCATCAGGTCCGTGTGACCCGGGTCGACGGCGGGCGAGGACGAGACGGAGTAGTGGCGCGGGCGCAGCGGGGTGAGGATCTCCAGGAGCTGCGGCCAGTCGAGGGCGCCGCGCAGGGCGGGGAAGTCCTCGATCAGCTCGACCAGGGTGCGCGGATCGTCGGTGAGGTCCGCCAGTGCCGTGCGCTCCGGCGGGCACGGGTTGGCGGCGGCGAGGACGGAGAGCTGGGCGGCGCTCGGCCGCTCCTGCAACTCGACGTGGTGCGTAAGAAGTTGACGTACCGTCAAAGGCCGGTCCACCGCGAGGGCGTCGCGGCGCGGGCGGGTCGGCCGGATGTCCAGGACGGAGTCGAGGTCCACGCCGAGTGCGGCGGCGGCCCGCTCGACCAGGGCCGGGGCGTTGGCGGGCAGGACGGTCAGGTGGTCGGCGGTTCGGTAGGTGACGCCGTCCGGCAGGGCGACGCGGACGAAGCGCTTGCGGCGCGGGTGGCCGGGCGCGGTGAGGTCGTACGCCTCGGTGACGGTCATGGGGACGAGGCCGTGCCGTTCGGCGAGGGCGTCCAGGGGGCCGCCGGTCAGGGGGCGGACCTCGTACGCGGTCGTCGGCTCGTCGTCGGCCGGAACTGTGGCGTCCGGGTCGCCGTACTGTTCCAGCAGCGCGGTGCGGAGCCTGGTCGTGAAGTCGCGTACCGCACCGGTCAGATCGCCGGAGGCGTCGGCGGCGGTGCGGTCGACGAGGCGGGTGGCGCCGAGTTCGGTGAGGCGCTCGTCGATGCGGGTCGGGACGTGCTGGTAGGTGGCGGCCCAGTTGCGGTCGCCGACGCCGAGGACGGCGTAGGTGACGTCCGTGGCGTCGACCGCCTCCTCCAGCCAGGCGGCGAAGGCGGTGGCGTCGTCGGTGGGGCGGCCGTTGTAGGAGGCCGCCGTGATCACGACGGGGCGGTCCGTGGGCAGACCTGCGGCGTAGTCGTCCAGCGCCGCGACCTGCGTCTCGCAGCCGATGGCGGCGGCCTCGTCGGCGAGCTGGGCGGCGAAGTCGCGGCAGGTGCCGTAGTTGCTGCCGTGCAGGAACAGGGCACCGGTGCCGGGGCGGACACGGGCGGGGAGGGCCGCCGTGTCGGGCACGGCGTCCGTGGCCGCGGGGGCGGCGCCGGGCAGGGGGCTGTGCACGCGGTCGGCGGGGGTGCGCGGGGTCAGGGTCAGGGTGAAGCCGTCGGGCTTGAGGGTGAGGGTCTCCTTGACCGTGAGGCGGTAGTCGGCGTGGTCGTGCAGCCGGTAGCGGTGGACCAGCATCGCCAGCAGCATGGTCGCCTCGTGCAGGGCGAACTGCCGCCCGATGCAGGCGCGTTCACCGGTGCCGAAGGGCTTGAAGGCGTGCACCGAGCGGGCCGCCTCGGCCTCCGGCGTGAAACGGCTGGGGTCGAACAGCTCGGGGTTGTCGCCCCAGACCGGCTGCCGGTGCAGCATCGGCGCGAGCACGGTGACGGGCTGCCCGGCGCGCAGCGGGATGCGCCCTCCGAGCAGGGTGTCCTCGAGGGCGTGGCGGCTGAAGGCGGCGGCCGTGGGCCACAGCCTCAGCGCCTCGTTGAGGACCTGCCGGGTGTACGTCAGCTTGCCGACCTCGTCGTACGTCGGCTCGGGGTCGTTCTGGTCGCCCCACAGCTCGTCGACCTCGCGCTGCACGAGCCGGAGCGCGGTCGGGTGCTTGGCGAGGCAGTACAGCGCGAAGGACATCGCGCCGGAGGTCGTCTCGTGGCCGGCGATCAGGAAGGTGATGACCTGGTTGCGGATGTTGGCGGCGTCGAGGGTGCTGCCGTCCTGCGGGTGCTCGGCGGTGAGCATCAGTCCGAGGAGGTCCTCGGCGTCGCGCTGATCGGTGCCGGCGCGGGAGGCGATGACGTCGTCGACGACCTGGGCGAGATAGTCGGCGTCGCCCCGGAAGGCGGCGTCGGCGGCGGAGTGGTCCTGGCCCGGGATGCGGGCGAGCCGGTTCATGCTCCACTCCAGGCAGCGGACCATCGACTCGACGAAGGGGTGCGGCTCGACCCGCTCGAACGATCCGAAGTCGTAGCCGAAACCGGCGAGCCCGATGGTGTCGAGGGTCATGCGGGTCATGTCGTCGGGGACATCGACCGGCCGGCCGTCACGGGCGTCACGATCCCAGGACGCCAGGACCCGCTGGGCCACCTTCAGCATCACCGGGTGGTAGGTGCGCATCGAGCCGAGCGCGAACGCGGGCATCAGGATGTCGTGTGCCCTGGCCCAGTTCGGTTCGTCGTTGTACGCCGTGAACAGCCCGTCGGCGGCGAACTCCCGCACGTTCTCCAGGGCGGGCCCCACGTGCTTGGCGAACCGCTTCTCGTCCGCGAGGTCGGCCACCAGATCCAGGTCGGCGGTGAACAGTGCGTCCCGTCCGTGCAGCCGCCGCACGAGCACCGGCCCGTGCTCCCGCATCAGCTCCATGACCTGCTGGATCGGGGTACGGCCGGGTCCTACGGCGGTGATGTCGACGACGGGAACGCCGGGGAGGGCATCGAGGGGCCGGGGGTGCAGCGCGGTGGGGGGCATGGCGCGACAAGTGCCTTTCGCGGTACGGGAGTACTGCGATCAAGCGTGAGCGACGGGTCCCGGCCGGCTGTGCCCTCGCACTACATGATTGTGTAGTGCGGATACGGGCGCGGCACTTGCGCCCGGCGTCAGGAGGTGCCCGTGGACTGGACCCACCCCGCGGCCGTGGTGTGGCGCAACCGTGCCCTGATGCTGTTCGACCGCGTCTCGGTGCCGGTCGCGGTGTGCGATGTGTACGGCGCGGTCCAGGTGGCCAATCCCGCGATGGCGGCCGAGTGCGGTACGACCCCGGGGCGGCTGCGGGGGCGGGACGTGCTGGAGCTGTTCCGGCCGCAGGAGGCCACGCAGGTGGAGCGGATCGCCGAGGCCCTGCGGCTGCGGCACCGGTCGCGGTACCAGGTGTCGGTGCGCTGGCAGGCGCCCGGCGGTGCGCAGCGGTACGGAGAGCTCACGGCGGACCCGGTGAGCGACACGGTGGAGGACACGCCGGCGCTGCTGGTGATGCTCCGCGTACTCGCCGAGCGCGAGGCCCACGGACAGCGCCCCCTGCGGGTGGCACCGATCGAGGCCCGCATCCTGGCCCTCCTCGCCTCGGGCACCACCACCGCCCAGGCCGCCCGCGAGACCGACCTCACGGTGGACGGCGTGAACTACCACCTACGCCGCCTGTCGTCCCGCTGGAACGCGGCGAACCGCACGGAACTCGTCGCCCGCGCCTACGCGCTGGGCGTCCTCGCCCCGGGGGTGTGGCCCCCGACACCGACCTCGTGGGACGGGCCGGAGTAGGCGGTGCCGGCACCCTCGGGGGCTCGCGCCGAAGTGAGCGACGACATACCCGCCAGGCCACCTTCGGGTCCTGGAATTCGGTTCGCCGGCACCCCAAGGGGCGCGGGGGAACTGCGCGACCAGCCACGATGGCGCCGCAGCCGAACGACGACACGGCGAGGTGCTCCCGGCCAAGTGCTCAGCAGGCGTCCAGGACGAGGCCTCTACATCGCCGGCGGGGCCGCGGCCAGCCCGAAGTCGGCCGGCTCCGCTGCGCTGTCGGGGTAGCAGAAGGTCGCGCGTGCGAGCGCGGTGCCGGCCAGCCGGGAGTGCGAGGAACCGAACCGTGGGGCGGCGCAAAGGGAAGTTGAGGGTGACACGCACGTCGGCGTCGAGAGCGGGGCCCGCAGAGGAAGCCGCGACATGCCGTAGTGCCGCCCTGGCCCGAGGGGCCCCGACCTCCCTGAAATTCACTGGCTCCCCCTCTCTCGCCCTGCCTAACCTAGCCATGAACCTAGTACCTCTAGGTTTGACGTAGGTTCGACGGTACCGCCACCCAGGAGGCTCCCCATGAGGTCACTCACCGAGCAGGACATCCGCAACTCTTTCATCAACTGCTCGAAGGGGGAGGCCAAGCGCGTCTCCCTCCCCCGCGATCTCGGTGAACGCCCTTGGGACGACCTCGACTTCCTGGGGTGGCGGGACCCGGGAGCGCCCGATCGCAGCTATCTGGTGGCCGAGCGGGACGGGCGGCCGGTGGGCGTCACCTTCCGGTTCCCGACCTCGCGGCGCGGATTCCTGCACCGCAGCATGTGCTCGCTCTGTCTGACCACCCATCCGGGCGGCGGCGTCTCGCTGATGACCGCACGCAAGGCGGGTCCGGCCGGACGGGAGGGCAACTCCGTCGGCGTGTACATGTGCACCGACCTCGCCTGCTCCCTCTACGTCCGGGGCAGGAAAATCCCGGACTCCGGGGCCCGCTTCGAGGAGAGCCTGACGCTGGAGGAGCAGATCGCACGGACCACGGGCAACCTGGCCGCCTTCATCGACCGGCTGTACGTCTGAGGGACCGCTACCGGTCCCGCAGCCGCGCTGCCGCCACCTCGTGCAGGTGGATCAGGATGTCGTAGCTGCGGGCGGCCGCGATGTCGTGCGGGCCGTCCGGATAGGCGGTGCCGATGCTGCGCGTCGGCCGGGCCCGCCGCAGCCAGTCGTCAGCCGGTGAGCCGGCGGACCGCAGGTCCAGTACGTAGTCGCCGTGCCGCACCCGGTCGAGGGTCCGCTCGTTGGTGCCCGGGCCCGCCGGGCCGAGTGTCCAGCGGCGGATGGTGTCGTCGTCCCAGCCAGTGGCGTTGAACGAGCCGTGCCCGAAGGTCAGGCCCACGCTCACATAGCCCGCGCCGAGGCGGTCGCGCAGGAAGGCGCCCTGGACCTTGGGGTTCTCGGCGGGCACTTCCGGGACGTAGCCGACGTGGTTGTTGTGGGCCGACAGCAGCACCCTGGTGCCGGTGTGCTCCTGCCACCACGCCACGTTGGCGGCCATCGCCCCGTCGCGGTACCGCATGGCCTCGGCGACCTGCGCGGGATCCTCGACGTCGAAGTCGTACTGCCGGGCGGTCCGGTCGATCACCGTCGCCTGCTGCACGGCCCAGTCGTACGCCTTCGTGTCGGCAGCGGCGCCGGCCCGGCCCGCGGACTGCCGGCGCAGCAGCGCGAGCGCCTCGCCCGTGCGCCGCGCCCGCTCCTTGCGTTCGGCGTACGGCAGGCCCAGGTACTGCTCGATGTACGCGCCGGTCGGCACGGTGGGCCGCAGCCCGCGGTAGAGCTCGGCCAGTCGGGTGCTCAGCCCGGGCCGGGCATCGGCCACATAGTCCTCGACGGCGTCGTACAACTCGGGTCCGGTCCAGGCGATGTCGTCACCCACGAAGCGGACGGGGTCGCCGGGGTGCCGGAGGTTGTGTCCGCGCATCCACTCGACCAACCGCAGGTAGTCGGTGTTGTTCCACCACAGGTAGTCCCGCTGGAACTCCTCCCGCATGATGCGCCGGGGATCGCCCTTGCCGTGGAGCACATAGGCGTCAAGGCGCAGGCCGGTGCTCCAGGGCGCCTCCAGAGCGAAGGTGCGGAAACCCTTCTCCTCGACGAGATGCCGGAAGACGCGGGCCTTGAGGGCGAAGAAGTCGTGCGAGCTGTGGGTGGCCTCCCCCAGGCCGACGACCCGGGCGTCGCCGATCATCCGGTCCAGGGGGCGCAGATCGCGGGTGTCGCCGCCCGGTTCCACGGTCCGCAGCGGGTGGGCGGCGCGGTCGAGCGCCTCGATGACGGTGGTGGAGGTGGCGGGGGCGGGTGCCGCCGTGGCCGGGATGCCGGTCGTCAGGGCGGCGAGGATGATGAACAGGGTCAGCGTTAATCCGGTCCGATGCCGATGCCGATGCGATTGCATGATCCAAGGCTTGCGTTCCGGGAGGGCGGGGACCATCCGGCGGTCCTCCGTCCCCGGGTGCGGACAACCATGGGGTGACGGCGGGGGTTTTCCCCAGTCCCGGACCCGGTCGACCGCCCGGCCTCGCGCGGGTGTCGACGATCACCAGCCCGGCCCCTTGCCGTACGGCGGCCGTTGCGATCAACCTGGGGAGCCTTGCGGACCGTTACGTTCCGCAAGCAGGGTGTGGGAAGCATCTGTGGAAAGGGAACAGCCCAAGGATGCGAGAGGTACGTGAGGGGCCGGCGCTCCGGGAACGGCTCGGGAAGCTGCACCGGGACCCCGTGGTGGTCCAGACGCTGCGATCGGCGGCCGCGGCGACGATCGCCTACGTCATCGCGCTGCGCCTGAGCCCCGAGGCCGCCCCGCTGACCGCGCCCCTGACCGCGCTGCTGGTCGTCCAGGTGACCTTCTACGCCACGCTCACCAACGGCATCCGCCGGGTGAACTCGGTGGTGACCGGCGTCCTGGTGGCCATCGCCTTCAGCCTCCTGGTCGGCCTGACGTGGTGGAGCCTCGCCCTGCTGATCGTGGCCTCGCTCGCGGTCGGGCGCCTCGTGCGGGTCAACGAGTACGTACCCGAAGTGGCGATCAGCGCAATGCTGGTCCTCGGGGTCACGACGGTCGGGGACACGGCATGGGCGCGGGTCCTGGAGACGCTGATCGGCGCGGTGGTCGGGCTCGGCTTCAATCTGCTCCTCGCACCGCCGGTGTGGGTGGACGAGGCCGGAGAGTCCATGGGGGGACTGGCCCGCCGGCTGCGGCAGTTGATGCTGCGCATCGGCGAGGAGGCGGCCGGCCGGCCCGCGTTCGAGGAGGCCGCGGCCCGGCTGCACGAGGCGCGCCGCCTCGACCACGACATCGTCGAGGTGGACGCGGCACTGCGGCAGGCCGAGGACAGCTTGCGGCTCAATCCGCGCGTGCGCGACAGCGTGCTGCACCGCGTGGTGCTGCGCACCGGACTGGACACGCTGGAGATCTGCACGGTCGTGCTGCGGGTGCTGGCCCGCACCCTCACGGACCTCGCGAAGGATCGCGAGCCCGAGCCGCTGTTCGCGAAGGAGACGGGCGCCGTACTGGAGCAGTTGCTGTCCGAGATCGCCGACGCGGTGGTCAGCTTCTCGGTGCTGGTCACCACGCATGTCAGCAGCAACGCGGACGCGGCGGAGTCCCGGCTGGCCGCCGAGTTGCGCACGGCGGCGGGCACCCGCGACAAGCTCGCCCTGCTGCTGCGCGAGGAGGCCGAACGCGAGACGCAGTACTGGCAGCTGCACGGCGCCGTGCTGACCGAGGTCAACCGCATCCTCGACGAGCTCGACACCGAGCACCGCTCGCGCCGCCTGCTGGAGGAACTGGACCGCGTGTCGCAGGAGGCACGGGCCCGGATGCCGCGCCTGAACCGGCTGCGCGAGCGGATGGGCGTTCAGGACCAGCTGTGGCGGAACCGGACGGGGTTCGGCGAACGTTCTCGGTAGGGAGCGCGGGGACGGACGGGGCCGGCGCCGGACGCGAGCGAGGGAGCAGGGGCCGATGGCGGACACGACCGTGCGGATCGACGGGAACACGCTGCGGCTGCCGGGCGGGGTGGCGGTGCGGTTCATCCGTACGCTGCGGCTGCCCGAGTCGGGCACGCATGCGCTGCCGCCGGGGCTCGGGGAGTTCCCGGTCCGCCGGGTTGCGGACCATGCGGACACGGTTCCGCGGGAGTGGCGGGCGCGCGGCGGTGTGATGCTCCCGGTGTATCTGCGCGAGGCGATGTGGCTGAGCTTCGGGGGCACCGCCGAGCCGGCCGCCCTCCAGGTCGGGGTGGGCAAGGTGTGCGCGGTCTCGGGGAAGCCGTGGAGCGACCGGCTGCGGCGCGAGCCGCAGAACTACGTGGTGCTGCCCCGCCAGCCCTGGCTGGACGGCATCAACTCCGGGAAGGGCACGGTCCGCCAGTTCGTGGCGGTGCCGCTCGGGATGGGCGCGACCGTCGAGGGCCAGGTCACGGGCGAGGAGGTCTGGGGTGGCGTACAGCTGCAGTCGTTCCCGCTGAAGGAGCCGCAGCTGGCGAGGTGGCGTCAGGAGGAGCGGCTGCGGGCGGAGCGGGCACGGGCGTTCATGCCGTCCGGCGGCTACGGCGCCGCCATGCCCATGGCGGCGGCACCCGCCCAGGGTGGGGTGCCGGCGCCCGCCGCCGCTCCGGCGGGCGGGACGCGCCGGGCCGCCGCGGCGATGGGCCTGGGCGTCGGCGGTTCGATGCGCCAGGAGGTCTACGAGGACGACCGCCCGCTCTCGGACTGGGCCGGGACTCCCGCAGGCCGGGTCTTCGTCCATCTGGTCACGCCCCCGGAGTGGCGCCGCATCACCGGCGAGGCTCCCCCGCCGTCGCCGGTGGACCGGGCGGCGTACACGCGCGCGGGGCTGCCCTGGTTCGACTACTACGACCAGGACGCCGAGGATCTCGCACCCACGGACACGCTGGGGGCGGTGAAGCCGGTCGGCGACTGGCTCGGCGACGACCACGAGCCCTGGCAGGCACCGTCGCCGGGCCAGGTGAAGCCACTCAAGGACGCGCCGGGGAAGCCCGTGCAGGACGGCGACTGGTAGCCGGGGCAAGCAACTCCCCGCTGACAGACGGCAAGCGGGAGCCAAGCCGGAGCCTCACTTCATTGCGCCCTGCGCAACGCACGTTGCCGTTCTTGCGCTGGGCGGCTGATCCACGCCAAGGTTGCTGTCGCGACCACGACGACCGACGACCTGAGGTGTGGACATGGGCAGTGGTGGGCTGAGCAGGCGCCGATTCGTCGGAACCCTCGCGGGATCGGCCGCCGGCGTGACACTCCCGGCGGCCACAGGGTGCGACGACGCGCCCGCGCCCGCGGACACGTCCGACACCGCGGCCCCCGAGGCCACCGGCCCCGGGACGCGTCCGAGCGCGCAGAACGAGAGCCGTGATCCGTCCGGCCCCCGCCCCCTCTACGTCGGCACGTACACTTCCGTCGACGGCGGCGGCGAGGGGATCGGCCTGGCCACGTACGACCCGGAATCGGGCCGGATCACCGGCACCGGCACCATCACCGCGGTCGCCGACCCGTCGTATCTGGCGGTCCACCCGAACGGCCGGACGCTGTACGCGGTCAACGAGCGTGACGACGGTGCCGTGACCGCTGTCCGCATCGCCGACCGCAGGATTCTGGGAAGCCGGAGCAGCGGCGGCGCGGCGCCCTGCCACCTGTCCGTGCATCCGAGCGGACGGTGGCTGCTGAGCGCCAACTACGGCACGGGCAGCGTGGCCGTGCACCCGATCGAGCCTTCGGGCGCGCTCGGTGAGCGGACCGACCTCGTCACGCACTCCGGGCCGGCGCCCGGTCCGGGCCAGGACGGCCCGCACGCGCACCAGTTCGTCACCAGCCCGGACGGCGGCCATGTGCTCGCGGTCGACCTGGGCACGGACACGGTGTACACCTACCGCCTCGACCAGAAGGCCGGCACGCTCACCGAGGTCGCGCGGGCGCAGACCGAGCCGGGTGCGGGCCCGCGGCATCTCACCTTCCACCCGGGCGGGCGGTACGCGTATCTGGCCAACGAGGTCGACAACACCGTGGCTGTCTGCGCGTACGACGTCTCCACGGGCCGACTGAGCATCGGCGCGGAGCAGACCACGGGCACGGGCTCGGGCACCAACTATCCGGCGCAACTCGTGGTGACGCACAACGGCCGCTACGCCTATCTCGCCAACCGGGGCCACAACAGCCTCACGCGCTATGCGGTGGAGGCGGACGGCGCCCGGTTGAGGTTGCTCGACACGGTGCCGGTGTCCGGGGACTTCCCGCGGCAGATCGCCCTCTCGCCCGACGGCGCGCTGCTGTTCACGGCGAACCAGCGGTCGAGCACCGTCAGCGTCTTCCAGGTCGACGAGGACAGCGGTGAACTGCGGCTCGCGGGCAAGCCGTTCGCGTCACCCGTCGCCGTCTGTGCGCTGCCGCTGTAGCGCACGCGGGCAGGAGGCGGCGCTGGCCTGGGCGAGCAGGATGTGCATCCGTTCGGTGAGCTGCGCGACGTCGTCGGCGGGCCGGTGGAAAGGCAGCCGTACGTCACCGTGGGAGCTGGCACGTTCGATGCGCAGCGTCAGTCCGTGCCGGTCGACGGCTAGCGGCTGGACACGGACGGCGCCGTGCAGACTGTCGGACTCGACGAGGCGGGTGAGCCGCTCGACGGCGTCCGGGTGGCAGTCGGCGAGGTGGGTGAGCAGCCGGGCCTCGGCGGTGGCCAGCGGGTCCGGCGCGGCGTCGGCGAACTCGTCGAGGTCGACGACCACGGCACCGGAGGGCCGGCGCAGCACCACCCGGGTCGCCCGGAAGGCGAGTTTGCCGTCCTCGGGCGTGAACCAGCCGGACATCCAGAGCCGGGTGCGGATCCGCCTGCGCAGGGGCACGGGGGCGACGTCGGCGAACTCCAGGACGGCGGAGGGCTCTCCGCGGGGCGCGCAGATCGCCGCCGTGACGAGCACGCTGTCCTCCGGCACCTCCAGCAGGACGCGCCCCTCCTCGGTCACGGTGTGCGCGCCCACGAGTTCCTCACGGCAGCTCTCCGCGGTCACCCCGCAGGACCACGCGCCCGCCAGCACCGACCGGGCTCGTTCCGCCGCGGAAGGTGCCGCCGTCCAGGTTTGGCTGTCACCCATCCCGTACCTCCTTAGGTAAGCCTCACCTAACCTATCGAAGATCGAGCCGTGCGCCAACCAGCCACGGCGTTCCGGCGCGATCTCTTCGGATGTGCGCGGCGGCACTCAGCGGGCGATGACACCGAGCAGGGCGCGGGCGCACAGGTCGCGCACCTGGTCCCGGGAGAGGTCGGAGCCCCGCAGCCACTCCAGACAGACGGCCGTGGTGAACGCCAGCCAGCCCCGCACGGCGAGCCGGACGTCGGGCCGCTCCCCGAAAACCGGGCCGAACTCGGGATCGGCCGACATCGCCGCCAGGATCTGCTTCTCCTGCGCGGCCAGGGCCTGTCGGTAGACCTTGCGCACGGCCTGGTCGCCCGCCGCGTCGGCGCGATGGAAGGCGCGGTAGCCGTGCGCGTGCGCCTCGACGTACTCCAGATACGTGTCGAGGCTCGCGGCGAGCTGCTCGCGGACCGGGACTCCGGGCGCGGCGGCCGTCATCCGCAGCATGCGCTCGCTCTCCCGCTCGACGACGGCCGCGAAGAAGTCACGCTTCGTCGGGAAGTAGTGGTAGAGCAGCCCGCGCGAGACCCCGGCGATCTCGGCGACCTGCTCGATCCAGACCTCGTCGTACGGACTCTCCGAGAACAGCCGCGCCCCGACCGCGAGGAGCTGCTCACGGCGTTCCTCCGTGCTGAGCCTGCGGCGGGTGCGCTCGCCCTGGTTCGCGGCCATGCCCGCACTTTACTTGACGTGGGTTCAACAGCGGGACCAGACTGAAACGCGTTATTGAACCCACGTACAACGAGCTCAACGTGCCGCTGGATCCAGGGAGATCGAGGGAGATCGCGTCATGGCGGAGACAACGACCGGGTCCGGACTTCCGAAGGGATTCCGCAGCGCCGAGCACGGCTGGCCGGAGCTCTCCCGCATCCCGCACCCCCCGCACCGGCTCCCGCTGCTCGGCGATGCGCTCGGCGCCAGCCGGCGTACGCCGCTGCAGGACTCCCTGCGGTTCGCCCGGCAGTTGGGGCCGATCTTCCGGCGCAAGGCCTTCGACAAGGAGTTCGTGTTCGTGTGGGGCGCCGGCCTCGCGGCCGACATGGCGGACGAGTCCCGGTTCGCCAAGCATGTGGGGCTCGGCATAGCCAACCTGCGGCCGGTCGTCGGCGACGGTCTGTTCACGGCGTACAACCACGAGCCGAACTGGCAGCTGGCGCACGACGTCCTGGCACCGGGGTTCAGCCGGGAGGCCATGGCGGGCTACCACCCGATGATGCTGGCCGTCGCCGACCGGCTCATGGACCACTGGGACCGCGCCGCCGATGCGGGCCGGAGGGTGGACGTGCCCGGGGACATGACCAAGCTGACCCTGGAGACCATCGCCCGCACCGGGTTCGGGCACGACTTCGGCTCCTTCGAACGCGCCCGTCCGCATCCCTTCGTGACGGCGATGGTCGGCACGCTCAGCTACGCGCAGCGGCTCAACACCGTGCCGTCGCCGTTCCTGCTGCGGCGTGCCGCACGGCGCAACCAGGCCGACATCGACTACCTCAACCGCACGGTCGACGACCTGGTCCGGGCCCGTACGGCGGGCGGCGGCGGGGGCGGCGATCTGCTGGACCGGATGCTGGAGACAAGCCACCCGGAGACGGGCGAGCGGCTCTCGGCGCAGAACGTCCGCCGACAGGTGATCACCTTCCTGGTGGCCGGCCACGAGACCACCTCGGGCGCCCTCTCCTTCGCCCTGCACTATCTGTCCCGGCACCCGGATGTCGCGGCCCGCGCCCGCGCCGAGGTCGAGCGGGTGTGGGGCGACACGGCGGCGCCCGGCTACGACCAGGTGGCGCGGCTGCGGTATGTGCGCCGGATCCTGGACGAGTCGCTGCGGCTGTGGCCGACGGCGCCCGCCTTCGCCCGGGAGGCGCGCGAGGACACCGTGCTCGGCGGCGACCATCCGATGCGGCGGGGCGCCTGGGCTCTGGTGCTGACGGCGATGCTGCACCGTGATCCGCAGGTGTGGGGCCCCGACGCCGAGAGCTTCGATCCGGACCGCTTCGACCCGCAGGCCGTGCGGACGCGGGCGTCGCACACCTTCAAGCCGTTCGGGACGGGGGCGCGGGCGTGCATCGGCCGCCAGTTCGCTCTGCACGAGGCCACACTGGTGCTGGGCCTGCTGCTGCGGCGGTACGAGTTGCCTGCCGAGCCGGGGTATCGCCTGCGGGTGACGGAGCGGCTGACGCTGATGCCGGAGGGGTTGCGACTGCGCGTGCAGCGACGGATGCCCGGCACAGCGCGTACCGAACCCGTCCCGTCCGGGACCGCGGAGAGCACGACGTCAGACGTCCGCTGTCCAGTGCACGGGTCGGCTGAGTGACGCGGGCAGCCGGGTGCCCGCGCTGCCCCGGGCCGCGTTGAGCTGGGGCTGGGTCAGGAAGAAGGCGTCCGTCAGATCGGCGTCGGTGAGGTCGGTGTCGCGCAGATCGGCACCGATGAGGTCCGCTCCGCGCAGATCGGCCCCGGTCAGGTCGGCCGCGATGAGGTAGGCGCCACGCAAATTCGCGCCACGCAGGTCGGCGCCCTTGAGCCGGGCGCCCATCAGGTCCGCGCCACGGCGGTTCTTCTTGCGGCCGCCGCCGATGCCGGCCCTGGCCAGCTCGCTGGTCTTGAGCAGGAGCACGTTGACGTCCTGGCGATGCGCGGCCACGTCCAGCGCCGCGAGGTCCTGCGGGGTCCCCCGGGTGAGCTCCTCGGTCCTCTCCAGGATCCGGCGCAGGTCGGCGTGGAGGGGACAGGCGGCGCGCAGGGTGAGTGCCTCGGTGAGGTACCACAGCAGTTCGTGGAGCTGGCGGACGACCGGGAAGACGTCGAACATCTGCCGGGCGTGCTCACGGGAGCCCGTCCGCCAGTCCTGTCCGCCGAAGGTGACCTGCGAGACCTTCTGGCCGGCACCGAAGCAGTCATAGACGGTGCAGCCGGTGAAACCGGTCTGCCGGAGCCTGTCGTGGATGCCGCACCGGTGGTCGTCACGGAGGTTGTGGCAGGGCTTGCCGGCCGCCTTGTCGACCGCGAAGTCGGCGGACGCGGCGAACGGCAGGGCCACACAGCACAGTCCGAAGCAGCTGGTGCAGTCACCGTGCAGGTCAGCCCGATCGAACATCTGATCTTGCATACCGTTCAGCATACGGAACGAGAAGCTCACCAGTGAGTTCAGGCCTGACTCAGCCGCCGAGGCCCCGCAGATCGAGGCCGCCGAGCCGCTCGGGGTCCGCCAGGATGTACATGCGCGTGATGCGGCCGTCGGCGATGGTGACGCCCATGACCGACTGCGGCCGCCCCTCGGGGGCGTGGACGATCCCGATCGCCCCGTTGACCAGCACGAGCTGCGCGTACCGCGCGAGCTGAGCGAACAGCAGCGCCTGTTCGGCCACCGGCTTCGCACCGCGCACGACCTTCGACGCCGCCGCACCGCGGGCCAGCGGCCCGGAGTCCGCGCGCAGCACCACATCCGGGTCGAGGACCGCGAGCAGCGCCTCGAAGTCCCCCGCGCGGGAGGCAGCCATGAAGGCGTCGAGGACCTGGCGCTGTCGGCCGAGGTCGGGCTCGGACGACGGGGTGGCGCCACGCGCCCGGCGCCGGGCGCGACTGGCCAGTTGGCGGGTGGCGGCCGAGGTGCGTTCCACGATCGGCGCGATCTCGTCGAAGGGCACGGCGAACATGTCGTGCAGCACGAACGCGATCCGCTCGGCGGGCTCCAGCGTCTCCAGCACCACCAGCAGGGCCAGGCCCACCGAGTCCGCCTGGAGAACCTCCTGCTCGGGATCGATCGTCGACAGCGGTCTGATCACGGGGTCCGGGACGAAGGTGTCGTCCAGGGGCTCCTCGTGGCGCCGGGTGCGCGAGCGCAGCATGTCGAGGCAGACCCGGCCGACCACGGTCGTCAGCCAGCCGCCGAGGTTCTCGATGGGGCCCGCGTCGCTGCGGCTCAGCTTCAGCCAGGCCTCCTGGACGGCGTCCTCCGCCTCGGCCAGGGAGCCGAGCATGCGGTAGGCGACCGCCTTGAGATGGCCGCGGTGCTCCTCGAAGCGGTCCGCCAGCACTTCCGTGTCGTTCACCGTGCCCCCGTTTCCCACATCTGTCCGCCGGACCTACCGACCGAACAGTTCGAATGCCACGGCCGGCTTTCCGCCGAACCGCTCCCCCAGTGCCTCGGCGTTCGCGGTGAGGAAACCGCGGGCGTACGTCTCCGGGTCCTCGCTCGTCAGCACCTCGATGTAGGTGCGGTGTTCGAGCAGCGAGCGCACCGCCCGCTCCAGGCCTGCCGTCGCGTCCACCGCGTGCGTGGGTGTGCTGGAACCGGCGACGGCGACCCAGCGCACGCCGTTCCAGGGCTCCAGGCCCTGCTCGATGAGCTCGGGGAAGATCCAGCGGTTGCCCGCGTCGCCGGCCGCGTCCAGCGTCGCGCGGCCGACCGCCACATGGTCCGGGGTGTTCCAGGCGACGCCGCCCCAGGTGTCCCGGTGGTTGAGCGTGATCACCAGTTCGGGCCGGTGCCGGCGGATCGCAGCGGCGATGTCGCGGCGCAGGTCGATGCCGTACTCGATCACGCCGTCCTCATGGTCGAGGAACTCCACCGCCGACACGCCCACGACGGCCGCGCTGGCCCGCTGCTCGCGCTCCCGCAGCGGTGCGCACTTCGCGGGTTCCAGGGTGTCGATGCCGGCCTCGCCGCGGGTCGCGAGGACATAGCCGACCTCGCGGCCGGTGTCGGTCCAGGCGGCGATCGCCGCCGAGCAGCCGTACTCGAGGTCGTCCGGATGCGCGACGACGGCGAGCGCGCGCTGCCAGTCCTCCGGCATGGGCTTCAGCTGAGTGATCGTCGGCTCGGTCATGTCCGCACACTAACGCGTGACACCGACATCACGCTTCGTCACGGGTGAGCGCGAGCAGCCGGTCCAGGACGCGAGGGCCGCCGGCCCGTACACCGTCGTGCTCGAACTCGTCCGTCACCCAGGTCCGCAGTCCGCGGATCGCACGGGCGGTGGCGAGGGAGTGGGCGGTGTCGACGTACATGTCGTCGTGGTAGACGGCGGCCGCGACGGGCACCTCGTTGGCGGCGAGGCGCGCCGGGTCGTACAGGGGCTTCCAGTCGGTTCGGGCGGCGAGGAGTTCGGCGGTCTCGCGCAGCGGGCGCAGCGCCGGGTCGCAGTCGAACATCCAGGGGTGGATCGTCTCGCCGGTGAACAGCAGCGGCCCGTCGCCGGCGAGGGTCTTGGCCGCGTCGAACTGCGGGTACTCGGCGCGGACGCGCTCGGCGGACCAGTTGGTGGGGCGCGCGTCCTGGCCGTAGATCGCCTCGTGGACGAGGGCGTACAGCGGGTGGCTCGCGTACGACAGCAGGCCCTGGACCTCCTCCTGGAAGGCGTCCGAGAGGGCGGCTCCCTGCGGGGTGCGGACGAAGGCGTCCTCCAGCAGGTAGTGCAGACGGTGGCTGCCCTCGCTGCCGCCGAGGAGGATGCCGAGCGACTGGAAGGCCTCGGCGGTGAGGCGGTAGCCGTTCGGCAGGACCACGTCGCCTCCGAGGAGGTGGTCGGCGATACGGCGGGCGCGCTCCACGTCCTGCGGGTAGCGGGCGTAGTGCGCGGCGACCTTGCGCTCGATGCGCGGGTAGGCCGCCCGGTAGACGTCGTCGGCGTGCGCGTCGAGGGAGGGCAGGCCGCCGGTGACGACCGCGGCGGTCAGGCCCTCGGGGGCGGTGGAGAGGTAGTTGACCGTGCAGAAGCCGCCGAAGCTCTGGCCGAGGACGGTCCAGGGGGCGCCGCCGGTCACCTCGCGGCGGATCGCCTCGCAGTCGCGGACGATCGAGTCGGCGCGGAAGTGCGTGAGGTAGTCGGCCTGTTCGGCGGGGGTGCCGCGCAGCGGGAGGGTCTGACGGTTGGCGGGCGCTGAGTGGCCGGTGCCGCGCTGGTCCAGCAGCAGAACGCGGTAATCCTTGAGTGCGCGGCCGAGCCAGGCGCCCTTGCCGACGAATCGGTTCGCCCCGAAGCCGGGACCGCCCTGGAGGTAGACCAGCCACGGCTGGTCCTGGTGCGCCTTGTCGCTGGCGACCACCTCACGGGCGTAGAGCTCGATCGTCTCGCCCGTCGGGGCGTCGTGATCGAGGGGCACGGTGAAGTGGCGGTCGGTGAGGACGACGCCGGGCTGGCGATAGCTGACGGTCAACAGGGCTCCCGGGACGGATGGTTTTCGGGCCGCGTCCCAGTTCAACACATGTTCGTCCGCCGACCGAGCCCTGGGATCATGAAATCGTACTGAACGACCGATCAGTGACGTCGGGTCCGGACCGCCTCGGGATCAGCGGGCCGACAGGCTGGAGCGCCGCACCACGAGCTCGGGCTGGAGTACGACACGCCGGTGCTCGTGCCGCTTCGTCCCGGTCTCCTCCTCCGTCTCCTCCAGCAGCATCTCCGCGGCGAGCGTGCCCATGGTGACCGCGGGCTGCCGTACGGAGGTGAGGGGGACGGCCGCGGCGGCCGCGAACTCGATGTCGTCGTAGCCGACGATCGCCAGGTCGTCGGGGACGCCGACGCCGGCGGCGTACATGGCCTGCAGGACGCCGAGGGCGAGCAGGTCGTTGGCGCAGAAGACGGCGGTCGGGCGGTCGGCGAGGCCGAGCAGGCGGGCGCCGGCGTCCCGGCCGGCGGCGACGTCGAGCCGCTCGGTGGGCAGCTCGCGCAGGTTCTCCGGGCCGAGGCCCGCCTCCGCCAGCGCGTTCAGGGCGCCGGTGCGGCGGTCGCGGACCTGGTTGAGGCCGGGCGGGCCGCTGACGTACGCGATGGAACGGTGCCCGGCGTCGACGAGGTGGCGTACGGCCAGCGCCCCGCCCGCGACGTCGTCGACCGAGACCGAGCACTCGGTGGTGCCCTCGGCGACCCGGTCGACCAGGACGAAGGGGATGTTGTGGCGGCGAAACGTTTCGATGTTGCGTCCGGTGGCGTCGGCCGGTGTCAGCAGCACGCCCCGCACGCGCTGTTCGGCGAAGAGGGACAAGTAGTCGGCCTCCTCGCTCGCGCTCTGCGCGCTGTTGCAGACCATCACGCCGAGCCCGGCGTCACGCGCGGTCCGCTCGGCGCCGCGCGCCACGTCGACGAAGAAGGGGTTGCCCATGTCGAGGACGAGCAGTCCCATGATCCGGCTGCGTCCCGCGCGCAGCTGGCGCGCGGACTCGCTGCGGACATAGCCCAGCCGGTCTATCGCGGACTGCACCCGCGCCCGCGTCTCCGTCGCGACCGCGTCCGGACGGTTGATGACGTTGGACACCGTGCCGACGGAGACTCCGGCGGCGCGTGCGACGTCCTTGATACCCACCGACTGGGCCATCGGGCAGGGACCTCCAGAAAGACTCGTAAGACGCGGGGCGGCGGGAAGGCCTTCACATTACCGTCATGCCGCCCACATCGGCTGCGATCAGGCAGGCAGGCGGAAGTTGAGGTTGCGCAGCGCCGAGGGCGTCGTACCGCTGGACTTCTCCTGGTACATGATCGACAGGTAGTGGTCCTGTCCGACGCGCGTCTCGTCGATCACGACCTCGCCGAAGGCGTTCAGCCCGGCGGTGACACCGTCGTACAGCACCGTCCAGTCCGTGTGTCCGGAGGCCTTGGAGGCTCCGGCGATCCGGCAGAACGGGAAGATCGCGTACGCGTTGTCGTACTTGTCCAGGATCAGCTTGGTGCGCTGGCTGGAGTTCAGCGGGACCGGGATCTCGGTCTTGTGCCAGGTGCCCGAGGAGTTCTTGCGGACGTGGAAGGCACGGCCGTTGGCGGTGCGGTCGGCGACGTAGTTCGTGGTGCACTGCCCGAAGCGGCCGGGGACGTAGCTGATGATCGCGTGCGGCAGGCCCGCCGAGTCGGTGAACTGGCTCTCCTGGTTCATCAGGGAGTGGTCGGGGTTGAGTGCGTCGATCACCAGGCCGCTGTCGGTGACGGCGACCTTGTCGGAGCCGCCGGTCGTGCCGACGACGGTGCCGGCGTTGTTGCGCCAGGTGCGGCCGCGGTCGTCGGAGTAGACGTAGCCGGTGTCGTGGTTGGTGATGCCGCCGCCGTTGCACATCACGGCGCCGTTCTGCTCACGCCAGGTGAACAAGGAGTGCAGGCGGCCGTTACGGTCGTAGTCGATGCCGTGCAGGTACATGTTGCGGGCGGTCGAGGAGCCGTGCTCGCTGGTGTACGTGCCCGTGGAACTGGACCACTCGCCGAGGCTGGTCCAGGTCGAACCGTCGTACTCGGCCAGGGCGTTGCGGCCGTTGCCGGAGACGGCTACCCGGTAGCTGAGCTGGAGTCCGCCGTCGGGGGTGGCGATGAACTGCGGGTAGGTGAACTGCGAGGTGAGTGCGAGACCGTCCATGGTCGGCTGAGGTGCGCCGAAGCGGCTCGCGCTCCAGCTCAGGCCCGCCGGGTTGTCCATCAGCCCGGCGACGGACTTGACGTAGGTGAAGCCGTCGCTGTGCGAGTCCATGTTGAGGTGAAGGCGGCCGTCGACCTTCGAGATCCCCATCGAGATGACGTTGTGGGAGTCGTTGTAGCGCAGGGTGTGGCCCACCTTGAGGGTGGACCAGGTGGTGGCGCCGAGCGCGCGGCGGCCGACGACGGCTCCGCGGTCGGCGGTGTACCAGACGGCGTACTGGTAGCCCTTGTAGGTCAGCAGGCCGTTCTTCTGGAAGGCGTTGTTGTTGACCAGCCCGTCGTACGACACGAAGTAGATGGCCTGCGTGTCGAGCGTGGTCGTACCGGTCAGGGTGAGGGACGGACCGGGGCCGGCGGCGCGGGCCGTGCCGGACGCGAGGGCGGGGGTCGTCACGGCTCCGGCGAGGGCGGCGCCCAGCAGGGTGCGTCTCTTCATCTCGGGGACTCCGTTGTCGGCGAGGGGTGGGAAGGGTGGGTCAGGCGAGGTGGAACACCTCGGTGAGCGGTTTCATGGCCTCGTCGGGGCGGGCGCCGTCCAATGACTCGAAGAACGGCGCCATCTCCGCCTGCCAGCGGGCGTTGACATCGGTGGCTTCCATGCCGGCCACGGCGGCGGCGAAGTCCTCGGTCTCCAGGTAGCCGACGAGCAGGCCGTCGTCACGCAGGAAGAGCGAGTAGTTGTGCCAGCCGGTGGCCGAGAGCGCTTCGAGCATCTCCGGCCACACGGCGGCGTGCCGCTCGCGGTACTCGTCCAGGCGGTCCTGACGGACCTTCAGCAGGAAGCACACGCGCTGCATCAACGACCCTCCGGGGCCCAGAAGTTGAAGATGGACTCAGAAATTGATGACGGGGCTCAGAAGTTGATGACGGTTCAGAAGTCGAACTTGTCAATGTTCTTGGCGTCGAACACGGTCGGCTTGCCGAGGCTGATCACGCCGTCCTTGCCGATGGTGTACTCGCCCATGTCCCCGGCCTCGAAGGTCTCGCCCTCCTTGCCGGTGATCTGGCCGGAGACCAGGGCGACGGCGGTGCGGGCGGCCAGCTCGCCGAGCTTCGAGGGGTCCCACAGCTCGAACGCCTCGACGGTGCCGTTCTTGACGTACTTGCGCATGTCGTTCGGGGTGCCGAGGCCGGTCAGCTTGACCTTGCCCTTGTACTTGGAGCCGGAGAGGTACTGGGCGGCCGCCTTGATGCCGACCGTCGTCGGGGAGATGATCCCCTTCAGGTTCGGGTACTCCTGGAGCAGGCCCTGGGTCTGCTGGAAGGACTGCTGGGCGTCGTCGTTGCCGTAGGCGATCTTGACGAGCTTGATGTCCTTGTACTTGGGGTCCTTGAGCTCGTCCTTCATGAAGTCGATCCAGGTGTTCTGGTTCGTCGCGGTCTGCGCGGCGGACAGGATCGCGATCTCGCCCTTGTAGTCGATCTGTTCGGCGAGCAGCTGCACCTCGGTGCGGCCGAGGTCCTCGGCGGACGCCTGCGAGACGAAGGCGTTGCGGCAGTCGGCGGTGGTGTCGGAGTCGTAGGTGACGACCTTGATGTCGTTCTTCATGGCCTGCTTCAGCGCGGTGCACAGGGCGCCCGGGTCCTGTGCGGAGACGGCCATCGCGTCGACCTGCTGCTGGGTGAGCGTGTTGACGTAACTCACCTGCCCGGCGGTGTCGGTCGCGCTGGACGGCCCGACCTCCTTGTAGCTGGAGCCCAGCTCCTTCAGCGCCGCCTCGCCGCCCTTGTCGGCGGAGGTGAAGTAGGGGTTGTTGACCTGCTTGGGCAGGAAGCCGACGGTCAGGCCCTTCTTCAGCTCGGCGTTCGGGTCGGCCTTGCCGGCGGTGGCGGCGGAGGCGCCCTCGCTCTTGACGTCCTCCTTGGTGGTGCCCCCGCAGGCGGTGAGGGCGAGGGCGAGAGAAGTGGCGGCGGCGAGGGCCGCGGAGGCACGGCGGAGGGATGACTTGCGCATGGTGGGAGTCCTTTACGAAGAAGGGCTGAGTTACGAGGTCGGAGTCGACGGAGTCGAGGCGGCTCTACGGCCCGCCCTCGCCACGGAGATCTGCCGCGCGACCCGCGGGCCGAGCACGGAAAGCACGAGCAGGACGCCGGTGACGACGATCTGCGACTGGGCGGAGACGTCCTGGAGGCTCATGACGTTCTGCAACGCCCCCAGCAGGAACACCCCGGCGATGGCACCACCCAGCGTGCCCTTGCCGCCGTCGAAGTCGATGCCGCCGAGCAGCACGGCGGCGACGACGGAGAGTTCGAGCCCCGTGGCGTTGTCGTAGCGGGCGCTCGCGTAGTGCAGCGCCCAGAAGATGCCGGTGAGGGAGGCCATCAGCCCGGTCACGGTGAACAGGATCAGCTTCTGCCGCTTGACGCGGATACCGGCGAAGCGCGCCGCCTCCTCGCTCGCGCCGGTGGCGAAGACCGACCGCCCGAACGGCGTGGCGTGCAGCGCGACCACGGCGATGGCGAGCAGGACGAGGAAGGGCAGGAAGGCGTACGGAACGAACGTGTCGCCGATCCGTCCGGCGGCGAAGTCCAGGTACTGGGACGGGAAGTCGGTCACCGCGTCCGACCCGAGCACGATCTGTGCGATGCCCCGGTAGGCGGCGAGCGTGCCGATCGTGACGGCGAGGGACGGCAGGCCCAGCCTGGTCACCAAAAGCCCGTTGATCAGACCGCACACCACACCGAGCAGCAGGCAGATCGGGATGATCGTCTCGATCGTCATGCCCTGGTTCCACAGCGCACCCATCACGGCGCCCGAGAGACCGGCGGTCGATGCGACCGAAAGATCGATCTCGCCCGACACGACCAGCAGTGTCATCGGCAGGGCGATCAAAGCGATCGGAAGGGTGTTTCCGATCAGGAACGACAAGTTGAGCGCGTTTCCGAAGCCATCGACCGTGGTGAAGGACAGCAGGAGCACGACGATCAGAAGGGCGCCGACAACCGTGTCCCAGCGAACGGCGCGCGCGAGCGACGAGTCAGCCATGGCGGGCGTTCCTCTTCTTCAGGGCGTTGGCCACGCGCAGCGCGACGATCCGGTCGATCGCGATGGCGAGGATGAGCAGGATGCCGTTGATGGCGAGCACCCAGACGGAGCTGACGCCGAGGGCGGGCAGGACGCTGTTGATGGAGGTCAGCAGCAGCGCGCCGAGGGCGGCACCGTAGACGCTGCCGGACCCGCCGGTGAAGACGACGCCGCCGACCACGACCGCGCTGACGACGGTGAGTTCGTAGCCGTTGCCGGTGCCGGAGTCGACGTTGCCGAACCGGGCCAGGTACAGGGCCCCCGCGAGACCGGCGAGGGCACCGCAGAAGGTGTACGCGGCCAGGATCCGCTTGCGGACCGGGATGCCGGCGAGGCGGGCGGCCTCCGGGTTGGAGCCGAGGGCGTACAGCTCGCGGCCGCTGCCGAAGTGCCTGAGGTAGTACGCGGTCGCCACCAGCACGACCAGGGCGATCAGCGCCAGCCACGGCACGGCAAGGATGCCGCCGGAGCCGAAGTCGACGAAGCCGTCCGGGAGGTCGGCCGCGGTGATCTGGCGGGAGCCGACCCAGATGGAGTCGATGCCGCGGATGATGTAGAGCGTGCCGAGGGTGACGACGAGCGCGGGCACCTGGCCGAGGCTGACGAGGAGGCCGTTCAGCAGGCCGAAGCCGATGCCCATCAGGACCGCCAGGAGCACGGCGAGGACCGGGTTCCCGCCGCCCTGGAGGTACGTTCCGGCGGCGAAGGCGCTGATGCCGAGCGTCGAGCCGACCGACAGGTCGACGTTCCTCGTGATGACGACCAGGGACTGGCCCGTGGCGACCAGGACGAGGATCGTCGCGTTCAGCAGCAGGTCCTTGATGCCCTGCTCGGTGAGGAACTCGCTGTTGCCCAGCTGGGTGACGACGATCATCACCACGAAGACGACCAGGATGGCGAGTTCACGCATCTTGAAGACGCGGTCGACGAGGCGGGTGCCGCTGGACTTGGGTACGTCGGTCACCGGAGCCTCTTTGGGAGTGATGACCGTCATGCGGCGGCCCTCCCGGTGGCTGCGGCCATCACGGTTTCCTCGGTGGCTTCGGAGCGCGGGATCTCGGCGGTGAGGCGGCCCTCGTGCATCACGAGCACGCGGTCGGCCATGCCGAGGATCTCGGGCAGGTCGGAGGAGATCATCAGGACCGCCACGCCATCGGCGGCCAACTCGCTGAGCAGCCGGTGCACTTCGGCCTTCGTGCCGACGTCGATGCCCCGGGTGGGCTCGTCGACGATCAGCACCTTGGGGCCGGTCGCGAGCCATTTGGCGAGGACGACCTTCTGCTGGTTGCCGCCGGACAGGGTGTTGACGGTGTCGGCGATCCGCGCGTACTTGACCTGGAGCTTGACGGCCCAGTCGAGGGAGCGGCTGCGTTCGGCGCCGCGGTCCATCAGGCCGGCCTTCACGGTCGTACGCAGCCCGGTGAGGCCGATGTTGCGCTCGATGGACATGTCCATCACCAGGCCTTGAGCCCGCCGGTCCTCGGGGACGAGGGCGAGGCCGCAGGCCATGGCGGTGGAGGGGGCGCCGTTGGTGAGCGCCCTGCCGCCGACGGACACCTCGCCCGCGTCCCAGCGGTCGATGCCGAAGACGGCCCGCGCGACTTCGGTACGGCCGGCGCCGACGAGCCCCGCGAGGCCGACGATCTCGCCGCGCCGTACGTCGAAGGAGACATCGGTGAAGACGCCCTCGCGGGTCAACCGGCGTACGCTCAGGGCGACTTCGCCCGGCTTCACGTCCTGCTTGGGGTACAGCTCCTCCAGGTCGCGGCCGACCATCCGGCGTACGAGGTCGTCCTCGGTCATACCGTCGAGCGGTTCGCTGGCGATCCAGGCGCCGTCGCGCAGGGTGGTGACCCGCCGGCAGATCTGGAAGATCTCCTCCAGCCGGTGGGAGATGAAGAGGACGGCGGCGCCCTGTTCGCGCAGGGTGCGCACGACGCCGAAGAGCCGGGCGACCTCGCTGCCGGTGAGTGCGGCGGTCGGCTCGTCCATGATCAGGACGCGGGCGTCGAAGGAGAGCGCCTTGGCGATCTCGACGATCTGCTGGTCGGCGATGGACAGGCCGCGCGCGGGCCGGTCGGGGTCGAGTTCGACGCCGAGGCGCCGCATCAGGGCGAGGGTCGCGGTGTGCGTGGCCTTGTGGTCGATCCGGCCGAGGGCGCGCCGCGGCTGACGGCCCATGAAGATGTTCTCGGCGATCGACAGGTCGGGGAAGAGCGTCGGCTCCTGGTAGATCACGGCGATACCGGCGTCGCGGGCGTCGCCGGGGCCGTGGAAGACGACGGGCGCGCCGTCGAGCAGCACCTGGCCGGCGTCCGGCCGGTGCACTCCGGCGAGCGTCTTGATCAGGGTCGACTTGCCCGCGCCGTTCTCCCCGGCGAGGGCGTGCACCTCCCCGGGAAACAGCTCCAGGGAGACGTCCCGCAGGGCGCGGACCGCGCCGAAGGACTTCGAGATGTCCCTGAGCGCCAGAACCGGGGCCGGACCCGTGGTGGACGGGTGGGTCATGAGGGCTCCTCGACGACGTCGGCGGGACGGCCCTCTCGACGTCGTGAAAGGTTTCAACTTGGTTGCCGGGACGTTAGGCACGCAGCGCATGTCACGTCAATGGGTCCGTGTCGAAAAACTTTCGATGAACGAAGGTCACGGGCGAGTCACAACAAGAAGCCGTGGCCGCGGGGCTTGACACTCCTTCGGGGGCCTCATACGTTCCCGTCTTGAATCGTTTCACGACGAAGCTTTCAGATGTCCACCGTCCGACTTCCGTCCCGACGTCACAGGAGCCCTCAGTGACCGAGCTCGCCGCGGTGAAGGCCGCACTCAAGACCCAGGCAGTCGAAACGCCGTCGTGGGCGTACGGGAACTCGGGGACGCGGTTCAAGGTGTTCGCCCAGCAAGGCGTTCCCCGGACACCGCAGGAGAAGCTGGACGACGCCGCTCAGGTGCACGCGTTCACCGGTGTCGCCCCGACCGTCGCCCTGCACATTCCGTGGGACAAGGTCGACGACTATGCGGCGCTTGCCAAGCACGCCCAGGACCGCGGCGTGAAGCTGGGCGCGATCAACTCCAACACGTTCCAGGACGACGACTACAAGCTGGGCAGCATCTGTCATCCGGACGCGGTGGTGCGGCGCAAGGCCGTCGACCATCTGCTGGAGTGCGTCGACATCATGGACGCGACGGGCTCCGCCGATCTGAAGCTGTGGTTCGCGGACGGCACGAACTATCCCGGTCAGGATGACGTGCGCGCGCGGCAGGACCGCCTGGCCGAGGGGCTGGCGGAGGTGTACGAGCGGCTCGGGGACGGGCAGCGGATGCTGCTGGAGTACAAGTTCTTCGAGCCGGCCTTCTACACGACGGACGTACCGGACTGGGGCACGGCCTATGCGCACTGCCTCAAGCTCGGGCCGAAGGCGCAGGTCGTCGTCGACACCGGGCATCACGCGCCGGGCACCAACATCGAGTTCATCGTCGCGACGCTGCTGCGGGAGGGGAAGCTCGGCGGATTCGACTTCAACTCGCGCTTCTACGCCGACGACGACCTGATGGTGGGGGCCGCGGATCCGTTCCAGTTGTTCCGGATCATGTACGAGGTGGTGCGTGGGGGCGGGTTCACGTCCGACGTGGCGTTCATGCTCGACCAGTGCCACAACATCGAGGCGAAGATCCCGGCGATCATCCGGTCCGTGATGAACGTGCAGGAGGCCACGGCGAAGGCGCTGCTGGTTGACCGGGGGGCGTTGGCTGCGGCGCAGGCCTGCGGTGATGTGCTGGGCGCGAATGCGGTGCTCATGGATGCCTACAACACGGATGTGCGGCCGTTGCTGGCCGAGGTTCGGGAAGAGATGGGGCTCGATGCGGATCCCATGGGTGCGTATCGCCGTTCCGGGTGGGCCGAGAAGGTTGTGACTGAGCGGGTTGGCGGGCAGCAGGCCGGTTGGGGGGCGTGAGCGTCTGCCGGGATCTGTCTCGTTGCGGGCTGCGGCGCCGTTGTGGCTGGTCGCGCCCACGCGGCGGTAGCCGCAAATCCAATACAGCCCCGCGCCCCCGGGATCGGCGCTTCGCGCCTGATCCCCTGCGCCCCTGACGGCACCCGTCAGAAACGTATGGAATCTTCTTCGAAGGACTGAGAACACATGGCTCCCCATTCCGAAGCCGCCGCCCTCCTCGCCCGTTCCCACCGTCTCGGCTCCGACCCCCGCAACACCAACTACGCCGGTGGGAACGCGTCCGCCAAGGGAATCGACACCGACCCCGTCACGGGCGGTGACGTCGAGTTGATGTGGGTCAAGGGGTCCGGTGGTGACCTCGGCACGCTCACCGAGGCCGGGCTGGCGGTGCTGCGGCTGGACCGTATGCGGGCCCTTGTCGACGTCTACCCGGGCGTCGAGCGGGAGGACGAGATGGTCGCCGCGTTCGACTACTGCCTGCACGGCAAGGGCGGGGCGGCTCCGTCGATCGACACCGCCATGCACGGGCTCGTGGCGGCCGCGCATGTCGATCATCTGCATCCCGACTCCGGCATCGCGCTCGCCTGTGCCGCCGACGGGGAGAAGCTGACCGACGAGTGCTTCGGGGACAGCGTGGTGTGGGTGCCGTGGCGGCGGCCCGGGTTTCAGCTGGGGCTGGACATCGCCGCGGTCAAGGAGGCCAATCCGCAGGCCGTCGGGTGTGTGCTCGGTGGGCACGGCATCACCGCCTGGGGTGACACCTCCGAGGAGTGCGAGCGGAACTCGCTGCACATCATCCGGACCGCCGAGGCGTTTCTCGCCGAGCGAGGGAAGCCGGAGCCCTTCGGGCCGCTGATCGAGGGGTACGCGGCGCTCGGCGCCGGTGAGCGGCGGGAGCGGGCCGCTGCGCTGGCGCCGGTCATCCGCGCCATCGCCTCGCAGGACCGCCCGCAGGTCGGCCACTTCACCGACTCCGAGGTCGTCCTCGACTTCCTCGCGAGCGCCGAGCACCCGCGGCTCGCCGCGCTCGGCACGTCCTGCCCCGATCACTTCCTGCGCACCAAGGTGCGGCCGCTCGTCCTCGATCTGCCGCCCACCGCTCCCCTCGACGAGGCGATCGCCCGGCTGGGGGAGCTGCACACCGCGTACCGCGAGGAGTACGCCGCCTACTACCGGCGGCACGCCCTGCCCGACTCCCCCGCCATGCGCGGCGCCGACCCGGCGATCGTGCTGGTCCCGGGTGTCGGCATGTTCAGCTTCGGCAAGGACAAGCAGACCGCCCGGGTCGCCGGCGAGTTCTACGTCAACGCCATCAATGTGATGCGGGGGGCCGAGGCGGTCTCGACGTACGCGCCCATCGAGGAGTCCGAGAAGTTCCGTATCGAGTACTGGGCGCTGGAGGAGGCCAAGCTGCAGCGGATGCCGAAGCCCAAGGCGCTCGCGACACGGGTCGCGTTCGTGACCGGCGCCGGCAGTGGGATCGGGAAGGCCATCGCGCATCGGCTCGTCGCCGAGGGCGCGTGTGTGGTGGTCGCCGATCTCGACGCCGAGAACGCCCAGGCCGTCGCCGAGGAGCTGGGCGGTCCCGACAAGGCGGTGGCGGTGGCGGTGGACGTCACGTCCGAGGAGCAGATCGCCGACGCGTTCAAGGCGGCCGTACTGGCCTTCGGCGGAGTCGATCTCGTCGTCAACAACGCCGGGATCTCCATCTCCAAGCCCCTGCTTGAGACGTCGGCCAAGGACTGGGACCTCCAGCACGACATCATGGCCCGTGGCTCCTTCCTCGTGTCGAGGGAGGCGGCGCGCGTGATGATCGCTCAGGAGCTGGGCGGTGACATCGTCTACATCGCCTCCAAGAACGCTGTCTTCGCCGGCCCCAACAACATCGCCTACTCGGCCACCAAGGCCGACCAGGCCCACCAGGTGCGGCTTCTTGCGGCGGAGTTGGGTGAGCACGGCATCCGCGTCAACGGCATCAACCCGGACGGCGTCGTCCGTGGTTCCGGGATCTTCGCCGGCGGCTGGGGCGCCCAGCGGGCCGCCGTGTACGGGGTCGAGGAGGACAAGCTGGGCGAGTTCTACGCCCAGCGGACCATCCTGAAGCGGGAGGTGCTCCCGGAGCATGTCGCGAACGCCGTCTTCGCGCTCACCGGCGGGGACCTGACCCACACCACGGGACTGCATGTCCCGGTCGACGCCGGCGTCGCGGCCGCCTTCCTGCGGTGAGTGCGTCCGTGAAGTCGTACGCCGCGGTCGACCTCGGCGCGTCCAGCGGGCGTGTCATGGTCGGCCGCGTCGCCCTCGACCGTCTGGAGCTCGCCGAGGCGCACCGCTTCCCCAACCGGCCCGTGCGGGTGCCCGAAGGGCTGCGCTGGGATGTTCTCGCCCTGTACGCGGGCGTCCTGGAGGGGCTGCGGGCGGCCGGTCAGGTCGACTCCGTCGGCATCGACAGCTGGGCCGTCGACCACGGCCTGCTGGACGCGGACGGGGCCCTGCTCGGCAACCCCGTGCACTACCGGGACTCCCGGACGCAGGGGGTCGCGGAGAAGGTGTGGGCGACCGTCCCGGCGGCGGAGCTGTACGCCGCCACCGGGTTGCAGTACGCGCCCTTCAACACGCTGTACCAGCTGGCGGCGGCCCGGGACTCGGCTCAGCTACGGCACGCCGAGCGGCTGTTGCTCGTCCCGGATCTGCTGACGTACTGGCTCACCGGCGAGCAGGGCACCGAGCTCACCAATGCCTCCACCACCCAGCTGATCGATCCCCGTACCCGCGACTGGGCGTACGACATCGCTGACCGGCTGGGCATCGACCTGGGCCTGTTCGCGCCGCTGCGGCAACCGGGCGATCGCGCGGGGGTGTTGCGCGACGAGGTGCTTGAGGAGACCGGGCTGAGCGGTCCGGTGCCGGTGACGGCGGTGGGGTCGCACGACACCGCGTCCGCCGTGGCCGCCGTTCCGGCCGAGGCCGGCGAGCGGTTCGCGTACATCTGCACCGGCACCTGGTCGCTGGCGGGTCTGGAGCTGGACGCGCCCGTGCTGACAGAAGAGAGCCGGGCCGCCAACTTCACCAACGAGCTGGGGCTGGACGGCACGGTCCGGTACCTGCGGAACATCATGGGGCTGTGGTTGCTCCAGGAGTGCGTACGGGCCTGGGGAGACCCCGACCTGGGCGGGCTGCTGCTCGACGCGTCCAAGGTGCCGGAGCTGCGGTCGGTCGTGGACGCGGAGGACGCGGCGTTCCTGGCGCCGGGGCGGATGCCGGAGCGGATCGCCGAGGCGTGCCGGGCCTCGGGGCAGCCGGTGCCGGTCTCGCCCGCCGAGATCACGCGCTGCATCCTCGACTCGCTCGCCCTGGCCCACCGGCGCGCGATCAGGGACGCCGAGCGGCTGGCCGACCATCCGGTCGACGTCGTGCATGTGGTCGGGGGCGGTACCCGCAACGCCCTGCTGTGCCAGTTGACCGCCGACGCCTGCGGGCTGCCGGTGGTGGCCGGCCCGAGCGAGGCCGCCGCCCTCGGGAACGTCCTGGTCCAGGCAGGTACCCACGGGCTGGTCGGCGACCTCGCCGACGGACGGCGCCTGCTCACCCGTACGCAACCGCTGAGCCGGTACGAGCCGCGGGGCGACGCGGCGCGCTGGAGCGAGGCGGAGGCGCGGCTCGTCCGGGCGTGACCGGCTCGTCCGAGGGTGACCGGCTCACCCGGGGCGGGCGGGGTCTCCCCTGCGCCGCGCTGCCGCATTACCCTGCACTCATCCGATGACCGATCACAAGGAGCCGCGATGCGTGTCGCCCTGTTCCTGACCTGTGTCAACGACACGCTCTATCCGGACACCGGGCGCGCTGTGGTGAAACTGCTGACCAGGCTGGGCGTCGAGGTCGACTTCCCGATGGCCCAGACCTGCTGCGGACAGGCGCACTACAACACCGGATACCGGCACGAGGCCGAGCCGCTCGCCCGGCATTTCTCCGATGTCTTCGGGGAGTACGAGGCGATCGTCACCCCGTCCGGATCGTGCGGGGCGATGGTGCGCGAGCTGTATCCGCGGATGGGTGAGCGGGCCCGGGCCGAGGGCCGCGGGGACACCCTCGCGGCGACCCTGGCGCCGGTGGTGCCGAAGACGTACGAGCTGACGGAGTTCCTGGTGGACGTGCTGGGGGTGACGGACGTGGGCGCCTACTACCCACACAGGGTGACGTACCACCCGACCTGCCACGGCCTGCGCGGACTGGGGCTGGCCGACCGGCCCCGGCGGCTGCTGCAGGCCGTCAAGGGGCTGGAGTTGGCGGAGCTGCCGGGCGCGGACGAGTGCTGCGGGTTCGGCGGGACCTTCGCGCTGAAGAACGCCGACGTCTCGGCGGCGATGGGCACGGACAAGGTGCGCAACGCCGAGTCGACGGGGGCCGAGGTGCTGTGCGCGGCCGACAACTCCTGTCTGATGCACATCGGCGGGACCATGGCGCGGCTGCGGACGGGCATGCGGCCGGTGCACATCGCTCAGATCCTGGCGAGCACGGAGGAGGAGCCGGCGGCATGAGTGGAACGTATCTCGGGATGCCGGCGTTTCCGAAGGCCGCGCACGAGGCCGTGCACGACACGACCCTGCGCGGCAACCTGCGCCACGCCACGCACACGATCCGCGCCAAGCGGGCCAAGGCCGTCGCGGAGGTGTCCGACTGGGCGGCGCTGCGGGAGGCCGGGAAACGGATCAAGGACCATACGCTGCGCCATCTCGACCGGTATCTCGTGCAGTTGGAGGAGTCGGTCACGGCGGCGGGCGGCACGGTCCACTGGGCCGCCGACGCCGACGAGGCCAACCGGATCGTGGCCGGCCTGGTCAAGGCGACCGGTGAGTCGGAAGTCGTCAAGGTCAAGTCCATGGCCACGCAGGAGATCGGGCTGAACGAGGCCCTGGAGGCGGAGGGCATCCGCGCCTACGAGACCGATCTCGCCGAGCTGATCGTGCAGTTGGGCAAGGACCGGCCCTCGCACATCCTCGTGCCTGCCATCCACCGCAACCGCGGTGAGATCCGGGACATCTTCCGGCGTGAGATGGGCGAGTGGGGCCGCCCGGCTCCGGAGGGCCTGACCGACACCCCCGCCGAACTCGCCGAGGCGGCCCGGCTGCATCTGCGCGAGAAGTTCCTGCGCGCCAAGGTCGGCGTCTCCGGCGCCAACTTCATGGTCGCCGAGACGGGCACGCTGGTCGTCGTGGAGTCCGAGGGCAACGGGCGGATGTGCCTGACCCTGCCCGAGACGCTGATCTCGGTCGTCGGCATCGAGAAGATCGTGCCCACCTGGCGTGACCTGGAGGTGTTCCTGCAGACCCTCCCCCGCTCCTCCACCGCCGAGCGCATGAACCCGTACACGTCCATGTGGACCGGCACGACGGACTCCGAGACGGCGGGCGGGCCGAAGACCTTCCACCTGGTCCTCCTGGACAACGGCCGCACCGACACCCTCGCCGACGAGGTCGGACGCCAGGCCCTGCGCTGCATCCGCTGCTCGGCGTGCCTCAACGTCTGCCCGGTCTACGAACGGGCCGGCGGTCACGCCTACGGCTCGGTCTACCCCGGGCCCATCGGTGCCATCCTCAGCCCCCAACTCCGCGGTGTGACAAGCGAGATCGACGCCTCGCTGCCGTATGCGTCGTCGCTGTGCGGCGCCTGTTACGAGGTCTGCCCCGTCGCCATCGACATCCCCGAGGTGCTGGTGCATCTGCGGGAGCGGGTCGTTCAGGGCGGCCAGGTGACCTCCAACGGCAACAAGGTGGTCCTGAAACCAGCGAAGGGCCATGCTGCCGAGCGGGCCGCGATGCGGGCGGCGCGCTGGGCGTTCAGTCACCCGGGTGCCCTGCGCACCGGCCAGCGGCTCGCCGCACGCACCCGCCGCCTGCATCCACGCTCGCTGCCGGGGCCGGGCAAGGCGTGGAGCGGAACGCGGGATCTGCCGGAGGTGCCCGCGGAGCCGTTCCGGGACTGGTGGCAGCGGACGCAGGGTGGAAAGGGCGGTGCCAAGTGAGCAGCAGGGAACGGATCCTGGGCCGGGTGCGGCGGGCGCTGGCGGACGTACCGGACGCGCCGGACGCGCCCCGGGACGATTCGCCGTACGAGGAGGCGGTGCCGAGGGACTATCTGCGCGAGCACGGTGAGCGCAGTGTCGCGGAGACGGTCGATGTGCTGGCCGAGAACCTGGCAGATTACCGGGCGATCGTGCACCGGACGACCACTGAGGACGTGCCCTACCTGATCATGCGGTTGCTCGCCGAGCGAGGGCCCCAGTACGTGCTCGTCCCTCCGGGCCTCCCCCCGGAGTGGATGTCGGCCGCCGATCCCACCCGCGTCCACGACCGCGCCGTGAGTACGCCTCACGAACTCGACAAGGTCGAGAGCGTGGTCACCGGCTGCGCGCTCGCCATCGCCGAGACCGGCACCATCGTCCTCGACGGCTCCCCCGACCAGGGCCGGCGCCGCATCACGCTCGTCCCCGACCACCACATCTGTGTCGTTCGGGTCCCCGAGCAGGTCGTGTCGTCGGTCCCGCAGGCGCTGGAACGCCTCGCTCCCACCCGCCCGTTGACGTGGATCTCCGGCCCCTCGGCCACCAGCGACATCGAGCTGGACCGGGTGGAGGGGGTGCACGGCCCGCGCACGCTGGAGGTCGTCCTGGTCGGCCCAGACGGCAGCTGAGGGCACCGCCTCAGAGGTCTCGCTGCTCCAACGGTCGTACGGCGGGCCCCTGGACGACTCGGCCGTCGGGATCGAAGCGCGAGCCGTGGCAGGGGCATTCCCAGGTCCGTTCCGCGCGGTTGAACGCGACCAGACAGCCCAGGTGGGTGCACTTCGCGGAGACGGCGTGCACCTTTCCGTCGTCGTCGCGGTGGACGGCGCAGCGCTTGCCGGACACGTGGACGATGGCGCCTTCCCCGGGCGCGATGTCGTCCACCGAGCTGGTCGACGGGCCGGGCAGGTGGTGCAGCCGGTCGCCGACGAAGTGGCGGGCGACGTCGGTCTGGTGCTTGACGAAGTCCTTCCCCTCGCGGACGACGGACATCACACGGCGGGGGTCGTAGAGGTCGCTCCACAGGTTCTCGCGACCGGTGATCAGGTCGCAGAGCAGGCGGCCCGCCATGATGCCGCCGCTGAGTCCCCAGCCGCCGAAGCCGGTGGCAACGTGGACATGGCGGCTCGCGGGGTGCAGGGGGCCGACGAGCGGGACGGAGTCGGTGGAGTCGTTGTCCTGCGTGGCCCAGCGGTGGGTGAAGGAGAGGTCACCGAAGCGCTCCTGCGCCCAGCGCGTCAGCGCCTCGAAGCGCGCCTCGACGTCGCCGCCCGCGCCCGGGGTGAAGTGCTCGCCGGTGACGATGAGCAGACGTTTTCCGTCGCCGTAGGGGGCCGTGCGGATCGAGCGGGTGTTCTGTTCGGTGGTGATGTACATGCCGGTGGGTGCCTCGGCCGCGTCGATGGGGGCCGTGACGACCAGTTCCCGGCGGGGCGTCAGGCGGGTGAACAGCAGCGCCCGGTCGAAGATCGGGTAGTGGGTGGCGACCACGATGGTTTCGGCCCTCACCTTCGCACCGTCCTCGGTCGTCAGCACGCAGGGCTCGCCCTCGGACAGACCCACCACGCGTGTGTGCTCGTACACCTGCCCGCCGAGGCGTTGGAGGTCGGCGGCCAGCGCCAGCAGGTACTTGCGTGGATGGAACTGCGCCTGCCCCTCGACGCGCACGGCGCCCGCCACCGGAAACGGCAGCTCCGTTTCGGTCACGTACTCGGCGCTCAGGCCCGCCTCCCGGGCGGCGTCGGCCTCGGCCCGCAGTTCGTCGGTACGGTCGCTGTCCTCGGCGTAGGTGTGGGCCGCCGTCTCCTCCCAGTCGCAGTCGATGCCGAGCTCGTCGACGACCTCGGCGGCATGCCTGATCGCGTCCGTCTGCGAGGTCGCGTACAGGCGTGCGCCGTCCTTGCCCCGGGTGCGGCGGAGCCGGTCGTAGATCAGGGTGTGCTGCGCGGTCAGCTTGGCGGTGGTGTGCCCCGTGACGCCGGCGGCGATCCGGTCCGCCTCGAGCAGGGCGACGCCGTGACCTCGCCGGGCCAGCTCCCAGGCCGTGGCGATCCCGGCGATCCCCGCGCCCACGACGGCGACGTCCACGGTGAGGTCACCGTCCGGCGGGGGCGCGGGGTCGCCGGGCGGTGCCGTCTCGATCCAGTACGACGTGTGGGTGCGGGTCGGCTCGTCCATGCCGGCCGAGTTCCCCCGACCGGACCCGCCACACGGGGGACCGCAGGTCAGCCGAGGGCGGCGGTCACCTGGTAGCGGCCGGAGGGCAGCCGGTAGCTCGCCGTCCCGCCCTCGAAGCCCAGGTACTTCACGCCCGGTACCCGGGACAGGGGGGTCCTGCCCGTGCGCACCGAGGCCGGGTCGGACGTGGGGATGTGCAGGGTCGCCGTGCTGTTCGCGGGGACCACGGCCCGGTAGGTCAGCATCCGGCCCTCCGTCCGCCACTCGCTGACGATCTCCCCGTACGGAGCGTGGTGCGAGCCTGCGACCTGCGTGATCTGCCCGGTCGGGTCGAGGCGCGGGCGCAGGAAGAAGTGCCGGAAACCCGGGTGGGCCTGGTCCTTCGCGATGCCCGCCATGCTCTCGTACATCCACTCCATGATCGCGCCGTAGGAGTAGTGGTTGAACGAGTTCATGTCGACCGGGCCGAAGCCGTCCTCCTTCGAGTACGAGTTCCAGCGCTCCCAGATGGTGGTCGCGCCGTTGCGCACCGAGTACAGCCAGGACGGCATGGCGTCCTGGTGGAGCAGCTTGTACGCGAGGTCGACGCGGCCCTCGTCGGTGAGCACGGGGGCGAGGACGTTCACACCGAGGAAGCCGACGGACAGGGTGTTCTCGGGGTACTTCACGCGGGTGCTGCCGGGGTGGGCCTCCTTGTAGGCCTCGTCGTTGCCGATGTTCTCGGCGAGCAGCGTGACCAGTTGACGGCGCTGAGCCTCGGTGTCGTAGAAGCCGAGCTTGAGGACCCACAGCAGGGCGGTCTGGGTGTCGTCCTCGGTCCGGCCGCCGGTGGGAGGTGCGTCTCCGAGACTCGACCGTACGGTCACCCGGCCCGTCGTGGCGTCGGTGGCCAGGTACTTGGTGGTGAACGCGCGCTTGATGCGGGCGAACAGGTCTTCGTAGGCGCGCGCCTCGGTGGTGCGGCCGGTGCCGCGGGCCATGTCCGCCATGAGGCGCACGCTGTAGCCGTAGTAGACGTCGCTGATCAGCTGGGTGCTGGTGTCCTGGAAGGCAAGCCAGTCACCGAAGATCGCGCCCTGCCCGGCGTACGCGTCGCCGGTGCGTCCGCGGATCCAGTCGACGTACTTCGTCATCGCCGTCCAGCTGCGGTCGACGATGGTGGGGTCGCCGGACATCTGCCACACCGTCCATGGCACGACCACCCCGCAGTCCGCCCAGCCGCTGGCGGGAGCCGCAGCGTTGTAGCGGTTGCCGGGCGCGACCGCCGTGAACTGGGCGCCGTCCAGGCCGTAGGTGCGCTGCGAGTCGATCAGGTTGTCCTCGAAGTGGCTGAGGAAGTTGACCGCGTCGGCGTTGTAGAGCCCGGTGTTGCAGAAGAGCTGGGTGTCGCCCGTCCAGCCGAGGCGCTCGTCGCGTTGCGGGCAGTCGGTGGGCACCCAGAGGTAGTTGCCGCGCTGCCCCCAACGCACGTTGCTGATCAGCTGGTTGATGTCCGCGTCGTCGGTCGTGATCGTGCCGATGTCGCGGAGGGCGGAGGTCGCGACCCTGCCGGTGAAGCGGGTGAGGGTGACTGTTTCGGTCGCGGTGACGGAGACGTAGCGGAAGCCGTAGAAGGTCAGCGAGTCCTCGTGGGTCTCGCCGTCGGGGTCGCCCTTGAGGATGTAGGTGCTGGTGGCCTTCGCGGAACGGAGGTTGGCGCGGTAGACCGATCCGACGGGACCGTCCGCGCCCTCACTGTCGTCGTTGAGCATCTCGCCGGGCCTGAAGGCGACTTCGGTGCCTGCCTGGCCGCGCAGTGTGTAGCGGGGCACGCCGACCAGGTTCTGACCCAGGTCGATCACGGCCGTGTCGCCGGGGTGCAGGGTCACGGCCGCCTTGGCGGCCTCGGCCGGGTCGGTGACCGTGCGGGCGGGGTCGACGACGATGCGGCCCTTGCCGTTGGGGCTGCCGTCCTGGCCGGTCACGCCCGTGTAGACGGTGACGGACTGCGGCTTGCGGTCCCACCGGGGCATCAGGCGGGCGCTCTCTCCCGGATGGGCGACCAGCCTGGCGTCGGGGAACCTGGTGGTGAAGTCGTGCTCGGTCACGCCGGCCCAGGCGGCGGCGTCGAAGTCGCCGGACGTCCAGCCTTCGAGTTCCCTGCGGGCGTCGTAGGTCTGACCGTCGTAGATGTCGTCGGCACGGTAGGGGCCGGTGTCGGTGGCCTTCCAGTCGTCGCCTGGTGCGGTGACCACCGTCTGCTCAGAGCCGTCGGCGTACCGGATCAGGAGCTTGGCCTTGAGTGCCAGGCGGTTGCCGTCGGCGGAGTAGTAGGTGCTGTTCTCGGAGACACGGCTGTTGTACCAGCCGTTGCCGAGTACGGCGGCGAGGGTGACGTGCCCCGCGTGCCCCTCGCCCCCCTCACGTCGCTCCCCCACGACCAGGTCCGTCACGTCGTACGTGAAGTAGTTGACGGTGCTGTCGTAGTTGGTCCAGCCCGGCGTCAGCAGTTCATGGGTCGTTGCGTCGTCCTGCGGCACGGCGACGCGTCGGCCGTTGATGTGGGCCTCGTAGACGCCGAGGGCGGAGATGTAGAGCCGGGCGCCCCGTACTTGACGTCCCGTCAGGCGTGCCTGGTGACGCAGGAGCGGGGCGCCGGCGGTGTTGGGCTGCTTGCCGGCCATGGTGATCCACCGGGCGCCGCCCCAGCCGGCGACGCCGTCGGTGCCGAGCAGCCCGGTCTCGAAGTGGGCGGTCGGGGCGGCAGGGACGGCTCGGCCGGTCTCGTCCCAGGTGGTCACCGTCCAGTGGTAGCGGGTGGAGGCGCGCAGGGTGGGGCCCTCGTAGCGCACGGCGATCGAGTCGGGTGAGGTGACCCGGCCGCTGTTCCAGACGTCCGCCCGGGAGGGGGTCAGGCGGTCGGGTGCGGTCGCGACGAGGATCCGGTACGCAGACTGGCGGCGACCGCGCACCGAGGACGCCATGCGCCAGCCGAACCGGGGGCGAGTGGCGTCCACGCCGAGGGGGTTCGTTCTGTGCTCGACCGTCAGGCCCTCGACGGCCGTGCGGTGCGAGGTGGGGGCGGCCGATGCGGGTCCGCCTGCGGCGATCCCGCCCGCGAGGACGACCGGTGCGGCGCCCAGTGCGGTGGTGAGCACGGTCCTGCGACGCACCCCTCGGCCCTTCGTGCTGTCGACTCCGTCGTTCATGCCGTTGTCCCTTCGGCTCGTCGAAGTTGGAACGATTCAGCTCGAACGACGGTTGAAGCTAGTGGCAGAAGTGACATGAGTCCATGGTGCGAGCAGCACGAATTCTGTGCAGATTCCAACAGAAGCACTCAGCCGGTGAAGCGTGCGGCGGTGATGGAATTGAAACCGTTCAATTGGCTGGATCCGTGCGGGTCCCGTGCGCCCTGCCCCTGAGGGGGTGTCCCCAAGTACACCCGGCAATACGGGTTCTGTGCCCAATGTGGTCGACTCGCCGGCTCCGTAGCTTCGTCGGCAGGGCACAGGGAGTGCCGGACGGAGAGTGATGACGATGTTTCGGGCAAGCTCACTACGCACGCACGACGAGGGGCCCGCCGCCGAGGCGCTCCGGCTGGTCAAGGTCACCAAGACCTACGGTGCGCAGGACAGCGCGGTGACCGCTCTGGACGGGGTCACCCTGGGGCTGGGGCGGGGCACTTTCACCGCGGTGATGGGGCCGTCCGGCTCCGGCAAGACCACGCTGCTGCACTGCGCGGCCGGTCTCGACCGGCCCGACAGCGGCATCGTGTGCGTGGACAGCACCGAGCTGACCGGCGGCGGCGATGCCGAGTTGACGAAGTTCCGGCGTGGCCGGATCGGGTTCGTGTTCCAGCAGTACAACCTGCTGGAGACGCTGACCGTCGCGCAGAACACGGTGCTGCCGCTCAAGCTCGCCGGGCAGCGTGTCGACCGGAGGCGGGCCAAGGAGGTGCTGACCTCCGTCGGCCTCGGTGACCGGCTGGGGCACCGCCCCGACCAGCTGTCCGGCGGTCAGCGCCAGCGAGTCGCCATCGCCCGCGCCCTGGTGACCGAGCCCCGGGTGATCTTCGCGGACGAGCCGACCGGCGCCCTGGACACGCGCAGCGCGCGCGACGTGCTGCGGCTGCTCCAGGAGGCGGTACGGGTGCACGGCCGGACGGTGGTGATGGTGACCCACGATCCGGTCGCCGCCTCCTACGCGGACTCGGTGGTGTTCCTGGCGGACGGCCGGCTCGCGGGCCGGCTGGACGCCCCGACGGCGGACGCGGTGGCCGAACGCCTGGCGCACCTGGGCGACAACGTGACGACGGGGGTGTGAGCGATGTTCATGCTGGCCATACGGTCGATACGGCACCGCCCAGGGCGGTTCCTGGCCACGCTGCTGTCCGCGTTTCTCGGCGCCGCGATCATCATGACGTTCAACTCGATGCACGACACGGCCGGGCAGGACGGCGTCGACTCGACCAGCGCGGAGACACTGTCCACCGCCGCGGGCGTCGTCGGCGGCTACGGCACCCTGCTGGTCTTCTTCGCCGTCGCCTCCGCCCTGACGGTCAACGTCCGTCAGCGTACGGCCGAGTTGGAGCTGCTGCGCTGCTCGGGGGCGACTCCGGCGCAGCTCAAGCGGATGGTCGTCGGCGAGGCGGTGGTCGTGGCGCTGGTGGGCGCGGCACTGGCGATCGGCCCGGCGATGCTGGGCGGTCGGGCGCTGCTGGCGGTGTTCCAGGACAGCGGCCAGGTCGCCGGGTCCGTCGACCACTCCTTCGGCCCGATCGCGCTCCTGTCGGGCATCGACATCACACTGCTCGCGTCGGCGGGCGCTGCCTTCCTCGCCGTACGGCGGGCGACGCGTGGACCACAACGGCCAGGCGGAGCAAGGAAGTTCCTCGCGTATGGCGCGCTGGTCACCGGGGCGGTCGCCGTCTGCTCCACCTTCGCGTTCTCGGCGACCGACGCGGCACTGATGGCGGCGCCGGCCTACGGGGCGATCCTGCTGTCGGTGGGCTTCGCGCTGATGGCGCCGCGGCTCCTGGAGGGCGTGCTGGACCGGCTGCCGCTGAACGGGGCGAGCGGCTGGCTGGCCGTGCGGAACCTGCGGGAGCGGGCCGGTCAGCTGGCCGGGATCCTGATGTCGCTGATCCTGTTCACGGCGGTGGCCACGGCCACGCTGACCATGCAGGCGGTGGAGAGCGACGCCGTCGCGGCCTCGGGTCTGACGAAGTCGGTCGACGCCAAGAACCTGGAGACGCTCAACTTCACGGTCGTCGGCATCATCGTCGTCTTCGTCTGCGTGATGCTGGTCAACTCACTGTACGCGGCGACGAGTTACCGCGGCCGGGAGTTCGGGCAGCAGCGGCTGGCGGGGGCGACTGAGGGGCAGGTGCTCGGCACGGTCGGCGTCGAGACGCTGATCCTGACCGTCTCCGGCGTCCTCCTCGGCATGGTGGCCGCGCTGGCCGGGATCGTCCCGTTCACGATGGTCCGCACCGACGGGGTGCTGCCGGGCCAGGCCTACGGCACGGCAATCGCCGTGGTCGCGGTCGCGGCGACGGTGACTCTGGGCACGAGCCTGGCCACGGCCCGGCGGATGCTGCGCACTCCGGCGGTGGGGGCGGTCGCGGTGGCGTCATGACGCCAGGCAGGACGAGAACGACAGGAGGACGAGAACGACAGGCAGGACGAGGGGCGGTCGCCACGGTGACCGCCCCTTCCTGCGTCACAGCGGGCCGACGCCCTATGCCACTGCAGGCGGACGCCCGACAGGCAGGACGAGGGGCGGTTGCCATGGTGGGCGCCCCTTCCTGCGTCACAGCGGGCCGACGCCCTATGTCACTGCGGGACGACGCCCTGCCTCACCGCGGGCCGGCGCCCTGCCTCACCGCGGGCGGGCGCCCTGCGTCACTCCACTCCGGCCGCGTCCAGCAGTGCGATCACGGTCGTGGTGGCCAGCCCGTCCAGCGTCTCGACCTTCGCGCCCGCCCGGGCACTGGCCCCGTCGAAGACCAGCATCAGCTGGCGGGCGAGCAGCTCCGGATCACGCGCCCCGCCCTCCTGCGCACACGCGCGCAGGAAGTCCCGCATCCACTCCTTCGCCCCACGCGCGACCACGCTCGCCGGATGCTCGGGATCCTTCAGCTCGACCAGGGCCGCGAGGTAGGGACAGCCGCGGTAGTCGGGTTCGGTGGACGCCTTCTCCAGCCGTTCGAAGACATGCAGGATCCGCTCGCGGGGCGTACCGGCATCCTGCGAGCCGAGCGCCAGTAGCGCCTCGTACGCCGGAAGCCGCCTGGTCAGGCTCGCCGCGAGGACCTCGTCCTTGCTCGCGAAGAGCTGGTACATGGACCGCTTCGAGACGCCGGCGGTCCGGCACAGCGCCTCGACGCCGATGGACACGCCGTCGCGGTAGAAGAGCTCGGACGCCGCGTCGAGGAGCCGGTCCTTGGTGGACGCCTTGTCTGTCGTGGCCATACGGCGAGGCTACCGCGCACCCGACCCAGAAGGAAACCGATCGGTATCCAGTGAGTTAGGCCTCGGAAAAGGCATCGGGATCACGGATGACAGCAGAGGTGAACAAGCGCTTAGATAGGTGTCCGGACAGACTTCTCCCACCCAGCCGGAGGCTCCGTTGTTCACATCCGTCGACGACGTCTCCGTACGTCTGGCCGAGACCGGTTATCTCGCCTCGCCCGCGGTCGCCACGACCGTCTTCCTCGCCGACCGACTCGGCAAGCCGCTCCTGGTGGAGGGCCCGGCCGGGGTCGGCAAGACGGAGCTGGCCAAGGCCGTGGCCGAGGTCGCCGGGGCGCGGCTCGTGCGTCTGCAGTGCTACGAGGGTGTCGACGAGTCCCGGGCGCTGTACGAGTGGAACCACGCCAAGCAGCTGCTGCGCATCAGCGCGGGCCGCGACGAGACGTGGGACGAGGCACGCACGGACATCTTCAGCGAGGAGTTCCTGCTCACGCGGCCGCTGCTGACGGCCATCCGGGGCGACGACCCGAAGGTCCTGCTGATCGACGAGACCGACAAGGCGGACGTCGAGGTGGAGGGCCTGCTGCTGGAGGTGCTCAGCGACTTCCAGGTGACCGTCCCCGAGCTCGGCACGATCACCGCGACGCGCCGCCCCTTCGTCGTCCTCACATCCAACGCCAGCCGTGAGCTGTCCGAGGCGCTGCGCCGCCGTTGCCTCTTCCTCCACATCGGCTTCCCGGACGAGGAGCTGGAGCGCCGGATCGTACGGCTGAAGGTTCCGGGGCTCGACGAGACGCTGGCCCGCTCCGTCGTCCGGGTCGTGGGCGCGCTGCGGGCGATGGACCTGCGCAAGGTGCCGTCGGTCGCCGAGACCATCGACTGGGCGCGCACTCTGCTGGCGCTGGGCGCCGGCACGCTGGACGAGACCGTCGTGCAGGCCAGCCTCGGCGTGCTCCTCAAGCACCAGGACGACGTCCTCAAGGCGACCGCCAAGCTCGATCTGGACGCCCTGTGACGACGCACGCGGGCGTCGCGGAACGGCTGACGTCCCTCGTCTCGGCGCTGCGCGCGCATGGCATCCGCATCGGCACCGGCGAGACGGTCGACGCGGGGCGGGCGATTCAGGCCCTCGGCCTTGCGGACCGGGAGCTGCTGCGCGAGGGGCTGGCGGCGACGCTGCTGCACGGAAACGGGCAACGGCAGGTGTTCGACCCGGTCTTCGACCTCTACTTTCCGCGTGGTGTCGGCGCGCCGGAGCAGAAGGCGGCGGGACGGGACGACCTGCGCGACCGCCTGGCAGCGGCCCTGGCCGCCGACGACCAGGCCCTGATGGGCCGGCTGGCGGCCGAGGCGGTCGACGGTTTCGGTGGATACGGCTCCTCGCCGGAGTCGGACGGCTGGTCGTCGTACCAGACGCTGGAACGGCTGCGTCCGCAGACCCTGCTGGCCCGCGTCCGCGACACCATCCGCGGGCAGGGCGGGAATTCGGGGTTCACGGACCGGCTGCTGGAGGACGAGATCCGGCAGCGCATCGAGGTGTTCCGGGCGCTGGTGGCCGCGGAGGCGCGGCGCCGGGTCGCGGAGCGGCGCGGGCGGGACGAGATCGCCCGGCGGGCGGTGGCTCCGACCGCCGACCGGGTCGACTTCCTCTTCGCCGGGAAGGCTCAACTGGCCGAGCTGCGCAGAGCCGTGCAGCCCCTCGCCCGCAAGCTCGCGACCCGGCTCGCGGCACGCCGTCGTCGCGCTTCGCGGGGCAGCATCGACCTGCGGCGGACCCTGCGCGGTTCGCTGTCGACGGGGGGCGTGCCGATGAAGCCGGTGCTGCGCCGGCGTCGGCCCGTCCGCCCCGAACTGGTGCTGCTGTGCGATGTGTCGGGGTCGGTGTCCGGCTTCTCGGACTTCACGATGCTGCTGGTTCAGGCGCTGCACGAGCAGTTCAGCAAGGTGCGCGTGTTCGCCTTCGTCAACCGGATCGACGAGGTGACCGGTCTGCTCCAGCGCGGGACCGCCGACCCGGAGGGGCTCAGCGCCCGCATCGAGGCGGAGGCCACGCTCACTGGCTATCACGGCAGCAGCGACTACGGCATGGCGCTGGGCGAGTTCGCGGAGCGCTACGTCGACACGATCGGGCATCGCACGACCGTGTTCGTTCTCGGTGACGCCCGCACCAACCAGAGCGACCCGAACCTGCCCGCCGTACGGCAGATCTCCGAACGGGCCCGTCGCGTCTACTGGCTGAACCCGGAGCAGCGCTCCCGCTGGGGCACGGGCGACTCCGCCGCGCACGCCTACGCCGAGCTGGTCGAGATGCACGAGTGCCGCACCGCCCGGCAGCTCAGCGCGCTGGTGGCGCGCCTGCTGCCGGTGTGATCAGGGCGGAGACCAAGCGGCGATCAGGCCGCGAGTTGCGGGTACAAAGTGGCCGGGTCGGCCGCCAGGCCCGCCTTGACCTGCCGCGAGATGTCGTCGGCCAGGACCTCGAAGGCTCCCGACGCGATCCCGTCCAGGGCCTGGGCGGCGACACTCTCGGCCGAGGACTTGGGCGCGTCGACGCCGGCGGCCAAGTCGGTGTCGACGTACCCGACGTGCAGGCCCGTGACCTCGATGCCGCGCGGCTTCAGGTCCAGGCGCAGCGAGTTGGTCTGCGACCAGAAGGCGGCCTTGGACGCGCTGTAGGAACCGGCGAGACCGATCCACGACAGCACGGAGTGCACGTTCAGGATGTGTCCGCCGCCGTTGCGCTCCAGGACGGGGACGAAGGCCCGCGTGACCAGGAGCGGTCCGTAGAAATTGGTCTCGAACTCACGGCGGACGTCCTCGACGGGAGAGTCGAGGAAGTTCGCGTTCACCGACGCGCCCGCGTTGTTGATCAGCAGGGTGACGTCCTGCGCCTGCTCGGCTGCCGCCGCGACGGACGCGGGGTCGGTCACCTCCAGGGCGAGCGGCACGGCGTCGGGGTGGGTGACGGTGCGCGGGTCGCGGGCGGTGGCGTACACCTTCTTCGCGCCCCGCTCGTACAGGGCTGCGACCAGGGCACGGCCGATGCCGCGGCTGCCGCCGGTGACCAGGGCGACGGATCCTTCGATGGCGGTCATGGAACTCTCCAGCTGTCTCGATCGAGGCGAGGAAACCGATCGGTTTCAGACTTCGGGGCCCAGCGTAAACCGATCGGTTTCCCAGGGCAAGGCCGGGGGCGACCCTGAGAAAATCAGGGTTCATCCCCGATATCCGCCTCCGATGGCTTTCCGTAGGCTCGCCAGGGATGGAGGGGGATCCCATGAAGGCAGTGATTCAGGACCGGTACGGCTCGGCGGACGTGCTGGAGTTCAGGGACATCGACAGGCCGGTGCCGGCCGCCGACGAGGTGCTGGTGCGGGTGCACGCGGCCTCGGTCAACGCTCTCGACTGGCACTTCATGCGCGGGGACCCCTTGATCGGCCGCGGCATGATGGGGCTGCGCAGGCCCAAGGCGCGGGTGCGGGGCCGGGACTTCGCGGGCACGGTGGAGGCGGTGGGCGCCAAGGTCTCGGGGATCGAGCCGGGCGACGAGGTGTTCGGGGAGGCCGACGGCGCGTTCGCGGAGTACGTGTGCGCGCGGGGCAGCGAGGTCGGCCCGAAGCCGGCCAACCTCACCTTCGAGCAGGCGGCGGCGATACCGCTGGCGGGGAACACCGCCCTGATCGGTCTGCGCGACGTCGCCCGGCTGCAACCGGGCGGGACGATCCTGGTGAACGGGGCGTCGGGCGGGGTGGGCACGTTCGCCGTGCAGCTCGGCAAGGCGTACGGCGCAGAGGTGACGGCCGTGTGCAGCACGAGGAACGTGGACCTGGTCCGCTCACTCGGCGCCGACCGGGTCGTCGACTACACGCAGGAGGACTTCACCCGGGGCGGGAGGCGCTACGACGTGGTGCTGGACCTCGTCGGCAATCGCTCGCTCGGGGAGTTCCGGCGCGTACTCACGCCCACCGGGACGCTCATCCTGTCCGGCGGCGGGGTGTACGAGGGCGGCAGCGTCGTGGGCCCCATGGGCCTCTTCCTCAAGCGGCGGCTGGCGACGCCCTTCGCACGCCCGCAGCAGCTGCTCGAGATCTCGGCCCGGCAGAGCAGGGCGAACCTGGCCGCGCTGCGCGAACTCGCCGAGTCCGGCAAGATCGCCCCGGTCGTCGAGCGGACGTATCCGCTGAGCGAGGCGGCCGAGGCGATCCGGTACATGGAGGCGAAGCACGCGCGCGCGAAGATAGTCGTCACCGTCTGACGCCGCGGAACCGTCGGAACCGTCTGAGGCTGTGGAGTCGCCACCGTGCGGCAGGCCGACGCGTCACCGTCCGACGGGCCGGGCACCGGGTCGGCGGCCGGGCACTACTTCTGCTTCGCGTACTCCCTCGCCGTCTGTCCCTGGAAGTCGTAGACCACGACCTGCTCGTCGCCCACGACCCAGGCGTCGTGTCCGGGCGAGCAGACGAAGACATCGCCAGGACCGACCTCGCTTTCACCGCCGTCGTCCATGCGGATGTGCATGCGGCCCTGGACCACGTAGCAGTTGTGGTGCATCTGGCAGGTGTCGGTGCCCGCGATGGAGGCCACGGACTCCGTCCAGCGCCAACCTGGCTCGAAGGTCGCCACGGCGAAGTCGAGATCCGTCATGTGGACGGCTTCGAGGTGCCCGCGGGGGAAATCACGCCGCTCGTCCGGCTTGTCGATGGGCTTCACTTCCAACATGATGGGCTCCCTTCCGGCCGCGTTTCACCGCGACCGCGGCCGGTCTCCCCGGCGAACCCTGCGCACCGCCGTCGGCGGCCGGCCCCCTACCACTCCATCGTCCGCCCGGCCATCCGAGGCCGCCAATCGGGGAACTCCCGCTCAGACCCGCCTCCCGCAGAGCTCGGCAAAGCGCTCGGCATCGACGTTGCCCCCCGAGATGATCACGCCGACCCGTCGCGGCAGCGAGTCCGTCCGGCCGGCGAGCAGGGCGGCCAGCGGGGTGGCGCCGCTCGGTTCGACGACGATCTTCAGGCGTTCGAAGGCGAACCGCATCGCGTCCCGGATCTCGTCGTCGCTGACCAGCGCCATCCCGTCGATGAGCCGCCGGTTGACGGAGAAGGTGAGCTCGCCGGGGGTGTGCAGGGCCTGTCCGTCGGCGATGGTGTGGGGCACCGGGATACTGATGCGCCGCCCCGCCTCCAGGGATCGCTTGGTGTCGTCCCCGGCCTCCGGCTCGACGCCGATCATCCGGATGTCCGGGTACAGGCCCTTGGCCACCGTGGAGCTGCCGGCCATCAGCCCGCCGCCGCCGACGGGCGTCAGCAGCGCACCCAACTCCCCCACTTCTTCGAGGAGTTCGAGGGCGGCGGTGCCCTGCCCGGCCATGATGTGCGGGTGCTCGTAGGGCGGGATGACGGTGAGGCCGCGCTCGGCGGCCAGCTCCTCGGCGATCGCGACCCGGTCGCCGGTGTAGCGGTCGTAGGTGACGATCTCGGCGCCGTAGCCCACGGTCGCCGCACGCTTCGACGGCGGGGCGTCCTCGGGCATGACGATCACCGCGGTGGTACCGAGTTCCCGGGCGGCGAGGGCGACGGCCTGCGCGTGATTCCCGGAGGAGTATGCGGCGATGCCACGCTCCAACTGCTCCGCCGTCAGACGGGAGGCGGCGTTGTAGGCGCCGCGGAACTTGAAGGCGCCGACCCGCTGGAAGTTCTCGCACTTGAGGAAGACCTCCGCGCCGACGAGTTCGTCGAGCGTGCGCGAGCGCAGTACCGGGGTGCGGTGTGCGACGCCTTTGAGCCGGGCGGCAGCATCGCGGACGTCGTCGAGGGTGACCGGTGGGGTGGGGGTCGTCACGCGTGTCCTCCAGAGGGTGTCGTGTCGGTGGCGGCCTCGTCCGTCGCCGTCGCGGCCTCGGAGCGCGCCTGCGACAGATAGCTGTAGGCGGACGCGCGGGAGATGCCGAGGCGGCCCGCGACCTGTTCGATCGCGCGCCGCACGGCGAAGACGCCGCGCTCGTCCAGGCCGCGGAACAGCTCCAGTCGCTGGGCGCGTCCGAGACCGGCCCAGCTGCCGTTCTGCCGGAGCTGATGGGCGTCGAGGATGGCGTCGACGACGGAGTCGATGTCGTTGCCGAAGGTGGTGACCGGCACGTCGCCGGACGTGGCGCCGGTGCCGGCGAGGGCTCCCAGCAGGGCATGGGCGTCGTGGACGGCGGTGACGTCCAGGTTGACGCAGAGGGCGCCGAACACGGTGCCCGTGGAGTCCCGCAGCACCATGGTGGACGCCTTGACCAGCTTGCCGTTCCGCGTGCGGGTCACGTAGTTCAGCTCGTCGCCCGCACCGTCGCCGCGGGCGACGACCCGCATGCCGATCTCGCTCATCGCCCCGCCCACGGCCCGCCCGGTCACCGAACCGGCCACGGCGACCACGGACTTCTCCGGCCACCGGTAGTCGTGCAGGACCACCTCGCACATCGGCCCGAAGGTGGCCACGAGCCCGTCGACGACCGGCCTCAGCGCAGCCACGATCGCGTCCCGCTCCGCTTCGAGCGCCTGCTCGGCCGCCATCGCACACTCCTCTGCCACAAAGGCTCATCGACCTGATACTCCGCACTCTCGCCTAGACTACACGTCCAAGTTCTGTACTCGGAGTCCAAGTACGTAGCCGGATTCCAAACCGCCCTCGGGCACCAAGCCGGCGACCGGCCGCCCGTCGACGACTTCGGCCCAAAGCCGGCAGGTCCGTCCCCGGCGACGTCGGCGTCGTGGGGTACGAGGACATGCTCGATGCAGCACACTTCCTGCCCCCGCTGACCACCGTGCGCACGGACTCCGCCGAGATCGGCACGCGTTCGCTGCGCCTGCTGCTGGACGCGGCTCGGCGGCCCTGCCGAGCCGCATCCAATAGACTCGCTCGTCCCGATCGACTCGCTCGTCCCGGTCGACCTGGGGTCCGCCGCCGCAGCGGCCCTGCGCCCGAGCCCGCGTGCTGACGGGCAGCCGCCCCTCCCCGAGTACGGCCGGAAGTCACCTGTGGGCACACCCGCCCCGTTGATCGAACGGAACATCGCCGCTTCGATGACCCCTGGCCGGGCGGCACTGTGCCCCCGGCACCGCGAGCGAGGGGGGTCGGGAGACCGTGCGTATCGTGCGTCACCCCAGAAGAGTCACCGGAAGATTCGGCGGCCGCCGAGGCGGTCATCGGGCACAACCGATCGGATTACCGGGTGCGGCGGCGCTGTTGAGCGTCGCCGCACTCGTCGTCTCGGCGGCCCCCGCCGACGCCGAGACGGAGGCGACGGCACCGCCGCCGAGCCCGGCGGAGATGATCCCGGGGCGGGAGACGCTGACCCCGGCGCTGGTACGGGGCATCCGGGAGCAGGCCCCTGCCGACGGCAGTGCCGCAGCCGCGGCTCGCGCCTATCTGGACGGCAGGCAGAGCCGGTACCGGATCCCGGACGCCGACCGCGATCTGGTGCCTGGCGGGACCACCGCCGCCGAGGACCGCGAGACCGTCCGGCTCCAGCAGCGGCACCGGGGGGTGCCCGTCCTGGGCGGCCAGTACGTCGTCCGTATGCAGCGGCAGGACGGCGAGCGGGTCGTCACGGGAACCTCGGGCAAGTACTTCACCGAGCTGAGCACCGGCACGACGCCCCAAGTGGGCGAAGCGCTCGCCGTCGAGCGTGCCGTCGACGCCGTCCTCACCGAGCTCGGCGACAGGAACTTCGCCGCGACGCCGCCGCGCGAGGGGGCCGGGGAGGCACGCCCGCTCGAAGGCACCGCGCGCGGCCTCGTCGTACTGCCCGCCGGGGCAGGCGTCCTCACCCGGCACGTCACGGTGCACGGCACCGACCCGGCGACCGGTGCGCCCGTGCACCGCGAGGTCTACGTCGACGCGCGCGCCGGGTATCCGGTCCTTCAGTACAGCGGTATCAAGACGTTCGGCACGCCTCGCGCGACGGCCGGGCAGGCCGCGGCCGACAGGCGCCGGCGGCCGGTTCTCGCCGCCGAGGTGGGCACCGGCGTCAGGCTCGACGGCACCACCGTCGACCTCGACGTCGACCACGACGACAACCGTGGCCTGTACGTCCTGCGCGACCGCTCCCGAATACCCGCCGGCGACTCCGACAACGTCCTGTCGACCTGGGACGCGCGCGGCAGGTGGCACAGCGACGTCGGCGGGGTGTGGCCCGAGGGCATCCAGGAGTTCGGCTCACCCACCCCCGCTTTCGGCTCCGAGGCCACCGACTCCGGCGCCGTGGACGCCCACTGGGCCGCCGGGCAGGTCTACGACTACTTCAAGGACAAGCACGGCCGCGACAGCCTCGACGGCCGGGGCATGACCATCAACTCCCTGGTGGGCGTGACCAGTTACGGGCAGCCGTACGTCAACGCCTTCTGGGACGGGCAGAAGATGGTGTACGGCAGCGGCGACGCCGAGTACCGTCCGCTCTCCGCGGCCATGGACGTCGTCGGCCACGAGATGACGCACGGCGTGATCGAGCATTCCGCGAACCTCGTCTACGCCGGCCAGTCCGGCGCCCTGAACGAGGCCATCGCCGACTACTTCGGCAACGCCGTCGAGGCGGACGTGTACGGCGTCCCCGCGACGGACCCCGACTCGGGCCTCCTGGGTGAGCGGCTCTGCCGGACCAAGACCCCGCGGGAATGCGCGCTGCGCGACCTCGGCGACGGACGCACCACGGCCAAATCGTTCCTCGGCGTCGGCTTCGCCACCGACAGCGGCGGCGTCCACCTCAACTCGACCATCGTCGGCGGCGCGCTGTGGGACGCCCGTGAGGACCTGGGCGCCGAGACGATGGACAAGATCGTCTACCGGGCGCTGACCGAGTACCTCACCCCGCTCGACGGGTTCACCGAGGCCCGGGCCGCCGTGCTCGCCGCCGCCCAGGACCTGGGGATGCCGGCGGCAGGCCGGAAGACCCTGCAGCGCGCCTTCACCGCTCACGGCATAGTGCCCGGCTGGGAGTCGGCCCTCGGCCTGGACGCCGACGTCCTCCTCGACCGGATCAACACCAGCAACACGCACCTGGGCGGGGGCGGCGGCTGGTGGGCGGCGTCCAAGTCGGACGAGGACGGCACGGAGCCGTACTCGGTGTGGGCCGGGCGCGCCGACGGCGAGGGCCCGCTCAGGCTGATGAGCCCCAACGACGGTCGCTACCACGTCAACCCGGCCACCGACGGCAAGACAGTCGTGTGGCAGGCGTACGGCGCCGACGGCGTCGACGTCCTGGCCAGGCCGCTCGCGGGCGGCCCCGTCAAGAAGCTCTGGCACGGCCGGACCCCCGGCAGCTCGGTGGATGTCGACGGTGACCTCGTGGCCTTCGACTACGTCACCTACGGCGGGCGGCGGGCCGTGGCCTATCTGAGCATCAAGGATCCGGCGAACGTCGAGACGATCGGCGGGGGCACCTACTACCGGGCGTGGGCTCCGTCGGTGAGCCACGGGAAGGTCGCCTACCAGGAGAGGCGGCGGGTGCGCGCCGAATACGCGGTGAGCACCCGGGTCATCGACGTCGCGACCGGTGAGAACACGGCGGTCCAATCGGCCGCGGACGGCACCGGTCTGGGCCCGACGGCCATCAACGGCACGCACGTCTTCTGGCTCCTCGACGACGACGCCACGGACGGGACGAGGGCCCTGCGCCGCGCCGCGCTGGACGGTTCCGGCGTGGTGGACCTGAGCCCGGAGACCGGGCCGAACGCCCTCAATGCCTACGATCTGACGGTCTCCGAGGACAGGGTGACGGTCGGCAGCTACCTGGACGGCGCCCCGCTCAGCAACGAATCAGCGCCCAAGCTCCACCAGTTCGCCGCGGCCGGCGCGCCCGATGATCCGGCCACCCGCAAGGGCCGGGTCTCCTGCAACCGCGGCGAGCAGTCGTCCGCGGCCGCGGTCGGCGGCGCCCGGCTGGTGTGGCTGGACTCGACGACCGGCACCACCGATGTCGTGACCCGCGCTCGGCCGGCGGGCCGCTGCGACTGACCTCAAGCAGCAGTCCGACAGGAGCGGTGCGTAAGGGACCGTTGGCCCGCCCGGAGTCCGACCGGGCGAGCCAACGGCTGCGCGCTGTGGGCCGACTGCTCGTACGGCCCCTGAGCAACAGATCCCGTCGACGGGTTGCGTCGGCAGGTCCGGTCAGCAGGTGCCGTCAACCGACCCCGTCGGCCGCCGCCCGTTGCCAGGCCGCGTCACGCAGCAGGCGCAGTCCGTTCAGGCCGACGAGGACCGTGGAGCCCTCGTGGCCCGCGACGCCGAGCGGCAGCGGCAGCGTGCCGACCAGGTCCCAGGTGACAAGGCCTGCGATGAACACCCCGGCGACGACGAGGTTCTGCACGACCAGGGTCCGGGCCCGGCGGGAGAGGGCGACGGTGGTGGGGACGGCGGCCAGTTCGTCGCGGACGATCACCGCGTCGGCGGTCTCCAGGGCGAGGTCGGAGCCCGCACGGCCCATGGCGACACCGATGTGGGCGGCGGCCAGGGCCGGTGCGTCGTTCACGCCGTCCCCGACGACCATCACCTTACGGCCCGCCGCCTCCATCTTCTTGACCGCGGCCATCTTGTCCTGCGGCAGCAGCCCCGCGCGCACGTCCTCGATCCCGGCCTCCGCGGCCAGGTGGGCGGCGGCCCGCGGGTTGTCGCCGGTGAGCAGGGTCGGGGCGGCGCCCGTGAGTGCGGTGAGGGACGCGACCGTGGCGGCGGCGTCGGGGCGCAGCCGGTCCGCGACGCCGAGCACCCCGGCGGGGATGCCGTCGACGACCACGAGGACGGCGGTACGGCCGGACCGCTGGAGTTCCTCGACCAGCGCCGCCACCGGGCTCGCGTCGTCGGTGTCGTCGAGCAGGCGGGCCGGCGAGCCCGCTTCGACGGTCCGTCCGTCCGCGACGGCCTTCACTCCGACCCCGGGCGCGGACATGAAGTCCCGCACGTCGGGCAGTCGGAGGCGCCGCTCGCGCGCGGCGTCCACCACGGCCCGGGCCAGTGGGTGTTCGCTGGGATGCTCGGCCGCCGCGGCGAGCGTCAGCAACTCGTCCTCGTCGAATGCCGTGCCGGGCAGGGGCCGTACGTCGACGACGCGCGGCGTGCCCTCGGTGAGTGTGCCGGTCTTGTCCAGCGCGACGGCGTCGACCTGGCCGAGGCGTTCCATCACCACCGCCGACTTGACCAGCACACCGTGCCGGCCGGCGTTGGCGATGGCCGACAGCAGCGGGGGCATGGTCGCAAGGACCACCGCGCAGGGCGACGCGACGATCATGAAGGTCATGGCGCGCAACAACGCCTCGGAGAACTCCTCGCCGAACGCGAGCGGGATCCCGAACACGGCGAGCGTCGCGACGACCATGCCCAGCGAATAGCGCTGTTCGACCTTCTCGATGAACAGCTGGGTGGGTGCCTTCGTCTCGGACGCCTCCTCCACCATCCGTACGATCCGGGCGATCACGGAGTCGGAGGCGTCACGTTCGACCTGGACGCGCAGCGCCCCGGTGCCGTTGAGGCTGCCCGCGAACACCTCGTCGCCCGGCTGCTTCGGCGCGGGGAGCGGTTCGCCGGTGATGCTCGCCTGGTCCACCTCACTGGCGCCGTCCAGCACCCGGCCATCTGCTCCGACGCGCTCGCCGGGCCGTACGAGGACGGTGTCGCCCACCGTCAACTCCTCGACAGCGACGGTCTGTTCGGTGCCGTCGGGGGCGAGCCGGGTGGCCGTGGCAGGGGCCAGGTCGAGCAGTCCGCGCACGGAGTCGGCGGTGCGGGCGGTGGCGAGGGCCTCAAGCGCGCCCGAGGTCGCGAAGATGACGATGAGCAGGGCGCCGTCCATCACCTGCCCGATCGATGCGGCGCCGAGCGCGGCGACGACCATGAGCAGATCGACGTCGAGCGTCCTGTCCTTGAGCGCCTTGAGCCCCTCCCAGCCCGGCTCCCAGCCGCCGGTGACGTACGACAGCGCGTAGAGCGGGCCCCACGTCCAGGCGGGCGCTCCGGCGAGTTGCAGGGGCAGCGCGAGCAGGAACAGCGCGGTGGCCGCGACAGCCCAGCGGACCTCGGGCAGCGCGAGGAGCCGGGTACGCCGTCGCGGCATGCCTCCGGCTCGCGCGGACACGGCCCGCTCGGCCGACGGCGGGGTGAGCGTCGAAGTCATGCGCACACGATACAGGAATAGATGAACACCCCTTCATGTCTTCATGTCGAGCGGGCTTCTTCCCGGAAGGGCTTCTCCTTTCGGACGGTCTTCCGACGGCGGCCCAGCAGCCTGCACCCGAGGTAGATCGCGAACGAGATCGTGGTCACGTACGGGCTGATGGGGATGCTGCTGCCCAGCGCCAACAGGATTCCGCCCTCGATGGAGGCCACCGCGAACACCACGCTCAGGAGGGGCAGCAGCACCGGCGAGGCCGTGAGCCGGGCCGCGGCCGCCGCCGGTGTGACGACGAGTGTCAGCACCAGCAGCGCGCCGACGATCTGCACGGACAGGGCGACCGCCAGTCCCAGCACGATCATGAAGGCGAACGACAGCGCCCGTACGGGTACGCCCCGCGCATCGGCCACCTCCGGGTCCGCGCTGGCGAAGGCGAGCGGGCGCCACATCACCGTCAGGGCGAGGAGCACCACAGCGGACGTGCCGAGCAACCAGGACATCTGCGGGGTGTCGACGGCGACGATCTGCCCGGCGAGGAGGCCGAACTTGTTCGCCGCCCGCCCCTTGTAGAGGGCGAGGAAGAGCACGCCGAGCCCGAGGCCGAACGGCATGATGACGCCGATCACGGAGTTGCGGTCCCGGGCACGGGAGCCGAGCAGTCCGATCACCCCGGCGGCGATGAGCGAGCCGACGATCGAACCGGCCACGATGTTCACACCCAGCAGCAGCGCGGCCGAGGCGCCGGCGAACGACAACTCGCTGATCCCGTGCACCGCGAACGGCAGGTCCCGCATGATCACGAACACGCCCACGAGACCGCCGACCAGACCGAGTGCGGCGCCGGCGACGAGGGAGTTGCGGACCAGGGCGAGCAGTTCGCCGTAGTGGTCGAAGTCGAAGACCTGCTGCCAGAGCCCGCCGGCGATGATCATGTCCTCACTCCGTGCGGCAGTTCGGGATGATGCGGCGACTGCGCCACCTCGTCGGGTACGGCGACGACCGTGACACGGTCCCGGACGCGGATGACGTCGACCTGGGTGCCGTACAGCTGCGACAGCGCCTCGGAGGTCAGCACCTCGTCGGGGGTGCCGATGCGGTGGCCGCCACGGGCGAGGTAGAGAACGCGGTCCACCAGCCCCAGTACCGGGTTGATCTCGTGGGTCACGAACACCACGGCGGTGCCGTGGGAGCGGCGCCGGGCGTCCACCAGTTGCGTGACGGCCTTTTGATGGTGCAGATCGAGGGAGAGCAGCGGCTCGTCGCAGAGCAGGATCCGCGGGTCCGTCACGAGCGCCTGCCCGACGCGTACGCGCTGCCGTTCGCCGCCGGAGAGCAGGCCGACGGGGACATCCGCGTACGCGGCGGCACCGACCGCGGCGAGAACCTCGTCCACGCGGCGGCGTACGGCGCCCGTGCGCAAGCGGGGTCCGAAGCCGTGTCCGTCGATGCCGAAGCGGACCAGGTCCCGGGCGCGCAGCATCGCGTGGGCGGACAGGGTCGCCTGCTGCGGTACGTAGCCGATGCGGCGGCTGCCTTTGCGTGGCGGGCGGCCGAGGACCGTCAACGTACCGGCGGACAAGGGCCGTTGACCCAGCAGGGCCCGCACGAAGCTGGTCTTGCCCGCGCCGTTGGGTCCGAGTACCGCCAGGAACTCGCCGGGCCGGACGTCGAGTTCGAGGTCCCGCCACAGCACGCGCTCGCCGTAGGACAGAGCCGCCCCGCGCAGGCTGATCAGCGCGGCGTCGGCTGCCGCGGTGGACCGCGTCACTTGGCCAGCGCGCTCGCGAGCGCGTCGACGTCGTCGGTCATCCAGGTGAGGTAGTCCTTGCCGTGGGGCAGGGTCTCGGTCACGGGGACGACGGGGATCTTGGCGGCCCTGGCCGCCTGCTCGGCCTTCTCGGTCTGCGGGCCGGAGGTCTGCTCGTTGTAGACCAGCGCCTTGACCTTCTTGCCGGTGAAGAGCGACAGAGTCTCCTGCAGGGTCCTCGCGGAGACGTCGCCGCCTTCTTCGATGGCCTCGCTGAACTCCTCGGGCGTCGCGTTCTCCAGCCCGGCGGCCTCGATCATGTAAAGCGGCACGGGTTCGGTGATGGCCACGCGCTCGCCGCCGTGGTCGGCCTTGATCCGGGCTTCCTTCTGCTCCAGCGGCTTGAGCTTCGCCTCGAAGCTCTTGGCGTTCCTGGTGAAGGTGGCGGCGTCGGCCGGGTCGGCCTCGGTCAGGGCGGCGGCGACACGGTCGGCGAGCCTGGCGACCGTGGGAAAGTCGTACCAGACGTGCTCGTTGAGCTCCCCGCCCGCCGGCGCGGTCTTCCCGGAGACCTTGACCGCGCTGACCACCTCCGCGGACGAGCCGCCGCTCTTCAGCATGCGGTCGACGAAGTCGTCGTAGCCGCCGCCGTTCTCGATCACGACCTTCGCCTTGGACAGCGCCAACTGGTTCTGCGTGTTGGCCTCGTAGGAGTGCGGGTCCTGGTCGGGGTCGCTGATGATCGAAGTGACCTGCACCTTTCCGCCGCCTATTCGCTTTGCGATGTCCCCGTAGACGTTCGTCGAGGCCACCACCGGGACGACCGAGGCGGCAGCGGGACCCTGCCCGGCGTCGGTGCCGCTTGCGGAATCCTGCGAACTGCCGCAGCCCGCAAGGAGGATCAGGCATGCGCCGGTTGTCAACGGCACAAGCGGAAGACGACGGTACGAGGACGCAGGCATGGAACCCTCCGAGGGCAAGGCGAATGGTCCGCCGAGCTCCACCCGTCCCGGCTTCGAGCCCCACGCTAGATGAAAACGGATGTCAAAAGCGTCTGACGGGCGTCCGCCCGGGCAACCCTTACCCAGAACTCACCTTCGGGGTCAGGGTGCGGGGACCTCGTCCAGGAGTTGGGGGCCGTTGTTGCGGACGCTGTTGACGGCCGGGGAGACAGGACGGGCGTCCAGGTGGCCGTCTGCCGGCGGGGCCAGCAGGTCGCGGAGGTCGTCGGTGTCCTGGTGGTGCGGATCCAGCCAGGCGTCGTAGTGCTCGGGGGTGAGGGCGAGGGGCATGCGGGGGTGGATGCGGCCTGCGGCATCGGTGGCCTCGGTGGTGATGATGGTGCAGGTCAGCAGCCAGGCGGCAGGGTCGTCGGAATCCTTGATCTCCGGGTCGCGCCAGAACTCGTACAGTCCGGCGAGGGCCAGGACCTGCCCGTCCTGCGGATGGATGAAGTACGGCTGCTTGCGGACCTTGCCCGACTTCTTGTCCTTGACCTCGTCCCACTCGAAGAAGCCGTCGGCCGGCAGCAGGCAGCGGCGTTTGACGAACGCGCGGCGGAAGGCGGGTTTCTCGTGGACGGTCTCCACCCGCGCGTTGATCAGCCTCGCGCCGATCTTGGTGTCCTTCGCCCACGAGGGCACCAGCCCCCACCGCAGCGGCCGCAGCCGGCGCCGTACCGGTTCGTCCTCGTCGGCGCCGCGCGGGGTGCGCTCCAGGACGGCCCAGACCTCGTCGGTCGGGGCCACGTTCCAGCTGGGCGCGAGGGTTTCCTCCGGATGCCACTCGGACACCTGGAACAGCTGGGCGAGGTCCTCGGGACTGCGGCTGGAGGCATAGCGTCCGCACATACGGCCACTGTGCCACGGTGCGGTCCGCCGGTCCTCACAAGCTGGTCAGGACCTGGGGGGCGAGGTTCTTGATCATGGTGTTCGTTCAGCCGAGCTGGCGCAGAGTCTGCGGATGGCATGCGGAGGCCAGGGCGAGGAGCCCGTCGTCCCTGGTGGCCTGTGCTGCCTGGGCGAGCATCTCCCAGTACAGGGAGTTCTCCGTGGCGTCCAGGTGCAGTTCACGCAGGTCGCGCAGCAGGAGGAGGCCCGGTTCCGGACGCCGGCCCACCGCCTCGGCCGCCTTCTCCCTGAGCGTCGGCAGCAGACCCGAGGTGTCGGGCTCGGAAGGGTCGCCGAGTTTCAGGTCGTGGTCGCGACCACTCTCGGCCAAGCGTCGGACGTGCTCGCGGGACCAGCCGGCGAGGTCGGTGGCGACGTGATGGACCTCGTGCTCCGCGCGGTGCCGCTCCGCCACATCCGTCAGCTCCTTCGCCAGGCGCTGTTCGCCGTGGTGGAGAGCGCGCAAGGTGAGGTTGATGCCGTTCACGGGGCTTCCTCTTGAGGGCTGCTCTCACTGACGAGTGCTGACGGGCCGCCGGTCGTGTCCGGTACGGCGTCGGCACGGGAGGGTGCGGAGGCGGTGGTCGTCGGGGCGGGAGCGGTCCGGCCGTCGGCGCGCTCGACGCGGCTCAGTGCTGCGGCGGCGGTCTTGAACAGGGGCTGCTTGGAGGTCGGGTCCCAGTCCGTGACGGTCGTCTCGTTCGCGGCCCGCCCGGGTGTCCCGCCGTCGGGTGCGTGTCCGGCCTTGGTGTCCCAGTAGCCGGAGACCAGCGGCGACGCCCGTCACGCCGTGCGTCACCGGTACCCCTGGCCACGGCCGCATAACGCCGCCGCAGGGTGGGCTCAGGTCGGGAGGGGCTGCTGGATGCTGTCGCCGCGGTTGCTGATCGCGATGTGAGTGCCGATGCGCCGGAAATCGTTGATCACGCCGAACATGCTCTTGTCCGACGGCAGGAGGGCCGGGAGAGCGGGGTCCTGTGCCAGCTGGGCCCGGAGCATCTCCTTGTAGGCGTTGTAGACCCTCGCCGTGTAGCCGGGCTCGGTCGCCGCGTTCATCCGGTGGTCGTTGGTGACCGCGATCGAGGCGAGGTCCATGAGGTAGCAGTCGAACAGGTCCGTGACGTCCTTGGACTTCGCGTTCTCGTCCCCGTTCGCCGCGTCCCGCGCCAGTACCTGGCCCATCTCCATGACGATCGCGCGGTAGATCCGGTGCCTGGTACTGCTGGGGAAGGCGGCCATGATGTGGTCGGCCTGCCCGGCGCCCTCCGTGCTCATCGTGCGGGGAGTCTTCAGATCGGACAGTCCGGGCACCGCCAGCGGCACTCCCTGGAACATCACCTCTTCGTCGGGGATGCCTGTGTTCTGGGAGGCCAGCGGGTGCAGACCGATCTCGTGGGAGAGCATGCCCATCACGTAGCCGATGTCGTACTTCTCGAAGTAGTAGCTGGCGAGTTCGATGTCGACGCCGTCCGCGCCCCGGTCGCGCACATTGGCCGGCGTCTCCGTGGTCCGCACCAGCAGGGTGATGCGGCACGGACGATCGTCGATGTAGCTCCGGATGGTCGCGTGCTTGCGGAGCAGCTCGATGATGCGGACGGCCTTGTCGCGGTACCTGTCGTCCGTGAGCTTCAGGTTGGTGAACTCGAAGTTCCCCGACTTGAAGGGGACGAGGGTCGGCTCGGCGGGGGTGGCCGTCGTGTTCGCGTCCGCCGGCATGTGGGGCGGGACCTCCGGGGCCGTGGGGCCGGTGTGATCGGCCGTTCGGGGCAGGGAGACCGGATCGACCCAGACAGACGCGCGCGGGAGCGGTGTGGTGACCGCGCGGGCGTCGTCCCAGGTCTGCTCGGCGTTCTGCTGAGGCTGCGGGATCACGTTCCCGATGAGCGCGCCGAGCAGGGCGAGGTGACGGCCACGGAGGCCGGACGCGGCGAGGGAGGAGTCCTCGGGGCTTGCGTTCAGGTCGCCCAGCAGGCTGCCCGGGATGTGCGGGCGGTGCGGGGAATCGGCATCCCGGTACTCGTCCCGCAGGCCGAGCTGATGGGTCAGTTCGTGGACGAACTGGACCGGGTCGGCGTCCGCCCACCACGTGTTCTGGTCCATCGCCCGGTCCCGGTCCACCAGGTCCACCGTCAAGTGCGGGGCATCCGCAGGGTCTACGTACTCCACGGTCACGTGCAGGCGGTCCCCGTTCGGCAGGCCGTACGCGGGGTCATTGAGGAACTCACCTACCCCGGCGTCGAGTTGGTCACGTACGTGGGCGATCTGCCTGTCCGTACCGCGCAGGGCGACGCGGACGGTGAGGTCGGTGACCGGCTCCCCCTGGTACGAGAACCGGCGGGCGTCGAAGCCCGACCGCACCACGAAACGGGGGCGGGTGTCGTGCGGGGACGGGGTGGGAGGCGAGGTCTTCTGCGCGGGCGTCTCGCGCGGCTGCGGGAGCCGCGGCTGGGCCTCGTCCGTCGCGATGGGCTGCTGGATGCTGTCGCCGCGGTTGTTGGTCGCGAGGCTGGTGGCGAGCTGGGCGAAGTCCCGTACGACGCCGAACAGTCCCTTGTCGGTGGGAAGGAGGGGGCGAGCGGGGCTGTCCTCGGCCATGTGCTCGGCGAGCAGGGCCTTGTACGCGTTGTAGACCTTGGCGGTGTTGCCTGGTTCCTTGGCCGCGTTCATCCGGTAGTCGCTGGTGATGGCGATCGAGGCGACGTCCATCAGATAGCAGTCGATCAGGTCCGTGACGTCCTTGGCCTTGGCGCCCTCCACGCCGTCCCGCGCGGCGTCGGCCAGCATGTCGGCCATCTTCAGGACGATGTCGCGGTAGATCCGGTGCCGGGTGCTGCTGGGGAAGGCGGCCATGATGTGGTCGGCCTGACCCGCGCTGTCGGTGTTCATGGTGCGCGGCGTCTTCAGATCGGCCAGCCCCGGCACCGGCAGCGGGATGCCCCGGAACATCGCCTCCTCGTCGGGGATGTCCCGGTTGCGGGAGGCGAGAGGGTGGAGACCGATCTCGTGGGCCAGCATGCCCATGATGTGGCCGATGCCGTACTTCTCGAAGTAGTAGCTGGCCAGGTTGATCTGGACACCCTCGTCCCCCAGGTCGCGTACGTCGGCCGGCGTCTCCGTGGTACGCAGATGCAGGGTGATGCGGCAGGGGCGGGAGCCGATGTAGTCCCGGATCGTCGGGTGGTCCCTGAGCAGTTCGATGATCCGGACGGCCTTGTCGCGGTATCTCTCCTCGGTGTGCTTCAGGTTCGTGAACTCGAAGCCGCCCGACTTGAACGGTGTGAGCGTCGCCGCCGGCGGCATGTGGGCCGCGACTTCGGTGCCTGCCGTGCCGTTGGCCGGTCGGGGCAGGGAGACCGGGTCGACCCAGACGGATTCGCGGGTGATCGGTGCGGTGGCCGTGCGCGCCGCTTCCCAGGTCTGTACGGCGTTCTGCTGAGGCTGCGGGGTCACGTTCCCGATGAGCGCGCCGAGCAGGGCGAGGTGACGGCCACGGAGGCCGGACGCGGCGAGGGAGGAGTCCTCGGGGCTTGCGTTCAGGTCGCCCAGCAGGCTGCCCGGGATGTGTGGGCGGTGCGGGGAATCGGCATCCCGGTACTCGTCCCGCAGGCCGAGCTGGTGGGTGAGTTCGTGGACCATGTGCACCGGGTCGGCGTCCGCCCACCACGTGTTCTGGTCCATCGCCCGGTCCCGGTCCGCAAGATCCACCGTCAGGTGCGGGGCATCGGACGGATCGACGTGCTCGACCGTCACATGCAGGCGGTCGCCGTTCGGCAACCGGTACGCGGGGTGGTTCAGGAAGTCGCGTACCCCTGCGTCGAGTTGATCGCGAACGTGGGCGATCCGGCCCTCCGGGCCCCGGATCGCCAGCCGTACCGTGAGGTCCGTGACCCGCTCCCCCTGGTACGAGAACCGGCGGGCGTCGAAGCCCGACCGCACCACGAAACGGGGGCGGGTGTCCCGCGGGCCCCTCGGAGTGGGGATGGTCGCCCTCGGTGGTTCGGCGGCGGGGTTCTGCAGCAGCCGCGGGCTCACCGCTTCATGGCTCGGCGCGGCGTCGTCCGGCGCGGCATCCGTGTCCATCGCGGCATCCGTGTCCGTTGCCTCGCCGCCGGATTCGTACTCGGAGGAGGACGCGTCGGGATTCTGCGGGTTCCCGGTACCGGTCCTGTCGCCGTTGAGCACGCCGTTGTCGTCGAGAGTTCCGCCGACACCGTCCGCGTTGTCCCGGATGTGGTTCCACAGCTCCGCCCGCTGCTGCATCCACTGCGGCATGCGCCAGCCGGGGAAGAACGTGCCGTGGGTCCCGGACGCCCGCACCCGGTACCCGAGGGGGCGCCCGATGTACTCATTGACCGCCTGGTAGGCGAGGTCGCAGGAGGCGCAGGCCATCTTGAAGCCGCCCAGGTCGAGCGTCTGCGGGTCGTGCGGGTCACCGGGGTTGTTCTGCCAGTGCTCGACCCAGTGCCCGAGCAGGGTCATCTCGCCGTGTTCGGAGCCGTACGACCCGAAGGCCGGGGTCGCGTCACGGCCGCTGACGTTGAGGACGGTCGGGTTGGACAACGCCCTCTTGACGAGGTCGAGTTCGGGCGACCCCGGGTGGTAGAGCCGGTACCAGCCGGTGGCCAGGGCCCGTAGCTTCGTGCGGTCCCGCATCTCCCGTGCCATCGCGGGCCGCCTGCGGGCCAGCCACCGTTCGTCGCGCCGCCACTGCTGCTGGTCCGCCGTAAGGCGCCGGCGGTCCTGCCGGAGGGACTCGTCCTCGTTCGGGAGGTTGTCCCACTGCTGCTGCAGCTCGTCGTTCCAGGCACCCGACTCGTACTGTTCGTCCAGCCTCGTCCGGAGCTCCGCCAACTCCTCGCCCCGCTGGTCGAGTTCCCGCTGTCGCCGGTCCAGCCGTGCCCTGCTCTGCCGGTGCTGTTCCTCGTCGCGGTTCCACTGCTCCAGCTTTCGCTGCCGCGGGGTTCCCGCCGCCTCCTGACCGGTGACGAACCAGCGCAGTTCCTGCTCCACCAGGGCGGCCTCGTCGCTGGTCATCGCCTTCGCGCCGGTGTTGCCCGCGATGCCGAGGGAGCCGTCCGGCAGCAGGGCGACGGCGATGTGCGGGGTGACCTGGGCGTCCGCCTCCCGGTTCTCCTTGCGGAGCGCCTCCTTCACCAGGCGGGCCACCCGGTCCAGCATCCGCAGTGTCACCTCGCGGTCCCGTGCCGAGGTGCCGGTGGGGCGTGTCTGGGTGAACGGGCCGCCGATGCCGAGGCCGAGGGCCTCACGCAGGTCGTCGTAGTCCTCCGTCCGGAGCCGGCCGTCCTGCTCCGCCTGGTCCAGGGCCTCGGGTACGCCGATGCCCGTGAGCTCGGTGAAGGCGCTGTCGAACGCCACGTCCGGGAATCCGCCGAGCGCGGTGTTGCGCTGTCGCACCACGTCCAGCAGGGCGTCGACCGGAGGTTCGGGCTCGGCGAGGAGGTCGGCGAACCGATTCGCGAACTCGGACTCCGGGCCGGTGAGTACGGCCGCCTCCTCGGGCGCGGAGTCGTCGCCGGAGTCGAGATCCATCTCGGTGTCCGAGTCCGCGCCCGTCTGCCCTGTGGCGCCCGGGTCCCCCAGGTCCATCGTGGGGCGGTTTCCGGACAGGGTGCTCAGGTCGAGCGCCTCCTCCTCGGTGGTGAGGCCCGGCAGGGGCGGGAGAGGCGGGAGGCCGGGAAGGTCGCTGCCCGTGGGGGACGGGGGCAGCGGGACTGCGGCCGGGTCCTGCTGGTCCTGCCGCGGCTCGGGTGCCGGGGTGCGCACGAGCAGGGGGACGAAGTCGCCGCCGCGGCGGCGGAGTCTCAGGTGGGGGCCCGCTTCGCCGGACGGTCCGGCGTAGGTGTGGGCGGTGCCGTTCTCCTCGATGAGGGTGACGGTGGCGCCGGTCGCGGCGGCGGCCCACTCGGCGACCGCGCGGTCGGCCTCGGGGCCCCAGGGGGCGTCGGCGAGGTGGCGGCGCAGGTGGCCGTCGCGGGCGTCCTGGCTCGGTGCGGGGGCCCCGGGCAGCCGGCGGAGCGGCGGAGGCGTGAAGAGGGAGTCGCGCTCGGCCGGGGCGCCGGGGAGACCGTTCAGCCGCATGAGCCGGTTGGGCGGCGCTCCGGCGCGGCTGCGCAGCCGGGTCGCCACGTGGGGGTCCAGGCCCGGCTGGTCGGCGGCGTGGTGCAGGGCCGTGGAGAGCGCGGCGAAGAAGCCGTTGCCGCGGCCGGTGGGGGTGCCCTGGGTGTAGGTGGCGCCGTCGGGTGCGGTGAGGACTCCGTCGCGGTCGAGGCGGTAGCGCGGGCCGCTGCTGTCGGCGGGCGGCATCCAGGGCGGGGTGGCGTGGCTGCGGTGCGCGGGCGGCTTCGCGGACTGCTGCTGCGAGGTGGGTCCGTTCGTCGTCCCGGCGGTTGTGGTGGTGGCGGTCGGGGCCGGCAGCGGCGTGGCGACGGGGGGTTGGGTGCCCGGAGGGAGGGCGGCGTGGAAGAAGCCGTCGGCTGCGAAGAGGACTGGATCGGTGGCCGGGTCGACGGCGGCCGGATCGGTGCCGTGCGGGAGGAAGAGCTGGTCGCGGCCCTCACCGGTCACCACGGTGAGCGGGGTGCCCAGGACCCGGGCGGCAAGGGCGGGCAGCAGGTCGGCGCCGCCGTGGTCACCGGCGCGGCGCTCGGGCGGGGCGGGTTCGCCGTCGGGTTGCCCGGTGCCGTCCTGCCGGGGCTCGCTCGTGAACGGGCGGAGCATTGCCGCGGTGGCCAGCGCCACCCGCTGGGCGGGGGTCGGCCACAGGGTCTGCGGGAGCCGGCCGAACGCGTCGAACTCGGCCTGCTGGGCGGGGGTCAACTGCACGCCCGCGAAACTGAGTTCGTCCTGGGTGAAGGTGTCCGCGGCGTCCAGGGCGAGCCCGTCGAGCAGGTCCGCGTTGCTGTCCTCGCCCAGTGCCCAGGCGAGGCGGTTGCGGGCGGCGCGGACGGCCCGCTCGGTGACCGCCGGGTCGCCGGCGGCGGCGGTGAACCGGCCGGCCAGGTCGGTGCCGAGGAGATGGGGCAACCGGCCACGGTCGTGGGCGGCGGCGAGCAGGGCGTGGAAGAACGAGGCGCCGTCGTGCGGCATGTCGTGCACCTCGCGCACGGTGGTGCCGTCCGGCGAGGTGAGGGTGCGCGGGGTGGAGTCGGTGCCGTCGGTGATCGTGTACGGCTCGGGCGCCTCGGAGCGCCAGTCCGGCGCGGTGTACTCCTGCTGTCGGTCCGGCACGGGAACCGAGGCCGAACCCTGGTGGTGGGCGGTGAGGCGGGAGGCTGCGAGGTGCAGCCGGTGGTGGTCCGCGGCGGCGGCGTCGGTGCGCTGTTCCCAGCGGCGTACCTCCTCGCGGGCGGCCTGCCAGGCGGCCACGGCCGGGGACTGGGCCATGGCCTGCGGCAGGACCGTCGGCCGGTCGGGGTGGTCGTCGCCGAGCGCGGCCTGTTCCTGCGCGCTCAGGTCGAGCCACGTCTCGCGGGCCCGCGCACGGGCGTCGTAGTAGCCCTTCTCGGCCGCGGCGAGGTCGCCCGCGGCGCCCGCAAGGTCGTCCCAGGCGCTGCTGACCTCGTCGGGGAACGTGGTGTCGTCCAGGAGGCCGTAGTCGCGGGCGATGTCCTCGCGCAGCCAGACCAGGGCGGTGGTCTCCGCCTCGGCGGCGCGGGGCCCGCGCTCGGCCTTGCCGAGGGCGTGCAGGGGGCGGCTGTCGGTGATGCGGTGGTCCACCTCGGCCACCGACAGCCAGCTCACCGGCAGCGCGAAGAGCATGCTGCGGTCGGTGACGACCTTGAGGTGGGTGCCGAGGGTGGTGTCCACGGTGCCCTTGAGGGCAGTGCCGTCGTTCGCGCCGCCGATCGGGATCGCGGCGCCCGGGTTGGTGACGCCCGCGTTGCTGTTGCCGGCCAGCGGCGATGTGCCGACCACGCCCTCGAAGTTGTCGGTGATGCCGGCTTCCAGCGCGTCGGAGGTCTTCGCGCGCTGCATGGCCTCCATGCGCGGCTTGTTCTCCACGGTGAGCAGCCGGGCTCCGCGGCGGTGCATCTTCGCGTAGAGGCGGGAGTCGGCGGTGTGGGACTGGCCGAAGAGGCGGGCGGAGGCCTGGGTGGGCAGCGACGACCCGTGCGCGCCGAGCGCCTCGCGGAAGCCGGCGGTCAGGCCGACCTGTGTGGTGGCCTCCTGCTGGGCCTGGGCGGGGGCGGTGCCGAGGCCGGTGAGCGGGGTGAGGCGGGCCATGCGGACGCGTTCGCTGAGAGTTTTGCCGGTGTGCCGTTTGCCGAGGTCGCTGTCGCCGAGGCCGTCGGCGCGGGCCGTGGCCAGGGTCAGGGCGTCCTGCACGTTGGCCGCGCCGCGGAGGTCCACGGCGAGGATGCCGGAGCCGATCCGGTCGTCGAAGGGCAGGACATCCGAGTCGTCGGCGGTGCCGCTGCGCCAGGCCGCGATGCCGTCCGGACGGGCCTGATCGGCCGTCAGCATCCGTACCGCGCGCTCGGGTTCCGGCACGTTCTGTTCGGTGAGTGCGCCGTCGGCGCCGTCGCCGTCGGGGGTGAGCAGGCCTGCGGGGAGGATCTCGTTGAGGCTGCCGACCGGGGCGACGGCGCGAGGGGGGAGCGGTTCGCCGGTCGCGTCCGTCATGGTGACCGTCAGGGTGTAGCTGGTGACGATCTCGGCGTGCGCCTGCGTGGTGGCGATGTTCGGCATGGAGGTGCTGCCGGCGGTCTCGGTGCGGGTGCTCGACCGCTGCTTGGCCGCGGTGCCCTGGAGCGAGGGGTTGGCGAGGAGGGCGCCGCTGTCCACCGCGCGCTGGCCGACGCCGAGCGTCACGTCGGCGCCGCGGTCCTGGGAGGAGCTGTCGGCGTCGTCGCGGGCGGTGGTGCGGTAGTCCTCCAACTCGAAGCCGGTGCGCAGCCGCTCCACGGTGGTGGTGACCGGTGTCAGCTTGAACCGGACCTGTCCGGGACTGCCGCCGACGGGCAGCCGGAGCGGGCTGGACCAGGCGCGGTAGCGGACGGGCAGGGTCATCCCGTCGGTCGTCAGCTCGTGCAGGTTGGCGCGCAGGAAGTCCGGGGAGAGCCGCTGGAGGACCTGCTCGCGGTCGTGCGAGGGCACTCCGATCTTCTCCAGCCGCCCCATCAGCTGCTGCGCCGCGTGGCTCGCGTCGAGCTGGCCGCTGGGGTGGGTGGGGAAACGGCGGCCGCTCAGGAAGCCGGGCAGCCGGTAGCCGCCACCGAGGTTGCGCGGGGTGCTGGTGCCCAGGCCGTCGGGGGCGAGTCCGGCCTCGATGGCGTCCTGCATCGGCAGGTGGAACATCACCGCGTCGCGGACGCGCTGGAGCGCGGCGGCGGCCCTGCGCGGGGCCAGACCGCGCCCGAGGCGCCCGGAGAGGCGTCCGGCGGCGGAGCTGATCCGGTCCCCGGCGCGGGTGCCGATCGCGCCCATCGCGGCCGTCCACCGGTCCCGTACGGCGACGGTCTCGGCGGCGTCGGCGACCACGAGGTACATGCGCCCGGCGAAGGTGAGGGTGGTGTTGCGGCCCCGGGTGAGGGTCTGCGAGACGCTGCGGCCCTTGCCCCAGGCGTACTGGAGGGCCGTCGAGTAGGAGCCGACCACCGCCGGCCCGCCCGGGGCCTGCTGAAGCGGCATGTCGGCGCCCTGGACGCCGAGGGTCGTGCGCGAGGTGGTGCCGGCGCTGCCGGCGACGCGGTGCTCGTTGCCGATGGTGGCCTCGAGGCTGGCGGGCTTCGGATCGCTCTTGACGCGCAGGTTGTGCAGTTCGCCGCGGACCGCGGCCTTCAGGTAGTGGGTCTGGAACGGTCCGGCGCCGTTGAGCCCGGTGATGCGGGAGCCGAACGGGCCCAGGTACTGGCCGAGTTGGCCGGCCACGTTGAGGTTCGCCATCGCCCGGCGCAGCGCCGTGCGCACCGGGGCGCCGGGTGCGCTGACGTGCCAGGAGGTGCCCGAGGCGCGGTCGGCGGTGTCCTGCATGAGCTGCTGGCGCTGCGGGCCGCCCTCGGCACTGAGCACCACGTGCGGGGCGCTCAGCAGCTTCCGGGTGAGCTGTCGTTCGGCCGATTCCGTCCTCGGCAGCGGGCGGGTGCCGTCGAGGAGCTGGTCAGCCTCGAGGGCGGAGAGCCGCTGCGGTGCGGGGGTGGCGGGCGCCGGTGCCGTGACCGGTCCGCCGGGCGGCGGGTCGGCGGGGGCGTGCCGTTCGGAGCCGTGCGCCACGGGGACGGCCAGCTCCACACGGCCCACGGTCTCGCTGCCCCGGTCGAACAGCGGGCGCTCCTCGACCTTGCTGACGAACACGCCGGCGCCGAGCAGGCCGACCGAGGCGAGCCGGGCCCAGCCGCGCGGGCGGCGGTGGCCTTCGAAGGAGGCGCCCAGTTCCACCTGGTAGCTGTAGAGGTCGGCGCCGTTCTGGAACGTCAGGTGGTCGTGGGTGACCGCGACCGTGTTCCGGGTGGACTTCTGGTCGGTCCTGGCGTAGCGGACGCCGACGGACACGCTGCCGGTCTGGCGGGGCACGCCGGCCTCGGGCACCTTGTCGTGGTCACGCGGCGAGATGCCCAGCTCCACGCCGCCGGAGAGTGTGGCGGCCGCCTGCTGCCCCTGGCCGGACACCTCGGTGCCGATCACCGCGTTGCGCAGCGACCGTTCGCTCATGGTGGTCTCGAACCGCCGGTCGCCGAGCCGGGCCCGCAGGATCAGGGTGTGGTGGCCGCGGCGCACCTTGCCGTCCTCGGTGAGGGTGACCGGCACCCCGGTGGTGGTCAGATCGTCCAGACTCTGCGCGAGGGTGGGCCGGTTGAGGGCCTCGCGGACCTGGCGGTCGTTGTGCAGCGCGGTCCGCATCCGCCCGTCGCCGTACCAGAACTTCGCCAGCCGCGGGTGCCGGAGCATCAGCGGCGGGACGAACAGCGACGGGTACGAGCGGTGCAGGGTGTCCAGGACGGTGTCCGCGAAGGCCCGCATGGGGTCTTGAGGGGCGGGGGCGGGGGCGGGCTGCCCGTTCAGGTTCTGCTGTTGGTTCGGTACGGCGTTCTGCGGGCGGTCGGGGCGGAAGCCCTCGGCGCGGACCTGGCCGCTCAGGTGCACCGGGTCCTCGCGGGTGAGGTACCACGGGACCGGCGGCTCGGCGTCGGGGTTCGGGCCCGTCTGTCCGGGCGTACGGCTGTCCCAGCCCGCGAGCCGGCGGGCGTCCTGCGTGGAGATCCAGTCCAGGCTGACCACCCGGACCGGGCGGGCCGCGGACGACGGCTCGCCGGCCTTGCGCACCATCAGGGTGCGCTCCACCCGGTACAGCGCAACCGGGTGGTTGCGGACGCGGCCGGTGGTCTTGCGGGCGGCGTCGGTGCCCAGGTAGTGGCCGCGCCCGGTGCTGAGGTCCGCGCGGACCAGCGGCCCGCCCTGAAGGCGTACGTCGGTCTCCGGGCCGGCGAGGGTGTGGTTGGGTCCGGCGGTGACCTGGACGCCGAAGCGGGTGTCGCGGGCGTGGCCGCGCTCGTTCTGGTACGTGGTCTGGGTGAGGTCGCGCAGCTCCGCCTTGACCGACTCCGTGACCAGGGTGGCCCGGTGCGGGATCGACCGCTCGACGATCAGGTGCCCGAGTGGGTGCTGTCCGCTCCCCCGGGTCAGCTCGGGTCCGCTGACCGGCCCGGAGAACCGCCCGAACAGCGCCAGCAGCCGCCCCGGTCGGACGTACGAGACCAGCGTGCGGTGTGCCGAACTGCCGGGCCGTGCACCTGAGATGGCGAGCGCCAAGTCCTCCGGGGGGTCCGTCAGATGCAGGCCGGTGGTGTCGGTGATCCGCGGCTCGACCCCGTCCGGGAAGGTGAGCGTCTCCGGCGCCCGCCGGGGCCCCGCGAAAGGCACGGTGAAGTCGTCCGGAAGCCGCCAGCTGAGCCCGTCCCGCATGGCGAACTGCGCGGTGTGCACCGGGCTGCGCTGCCAACTGGGGCTGGAGGGCGCCGGGTTGTCCGGTCCGGTGGTGTTCGGTGGCGCCTCGGTGACCCGGTCCACGCGCACCCGGTAGTGGACGTCGTCCAGGTGCAGGTGCGAGCCCTCGTGGGCGCGGTGCTCGGTCTGGTGGTACGCCTGGGTGCCCTGCGTGTAGTCGGTCCTGCGGGTCCAGCCGAGTGAGACGCCGATCTTCAGCAGCCAATTGAGCGGCGGGCCCATGCTCAGCGCGGCGGCGATCCGGCGCCCGTAGCCGACGCTGCGCCCGCCGCCCGTACCGGCCTGGCCGCGCCGCATGGTGTCCAGCCGTACGGTGCCGCCGTGCACGTCGGAGAAGCGTTCCCAGCGGTGGTACGGGACGGCCTCGACGGTCATCTCGTGGCCGACGCCGGACTTCTCCCGGCCCACGAGGCGTGCGCCGCGTGGGGCGGTGAAGGCGCCGGGCTGTTCGGTCAGCAGGCGGAGCAGTTCCGCCTCGTCGAACTGGTCGCGCAGCTTCTTCGGCAGCTGCCCGAGGATCTCCTGGGCCGCCTGCTCGGGCGAGCGCAGGGTGAGGACGCCGGGGCCGGTGAAGAGCCCCGTCGGGGTGCTCCGGGGGGTCGTCCCGTCCGTGGGGGACTTCGGGCTCCGGCCGTGCGGATCGCCATCGGGGCTGATCAGTACGGTGGGCAGCCGGCTGCCGTCCTCGAAGGTGACGGTGCGCGGGGCGGGGCCCGGCGGCCGGGTGTCCGGGCCGGTCAGCAGCCGGGCCGGGCGGTGCCGTTCGAGCTGGGTCTCCAGCGGTACCGGGTCGCCCCGGTCGGGGGTCTCGGGGTCGGGGCGGTCGAGGTCGGTGATCCCGCCCATGCTGCGCAGCCACTCGCTGAAGGGGTCGGAGCCGTCCGGCTCCTCGGTGGCCGGCTCCGGGGTGGTGGCGGGGTCCGGTACGGCGGTGAGCGGGGCGTCGGCCGGGACCAGGGCGTCGTAGTGGTCGCTGCCGTTGTAGGCCAGGTGCAGGGTGCCCCCCTGTCCGCCCGGGTGGAGGGTCGTGACGAGGGTGTTCGCCGGTGACTGCGGGTCGCTCTGGACGAGCCGCAGGTCGAGGTCGAGGGTGTGCGCCAGCGCCTGCGGGAGCAGGTCGGCGAAGGGAGAGGACCACAGCTCCGTGCGTTCGGCCGCCTCGGCGATCAGGCCCTCGGTGCCGAGTCGTCGCGCGTCGGCGGGAGTCGGAGCCACCTCGGCGAGGCCTGGGTAGCCGCTGTCGCGGAGGATGCGCCGCCACTGGCGGCCGTCGCCGTCGGTGACGACGGACTGCGCGAGCCGGTTCCATCGTTCGGTTATCCGGCGCCGCGCGTCCGGGTCCTGCACCCCGGCGACGGCGGTCATCCGCAGGTCGTCCACCACGGCGAGCACCGGGTCCGGCATCGCCTCAGCCGCCGCGGTGGCAAGTTCGGAGCCGGTGAACCGGCTGCGCAGCATGCCGCGCAGCCCGGCGACGTTGCGTGCCGCCCACGCGGGCGGTACGTCCTGGCTGCGCGCGCTGTCCAGCAGCGCCCGGAAGAGGCAGTTCCCGTCGCCCGGCGTGTCCAGCCGCCTGAACTGCGTGCCGTCCGCGTGCACGGTGTCCGCCGGGCCGGTCGTGGTGGCGCCCTTGCTGTACAGGGTCAGGTCTTCGGCGAGGCTCTCCGGTCGGCTCGGCGTGGGAGCCAGGTCGGGTCTGCGGCGGGCGAGTTCGGCCGTGTCCTCGGGACTGAGGGCCAGTTCGGACAGCGGCAGCGGGGTGTCGGAGAGCGACCAGGTGATCTGCGCGGAAGGGGCGTAGGCGAGTCCGCGCACGTCCTCCGGCGAGACCAGGGTGGTCGGCGGGAGCGCGGGCGGCGGCGGGGGCAGCAGCGCGTCGAGCGTGGTGTCGGGGCCGGCGGTGGAGCGCAGCTCGGCTGCGGCACGCAGGAAATCGGTGTACTGCTCGACGGTGGGGCCGCTCACCGGATCGACGGTGGCACCGGCCGTGGCAGCGGCCCAGTCGGAGACCATACGGCGCAGCAGATCCGGGGTCATGCGGCCGTCGCCGTAGCGGGCCGCGGTGTCCGGGCTCAGCCAGCGCAGGCCGTCCACATAGGCCAGACCGGTGAGCAACTCCCGGTTCTCCGGGCGCTGTTCGGCGTCCGTGCCGAGGGCGTCGCGCAACGTGCGGATCTGCTGGAGGGTACGGGCCCGGGCGAAGGCGTCGGCCGGTTCCGGGCCCGTGTGCAGGCCGGCGTCGCGCGCCAGCCCGTCCAGGTCGGCGCCGCTGGGCTCCGGGGTGAACAGCCGCCACCTGCCCGGCCCGTCCGGGCCCTCGGTGAGCACCGGGCGGACGTCGCCGTCCCGGTCCCGGGCCGTGCCCACCTCGGTGGTCGGCGCGTACACCGGCCGCCCGGTGCGGTTCGCCACGTGCTGGGCCACCGGCAGGCCCGCCACCTGCGGCTGCCGCCCGGTCTCGCAGGAGAACAGCACCAGCGGCCGGTCCTGATCGCCGTCCTGCGCCCAGGACTTGAGCACCTCGCCCAGCTGCACACCGCTGACCTTCACGGTGGGGCGCGCCGCGTCGTCGGTGCCGAGGGTGACGGTACGGGGGGTGCCGTGCCCGGCGAAGTAGTCGGCGCCCTGCTCGGTGCCCGAGCCGGGGAGGGGGGTCGGGGGGCCGGTGAACACGGTACGGGGCGGGGGCTGGACGGAGTCGGTCCCCGGGGTGGTGAGGGGGCCGGAGGTGGTGCGCACACCACGGAAGGTGTCCTGGCCTAGCAGAGTCCGGCGTGCCGTCCCGTGCGACGTTCCGTCCTCGGCGGGGCTCTGCGAGATGGTCAACGTCTGCACAGCACGCCCGGGTCGGGGTTTCACTGCCGCGTCCGGCACCCAGCGTCGGAGCTGTTCAACGGGGACCGTGTGGCCGTCCAGGGTGGTGACGAACGGCTCGCCCGTGGTGCGCGTGGGCCGGTTCCCGTCGCCGGTGTTGCCGCTGTCGTCCACCGGTCGTACGACGAGCCGTCCCGGCGGCGGGGGTGCTACGGGGGGTGTCGCCGGGGTGTTGTCCGGCGTGCTGAGCGGGGGTGGGAGCGGCGGAGTGCCATCGCCGCCCGGACCGGTGTCTTGTCCGCCGGTTCCGTTGCCGTGGCCCGACTCCAGGTGCAGATCGGTGGCCGGCTCGGTCCAGGGGCGGGACAGGGTGGTGAGTTTGGCCGCTGGGGGTTCGGTGGTGATGGTGGTGACGACCTTGGAGTCTGAGTCGACTCCGTTGCCGTGCAAGGGCGTTGTGGTCTCCGTGAGCACCTTCGCGGGCGGCGGCGCCGTGATGGTGCTCACCGGGTCGCTGTCGGTCGTCGCCGTGCTCAGGGTGGTGGGGCGGGATGCAGGTCCAAGGGCGTCGGCGAGGGGCAGCAGTACGTCCGCGCCGGGGAAGGCGGTCTCCGTGGTGACTGTTCTGGCGTCCGTGGCCTCCGTGATGCCGTCCTCCGGCATGGTGGGCGGCGGCGGGCCGGTCAACGGCCGTACGCGTACCGGAGCGCCCGGCCCTTCGCGGGTCAGCTCGACGGCGGCGCGAACCGGACGCGCGGCCCCCTCGGGTGTGACCGCCGGCCCGAGCACCACGGCCCGGTCCGTCCCGGCCCCGTCCAGCAACGCGGTGGCTTCCGGCGAACCCTCCCGCGGCGGGGGCACCTCGGAGGAGACCACGATCGTCAGCGGCGGTGCCGTAGTTACGCCGCTGATGTCGAGTGCGTCACGCGTGTCGGCGTACGAGCCGGTGGTGCCCACCTTCGGCGGAGCGGCGGTGAGGTCCGCCGCCAGGGTGGAGACGCTGCCGATGGAGTCCGAAGTGATGGCGACGTCAGGTGAGTTGACGGTGTCCGGAGAAGGAGTGGGCTCCCACGAGAAGGTGGTGTCCGGAGCAGAGTCGTTCTCCGTGGAGGAATGGGAGTCCGTGGAAGACGTGGCCTCCTGGGAGGACGTGTCCCCCACAGTGGAGGTGTCCCCCGCAGAGGAAATGTTTTGCGCAGGGGACGTGTTCTCCGGCGGCTGCGAGGTCTGCTGGGAGCCGTCTGTCGTCGTCTGCGAGGCGTCTACCTGGGCCGCACCGTCCGGGGTTCGGGTGGCGGTGGGGGCCGGGGGGCCTCCGCCGGTGTGGGCGCCGCCCGGCCGGCCGCCAGTGCCCGTGCCGGGCGCGTTTGCGCTGGTTGAGCCGTTGGAGGCGACGGGACCACCGCTCCCCTGCCCCGGCGCCGCACCCGTACGGTCGTCCTGCCCACCCACCTCCACGGAAGACGTGAGCGGGTCGTCCACCGTGACCGGCGTGCCGAAGCCGTCGAGGGCGCGGCGGACCTGGTCGGCATCGACCTGGGCAGCCGGGCCGTTCCCGGCGGGCACCACCCGGACCTCGGGCACCTGTGACAGGTTGCTGTGCAGGCTGTCGCGGACGCCGATCTCCGTGCTGCCGGGCGGCCCGGCGCCGCGCAGGGCGGCGATGTCGCGCAGCGCCTGCTCGCGGACCTCGGCGGGGCCGTTGTGGACCTGCTGCCACAGTGCGTTCTCGGCGGCGGTCACGGGCAGCGTGCCCGGGGAGTACGGCGGTGGGTCCACGGTCGTGTACGGCGGCAGGTTCTCCGCGGAGTAGGGCGGAGGAGACTGGCTGCCGGTGAAGTCGCCCTGCCCGGTGTTCTGTTGGGTGACAGGCTGGGGTGAGGTGGACGAGGAGCCGACGCCGCCCGGAGTGTTCACGGTCGAGGGGCCGTCGGTGCGGTCGGGGCCGTCACCGTGCTGGGAGCGGGAGGAGTCGGAGGAGTCGCGCGTGTCGGAGTCGCCGGTGTCCGCCGTGTCACCGGAGACGGTCGGCGGCTGGTTGCGCATCTTGTCGATGACGTGGCGCAGCTCGGCGCCGCTGTTCTGGGCGGTGTCGGTGAGCGTGGCCTCGACCTGGCTGCTCACGCCCGCGCCGACGAAGGTGGACCAACTGGTGGACCAGTCCCCCTCGAAGGCGCCCTTGATCAGGATCTCGGCGACCGACTCACCGGCGCCGGCGGCGAGGAAGTCGGCCGTCCCCTTGATTCCGTAGTGCCCGGCCAGCGCGCCCGGCCGGTCGGCGTTGTTGCGCAGGAGCTGGTTGTTGCGCCACAGGTCGGGGTTGTTCCGGAAGGAGAGCGGGTCGTTGCGGAACGTCACCGGCGGGTTGTCGGTGAGGTTGGGGCCGTTCCCGTTCGGGTTGGGGCTGGGGTCAGGGCTGTTGTTCGGGTCGGGGTCCGGCTTGGGGTTGGGACTGTTGTTCTTGAAGTCGAGGTCGGGGGTGTTGCGCAGGTTGGGGTTGGGGGTCGGTTTGAAGTCGAGGTCCGGCCCGTTCTTGAGGAAGTTGTTGTCGTAGCTCTTGACGATGTTCTTCGCGAAGTTGTCGAAGACGCTGGTGAAGAAGCCCGCAGCGGCGCCGAACGCGGCGGACTTGAGGATGTCGTTCCAGTCGAAGCCGTCGGGGCGGCGGCCGTCCGGGGCGAAGTTCATCATCGCCAGCCGCACCGCGAACGTGGTGAACGCCTCGGCGAACGCCTCGGTCAGCGAGGGCGCGATGTGCAGCCGCTGGAGCAGATGGGTGAGCGTGGTGAGGATCAGGAACCGGCTGCGCAGCTTGGCCATCATGATCTGGCTGGCCGAGGCGCCGCCGGTGAAGAAGGACATCGCCAGATAGATGGCGATCTCGATGAGCAGCCGGATGACCTCGGCGATGACCTGCCACTTGGACTCCATGATGTCCATGGAGGTCTTGCGCCGGCCCTCGGCGATCTTGTCCAGCTGTTCGGCGAAGTCGCGCAGGTAGTTCTTGCCGCCGTCGTCGATGAGCATGCCCATCGCCTTGGCGTACGACTTGGCCAGGTCGTCCGGCATGACCTCGGCGATGTCGTGGATCGACTTGTCGATCAGGGCGGACATCCGGTCCAGCTTGCGGCCCAGTCCTGAGTAGGGCTGTCGGCTGTCGTAAGCGAGGTCCTCGTCGGCGTCGATGAGCTTCTCCCCGGTGAGGATGAAGATCATCGCGTTGACCTCGGGCGATGCCTGGATGCTCATCGGGGGCCGTCCTGGGGACCGTACGGGCGGGACGGAGCGGCCGCTCCCGGCGTGATGCGGGAGCGGCCGGCGGTGCGGGGGTGGTCAGCGGCGGCCATGCCCGCCCGGGCCGCCGTCGCCGTTCAACCCGTTGGTCCTGATGCGGTTGTCGCCCCGCTCGATGTCCTCGAGGTTACGGTCGCGGGTGTCCTTCATCATCCGGACCTGGCTGACCGTGGCGTCGGTGATGCCGACCAGCGCGTCACGGATGGACATCATCGTTTCCTTGGTGGTCTGCCGCTCCTTCTGCTCCTGCGGCTTGGCCTTCTCGGCGAACTCGCCTTCCGTGCCGGGCCACCTGACCGTGGGCGCCAGCTCGTCGAGGAATTCCTCGGTGATGCTCGTGGCGAGGGTGCCGATCTCCTCCAGCTGCCTCGCCAGCGCCTCGATGCGGTGCGGGTCGACGTAGTACCGCTGCCCCATGGTCAGTCCTCCCCGTCCTCGCCGAGCGCGTCCCGCCAGGCGGGGGTGGCCGCCTGGCCGTCGCGCGCCGTGTCCTCGTCGTCCTCGCGCAGCACTTCGGGGCCGAAGATGCGCTCCCAGTCCAGCTCGAAGCCCTTCAGTTCCGGCACGTTGCTGCTGGGCTCGGCGAAGGGCGCCATCGCCTTCATCACGTGCCGGTTCATCTTCAGGCGGGCCGCGTTCGCCGCCTCCAGGACGCTGGCGGCCAGCTCCTGGGGGGACATGTCTCGGTACTTGTTCTCCAGGAACTCGATCCCGGACAGTTCGCCCTGCGGACCCACGGTGGCGCGGACGGCGCGGTCGGAGGAGAGCACCGCGAACGACGCCTGCCGCAGCTCGCGTTCGGTGCGCGCGACTGCTTCCTGGGCCGCCTGGAGTTCGGCCATCGCCTTTTCGAGGCGCTTCTCCAGCGGTTCAGTCACGGCTGCTCCTGCCCTTCTGCGTCGCCCGCTTCATCAACTTCCCTGCCGATCCTGCCTGGTGAGGCACCGGCAGCGGAAGCCGGGGCCCGTGGGATTCCTCTCCGCGCGGTGGGCACGCCGGGCCGCGCGGTGTTCACCGCCCGATGACGGCCGGGGTGCCGCCGTCCTCGGTCCCCCACACGTCCGTGTCCTCCTCCAGGAAGTCGGCGGAGCTGGTGACCCTGCGGCCCGGCTCCGTCTCCTCCTCGGGGCTGTCGCCGCCGGTGGTCGCCACCCGGGAGGCCGGGGCCAGGAAGGTGTCGCTGTCCTCCTGGCGGTTCCACGGGCTGCGTCGGCGGCGATTGCGGCGCTCGCTCTCCTCCGCCGCGTCGACCAGGACGGCACGCACCCGCTCGCCGTTGCCCTTCTCGCCGCCCGCGCCCATGCCGCCCATGCCGCCGCCCATCGGCATCCCTGGGCTGCCGGGTGTGCCGGGCGCGCCAGGGGCGCCGGCCGTGGCGGCGGGAGCGAGCGGGGTGCCCTCGCTCGCGGCGGCACCGTCGGAGAGAGGCTCGGCACCGAGTCCGCCGGGGGCGTCCGCTGCGGACAGGCCGCCGCCGGAGGCCCCTGCGCCCACGCCGCCGCCGAGTCCCAGATCGGAGAGCGACACGTCCCGGCTGCTGGTTCCGGCACCGCCGCCGGTCCCGTTGAGGTCGCCGAGACCGCCGAGGTCGTCGAGTACGCCCGAATCGCCGCGACTGTCTTGCGAGTTGAGGTCGTGCAGGTCCACCGTCTCGGTGTTGCCCTGCGGGTCGGTGACGGTGGCGATGCCGGTGTCCGGGTCGATCACCTGGGTGCTGCCGTCCGGGAACGTGGTGGTCAGCTTGCCGTTGTCCAGGACGGTGGTGGAGCCGTCCGGGTTGGTCACCTTCGCGCCGTGGGTGAGGTCGGTGGTCGTGGTGGACCCGTTCGCGTCGGTGGTGGTGAGCGTCCCGGTGTCCGGGTCGAAGACGGCCTTGCTGCCGTCCGCGAAGGTCGTGGCGAAATCGTCGCCCTGAAGGGCGGTGTTCCCGCCCGTCGGGGTCTCCAGGCCGGCGCGGTCGGTGTTGAGGTTCCCGAGGTCGCCCAGGTCGCCGATGGACTCCGTGGGCAGATCGGGGTTGAGGTCGCCCAGGTCACCGAGCCCGTTCTGGCTGTTGAGGTTGCCCAGGCCGCCCAGGTTCTCGGTGGTGGTCTTCCCGTCCGGATCGGTGGTGGTCGTCTGCCCGGTCGTCGGGTCGACCGTCTGCGTGGTGCCGTCCGGGAACGTGGTCGTCAGCTTGCCGTCGTCGCCGAGTGAGGTGACCGAGCCGTCCGGGTTGGTCACCTCGTTACCGTTGCCGAGGTCGGTCGTGGTGGTCGAGCCGTCCGGGTGTGTGGTGGTGAGCGTCCCGCTGTCCGGGTCGAAGCTGGTACGGCTGCCGTCCGCGAAGTCGGTCGTCAGGTCGCCGCCGCTGGTCAGCTGGGTACTGCCGCCGGTCGGGGTGTCGAGCACGCCGTCGCCGCCGCCGAGGCCGCTGTTGAGGCCGTCGAGGCTGCCCAGGTCGGTCGTGGTGGTCGTGCCGTCCGGGTTGGTCGTGGTGGTCTGCCCGGTCGTGGGATCGACGGTCTGGGTGGTGCCGTCCGGGAACGTGGTCGTCAGTTTGCCGTCGTCGCCGAGTGAGGTGACCGAGCCGTCCGGGTTGGTCACCCTGGTGCCGTCGCCCAGGTTCTGCGTGGTGACGCTGCCGTCCGGATGGGTGGTCGTGAGCACCCCGCTGTCCGGGTCGAAGCTGGTGCTGCTGCCGTCCGGGAAGTCCGTGGTGAGCTTGCCGTCGTTGAGCTGGGTGTTGCCGCCGGTCGGGGTCTTGAGGGAGCCGCCGCCGGCGTTCAGGCCGCCGAGGCTGCCGAGGTTCTCGGTGATCGCGTCGTTGGCGGAGCTGTTCGTCCCGCCCGGTCCGTTGTTCAGCGGCCCGAGGTTGCCCAGGTTCGTGGTGATCGGCGGCGGGGTGCTCGTGAGGGCCTCCTGCTCACCGCCCGGGTTGTTCACGTCGCCGAGGTCGCCCAGGCTCTCCGTGACCGTGGTCGGGTTCAGCAGCTGGTCCAGGTTGCCGAGGTTCTGCTCGGTGACGGCGGCCGGGTCGTTGATGCCGCCGAGGCTCTCCTGCATGGCCTTGGCCTGCTCCTCGGCCTCGCGCTTGGCCTCCTCCTGCTCACGCCGCTGCTCCTCGCGGAGCTCGTCCTGGTACTTCTTGTCCTCTTCGCGTTGCTGGTTCTGCTCGTTGCGCAGCTCCTCCTGGAGCTTCTTGTCCTCCTCGCGCTGCTGGTTCTGCTCCTCGCGCAGCTCGTCCTGGTACTTCTTGTCCTCCTCCCGCTGGCGCCGCTGCTCCTCGCGGAGCTCCTCCTGGTACTTGCGGTCCTCCTCGCGCTGCCGCTCCTGCTCGGCGCGCAGCTCGTCCTGGTACTTGCGGTTCTCCTCGTTCTGCCGGTTGATCTCCTCCTGCGCCTCCTCGGCCTTGCGCTCCTCGTACTCCTCCGCGGCCGTGCTGGTCGACTTCGGCTTGGGCACGTTGTCGGAGAAGTCGTCGCCCAGGTCGAGGAAGTGGTTGTTCAGGGCCGACTGCACCTGGGCGGCGGGCTTGCCGAGGAACTCGTCGACGCCCTGGCTCCAGATCTTCACCGCCTTGTCGCCGACCTTCGCCCAGTTCGCGATGTCGGTGAGGTCGCCGTAGTCGGGATGCACCTGGGAGAAGCCGCCCTGCGGGCTGTGGCTGACGGTGGTGGTGTAGCGGGAGGTGTACGACTTGATGTCGGTCTTGGCGACGTTGTTCGCGTCCACCCACTGGGCGAGGTCGTCCAGGACGTAGCGCAGCACCTGGTGCGGGTCGTAGTACGGGGACTTGGCCCAGGCGAGCCACGCCTCCAGCAGCTTGTTGGCGGAGTCCACCAGGTACTTGCGGCCCAGTGACAGGGCGCGCGAGTACACCGTGTTGCCGGTGCCGGTCTCGTCGCCGGAGCCCGGGTTGGAGTCGAAGGTCTCGACGTAACTGTCGTAGTTCTCGCGGATCTTCTGCAGCAGGCTGCGGAATACCTCCGCAGCCTCGCCCTTCCAGCTCGCGTCGTCCCGCCCGAAGCGGTCCTCCCAGTCCTTCAGCACCACCGCGTGGTCCCGGAAGAACTTGGCCGCGAAGTCGAAGGACTCCCCTGTGGTGTTGAAGGAGTTCAGGTCCACCACGTCGGCGCCGGGTACGCCCAGGTTGCTGAACCGGGCGTCCTGGGTGTTGCCGCCCAGCAGGGCGAGGAGCGCCGCCCGCGGCCCGTTCATGTACCGGGCGAGCGGGATGGTGCTCATCTTGTCCTTGTTGTAGTCCGTGAACTCGTTGCCCTCACGGACCTGCGCGTCATGGACGTTGTCCGAACCCGGACCCGCGAAGATGATCTCTTCGCCTGCCTTCACGCGGCCCTCGAAGACGATCCGGGCCTGCATGATGGACCGTTTCTTGCCGCTGTCGAAGAACCAGATGTCGTAGTCCTCGCCCTTGTTCGTCAGGAAGCCGGAGTCCTTGACGAGCAGGGAGAGGCTGCGCTCCTTGATGTCCATCCGGAAGAGCTTGCCGCCGTGTTCGGAGCGCAGCGTGTCGAAGACGGTGTTGCGGTCCGGCACCGGGTAGCCGGTGATGTGGGTGACCAGGGTGGCCCAGGTGTCGCTCGACGGGTCGCCGGCATTGTCGAACTTGTCGAGGTTGGCGACGGAGTTGGGATCGTAGCGATCGGCCACCGGGCGCCCTTTCTGGTCGGTTGGTCAGGACTCGTCGTCCGGGTCGCCGGTGGTGCCGGCGGTGAGGGTGTCGACCTCGTCGAAGGTCTGCAGCAGCGTCTGCGCGTCGATCGCGTCGAGGTTCTTGTCCTTGGTCTTGTTGGCCTCGTCGATCGTGTCAGTGAGCGCCTCTTTCAGCTCCTTGAAGAGGTCCATCTGGTCACCGAGGAGCTTGTCGATGGCCTCGGCCGCGGTGCGGATGTCCTCGATCAGCTTCGGTCCCGAGACCAGGGGTTCGGTCACCATCCTGCCGATGCGCAGGAGTTGCTTGTCCTGGGCGAGGTTCTCCGGTGTGGTGTGGCCGTCGATGAGGTGGCCGAGCGGGCGGATGTGGGACCCGTCGCCGTCCTCCTTGTGCTTCTTCGCGGCGGTGTACACCGGCTGCACCTCGTTGTCCCGGAAGTTCTCCATCTGCTTGAGGTCGAAATGCTTGACGTCGGCCTTCTCACCGGCCATGGGACGCTCTCCTGCCGCTTGGTGCCGGACGGGGATACGGGAGCCCGGCGGACGCCCCGCTCACGGGCGACGGCCGGGCCGGCGGGCCCGTGTGCCGGGTGGGCACACGGGGTCGGTCCGGAGGTTCCCGCCCGCTCGCCGGCGTTGGCGTCGGCGTCGGCACGTCCGCCTACAGGGTCCTCGGGCGGCGTCCCGACCGCGTCGCCGAACCGGCCGTGAAACGGGATACGGGTGGTTCGGCGTCCTGCGGTCGCGCCGTCCGGCCGCCGGTCCCGCCCTTCGGCCGGACAGAGGGAAACTCCGGCCGAGGCCCTAACGGGCCCGCACGTTCCCCCAGTTGTCTGCGCTCCGGCGCTCGTCGCGGGAGTGGTTGTCGTGGATGGTCTGGATCAGCTCGCCGTTGTCGCCGAGGAGCATCGCCATGTTCTTGGTGGCCTGGTCCCACTCCGCCTGGACCTGGCGGTACGTCTCCTGGTCCGAACCCTCCCAGGAGGTGACGAGCGGCTTCAGCTCGTCCTCCAGGTTGTTGAGGGTCGTGATGATCTGCTGGGTCTGGGCCATCAGCTCCTCGATGGCATTACGGACCGCGGGGTACTGCACGTCGATGATGCCGTCGGCCATGACGTCTCCTCTCGGACGGCCGGGCGTCGGCGCCCGGGAAGCTCAGGGGGGCCGGCCTCGCCGTACGCAGGGCCGGTGCTGCCGGGGTGGGTCAGCGCAGCGCTTCGAAGACGCCCTGGCTGGTCTTGCTGTTGAGGACCTCGGTCAGGTCCTGGTTCTCCTGCGCCAGGCGGTTGGCGGAGGTCACGTTCTCCTGGAGCGCGTCGACCATCTTGCTGATCTGGATGACGACCTTCTGCGCCTCGGCGTTCCAGCTGCGGAAGAGCTTCAGCAGGGCCTGGCCCTCGTCGCCGCCGACACCCGAACGCGCGGCGATCTCAGCGACGTTGTTCTGGATCTTCTCGACCTGGCTCCGGGCCGACTCCAGGGAGGAGACACCCCCCAAGCCCTTGGCATAGTCCGCTTTCCTCGCGGCGCTGTCCGCCATGTCGCGCTCCCTTCGTTCAGGCTTGTCTCGACGCATCGTTGCCCGCTGAGGCTAAAGAGAACTGAGCGTTCCGCGCAACGCGCGCAGGGAAGATTTGAGCATCGGTCAGCTGACCCCAGAATTCCTGCGTGGCAAGGGAGTTGTGCGGAGGTTTCCGCGATATGAACGCGCGCACCCGACCAGCGGGGCAGCGGATGTGAACCTGTCCGCCGGGCAACGCGATGCGGGCAGAAAGCGGGCACGCGAAGTAGGTAAGCGGGCATGGCGAGGACCGCATCCGGACCGGGAAAGCGCTTCCGCCGGATTTCAGGGGTGCCGCCGGCTGATATTTCAGAGCTTTATTTGAGGTTCTCCGCCGCGCTCGATCCCGGGATGACTCCTCGAACTTCACACCCGCGGCGCCGAGTTTGGCTGAATACTTCTGCTGCCCCCGCCCTTTTCCATTTCTTCGGCACGGTATGAGTTCCTTGCCGCGATCAGCGTGCCGTGTCCGCCTTGTCCTTCTCGGCGTTCGTCTCGCTGCGCTCCGGCTGTCCGGCGACACCGCACGCCGGTGCCGTGACCTTGGGTTCCGCTGCGCCGGACGCGGCGGCCGGGTCGAGGTCCGCGCCGGTCGGGAGAGCCGCGAGCAGCGGAGCGGGGACCGAGCCGATGTCCCCGGTTCCGTACCCGAGGGCGGCCAGCGAATTCTTCGCGGAGACCCGGTACTTCACGCCGTTCTCCGCCACCAGGTACGTGGTCCCGGCATGCGCGGCGCCGCTGGCGTGCAGGGCCCTGACCAGGGCGCCGCGTCCGGGCCGAACCACGGTGGCGTCGACCGGGACACAGGCCGGCTTCAGCGGCTCGGCGGTGCCCTGCGGCACCGCGACCGGGGTGAGCCGGGTCAGGGGGACCAGCACCGACCGGATCCGGGCGCCGCCGTCGTCGCCGTCCACCTGCGCGCAGAGCGCGGTGCCGCGCGGCGCGGACTGCGGGAGAGGCGGCGCGTCCGGCAGCTCCGCGGATGCGGAGGGGCCCGGGTCCGTGGCCCGGTGCTCGCGCAGCGCGTCCGCGCCGACCGTGCGCACTTCGGGCGACTGTCCTTGGTAGGCGTCCTTCTGGGTGGCCGGGTCGCCCAGCACCAGGGCGGCGCCGAGCCGGGTCAGCGGCACCAGGCCGTCCTTGCGCAGCAGGTGGTAGGTGCTGCCGCCGCCGGGCACGCTGACCTTGAACAGCTGGCCGATCCGGCTGGCTTCGCCTCCGAGTTCGGGCCCCTGCGCACCGCGTCCCGGTACCGCGGGAGGCTTGAGGGCGGGGCCGGGGGCCAGCGCGTCGAGGAAGGCCGCCGAGACCGGCATCGGCTGCTCGGAACCGTAGCCGAGGGCGTTGCGGGCGTCGGAGGCGCGGTCCAGCGGCAGTCTGCTGCCCCGCCACACGAGGTATTCGGTGTCGTCCGGACCGCGCACCAGAAGCGCGCGGTCGGCGCCGATGCCGCGGGAGTCCAGCGGCGCCCCGGCGACCACGGTGGTGGCGCCCGGCTCGTCCACGCCGGTGTTCGCCACGGCACCGGACGTGTCGGGCAGCGCCCCGCCCGGCCCGGTGACGCACATGTGCCAGGCGCCGTTGTCGAGTTGGCCGGGCTCGGGCACGGTGTCGGGGGCGCCGGGGATGCCGGCCGGGGCGCCCACCGGGACGTCCCGCAGCGAGGCGGTGCCGACGTCCACGGTCTCCAGGTCGGACCCGCCGATGAGCCGCGCCGAGGCGTAGTTGCGCACGGGGTGCAGTACGCCGTCGGTGCCGGTCCACAGGTAGCGGGCGCCGGTGTCGCGGTTGACCACCAGGTGGTCGCCGTCGCGCCAGGCGTCGTTCCCGCCGGGGCGCAGCAGGCCGTAGACGGTGGCGCCGGCGCCGATCAGGACGGTGGCCAGGACGCCGAAGACCACTCCGCGGGTGGTGCGCCCGAGGGGGCTCTCCGGGGCGTCCGGGTCGGCCATCAGCAGGCCTGAACTGAGCCTGCCCATCATGAAGCTGTGGGCGTGTACCTGGTCGCGTTTGGACTGCACGGCCTCTCCTCGACTTCGTTCTCTTGCCGGAGTGCGGGTGGCTCAGCCGAACAGGCCGCGCAGCCAGCCGAAGAGCCCGGCCACCCACAGGCTGAGCGGCAGCAGCGCCACGGCGAAGCCGGTGTGCGCGATCTCCGCCGCCCGGCCCCAGTACGGCAGCATCCGCCGGCCGGGCACCGTCCAGGCGGCGATGACCAGTGCGGCCGCGGCGCCGAGCAGCACCGCGAAGACCACCAGGCGTCCGTCGCCGTGGCTGTCCACCGCCCAGGCGCGGGCGAGCAGCAGCAGCCCCCAGACGCCGGGCACGGCGAGGGTCAGCCGCTGCCCGATGTGCACCAGGCCGCGGGAGTGCAGGAGCAGCAGCAGGCTCAGCGTGACCGCGGTCAACACCTCGGGCAGGTCGGGGCGTTGGGTGATGACGACGAGGGCGGCCGCGGCGACGGTGCCGGTGGCGGCGAAGAGCGCGGTGACCCAGCGTCCGGCCAGCTCGGTGCGCTCGGCGACCTCGTCGCCCGCGTAGGGCTCGATGCCCTCCTGGAGCTGGCTGGCGGAGGAGGGAAGGGCGGGCATCCGCATTCCGGCGAGCTTGAAGGCGAACGGTGCGACGGTCCCGGCCGCCAGCGCGACGACCGCCGCCACCAGGGACACCGCGGCCGGTGCGTCCAGGCCCGAGTACCCGATCAGGGCGCCCGCGATCGCGGTGGCCACCGAGACGACCGCGGTGGCCAGCAGGGCCGGGGCGCCGACCGCGGTGGCGGCCAGCGCGAGGACCGCACCGCCCGCGCCCGCGGCGCCCGCGGCGAGCAGCCGCGCGCCCACGACCCGCGCCGCGTCCGGGCCGGTCAGCTCGCCGCCGGGCAGCACCCAGCCCGCCAGTGCCAGGCAGGGTGCCACCAGCAGGCCGAGCGCGGTCGCGGAGAGGCGCTCACCGACGGCGCGGCTGGCGGTACCCGCGCCCGCGAGCAGCAGCACCCCCGCGACGGCCGCACAGGCGGCCCTGATCGAACCCGAGCCGGTCACCCCTGGCCAGAACACCAGCACCAGTGCGGCCACCACGGTCGCCACCGTGGTGCCCACCAGCAGCCCACGGGCCGCCTCGGGGTGCCAGGTGTGCAGCCTGCGGCCCGCGGTGTCGGCTATGCCGTCGACCAGGTCGTCGAGCCTCGCCTCGGGCAACGCCTCGGTGTGCGGGCGCAGATAGAGCACGTCCCCGTCGGCGAGCCCGGCCCGCGCGAGGGTGCTCTCCTCGTCGAGGGGGGCGTCACCGAGCAGCTGCAGCACCCATCCTGCGTGGTCGAGCCCGGCCTCCTCGGCCTCCTCGCCGACGTAACGCAGCAGCGTCGGCAGCAGATCGGCGACCGGCACGTCGGCGGGCACGGCCAGATCGACGGAGACGCTCGGCGCACGTACGGTCAGGCGGCACAGTTGGGCCACCGCGCTGTCGGTCATCAGCTGAACTCTCGTCTTCCGTGGGGGGCTTTGACAGAAGGACTTCCTTGGGAGAGGAGCCGTGCGCAGAGTACGTAAGGCCCGCGCGGCCCAGAACCGGGCGGTCGGACAAGGGAATTGTGTCCGTGCGCCCGGAAACCACCTCTCCCGCGTGGACAGGTCGCGTTACGTGAATGCAGACTACTGCCTACGCCCGCCGGATCGTGCTGCGGACCGGACTCCTTGTCCGGTATGCAGTTGAGTGCGGGGGGAGTTGACCCTCCCCCGCTTTCAGCTCACAACATTCATCCGGCGTTCACCGCGCCGCCCGGGACCCGCAGAATGGGTGCGGTGCGGTCTTTCCCGCTACCGGGTGTGCCGCTATTCGGCGCGGGCCGGAAAGCCAGTGAAACCGGAGGTTTCGTTCCTTGAGTGTGGTGCTGTTTCGCCGGCCGGCCCGCAGGCGCGGACCCGAGATGCCCGACGGGCAATTGACCCTCCAGGAGCCGCCGGTTCTCGCTGAGACGGTGCCGGACACCTCGGCGATATGGACCTATTTGCCGATGGCGCTGATGTCGGTGTCGATGATGCTGATGTTCCTGCGCCCGGGCGGCGGCAACGGCGTCTTCATGTATCTGGCGATGGGCGTCATGGCGCTCTCCGCCGGTGCCATGCTGCTGGGGCAGCTGATGCGCCGCTCCAGCGAGCGCAAGCAGCGCCTGAAGGGAGAACGTCGCGACTATCTCCGCTATCTGGCGCAGATGCGCAAGCGGGTCCGGAGCACCATCACGGAGCAGCAGCGGGCGCTCGCCTGGCGCCACCCGGAGCCCGCCTCCCTGCGTTCGCTGGCCCGCACCTCACGGCTGTGGGAACGGCGCCCGGCCGACGAGGACTTCGGCGAGGTCCGGCTCGCGATCGGCGAACAGCAGCTCGCCCTCACCCTCAACCCGGTCTCCACCCGCCCGGTGGAGGACCTCGAACCGCTCTGTGCGCACGCCCTGCGCCGCTTCATCCGCGCCTACTCCACCATCCCCGAGCAACCCCTCGGCCTCTACCTGCGCTCCTCCGCGCGGGTCATGCTGCGCCCCGAGGAGTCACCCGGCGAGGCGGTGGCCGAGCCGGGGGCCGCGTCGTACGGGGCGAGCGGCGAGAGCCGGGCCGAGAACACCGGTCCGGGCGCCGACGCGGTACGGGCCCTGGTGCGCGCCATGCTCGGCCAGCTCGCGGTGTTCCATGCGCCCGAGGAGCTGTGGCTCGCCGTCTGCGTCAGCGACGAGCGCCGGCCCGACTGGGAGTGGGTCAAGTGGCTGCCGCACGCGCTGCACCCGCACGAGGAGGACGGCGCCGGCCAGGTCCGCCGGATCACCGCCGACCTCACCGAGCTGGACGATCTGCTCGGCGCCGAGTTCGCCGAGCGTCCCGGCTTCGACCCGGACGCCCGCCCCGGCCGCGACGAGCCCTACACGGTCGTGGTCCTGGACGGCGTCACCGTCCCCGAGGGCCACCGCTGGGAGGGCCACGGCTACCGCAATGCCGTGCTCCTGGACGTGTCCGGGGCGCTGCGCTGGCGGCCCGGCCGCAACACGCTGCGGCTGACCGTCGGACCGGACCGGGTGAACCTGGTGCGGACCGACCGCAGCCGCAAGGAGCGTTCCGTCGCGCTCGGCCGCCCGGACCGGCTAGGCCCGCTCGGCGCCGAGTCGCTGGCCCGGCTGCTGACCGCCCGCCGGATGAGCCTGGGCACGGACATCGCGCAGCCGCTGGACGCCGACGTCGAGCTCACCACCCTGCTCGGTATCCCCGATCTGCACCGGCACGACCCGAAGGTCCTCTTCGACCGGCACACCGGGTCCGCCCGGCTGCGGGTGCCGATCGCCGTCGGCGTGGACGGCCGCCCGGTGGACCTCGACATCAAGGAGTCCGCACAGGGTGGCATGGGCCCGCACGGCATGCTGATCGGCGCCACCGGCTCCGGCAAGAGCGAACTGCTGCGCACCCTCGTCCTCGGTCTCGCGCTGACGAACTCCTCCGAGACCCTCAACTTCGTCCTGGTCGACTTCAAGGGCGGCGCGACCTTCCTCGGCCTGGAGGAACTCCCGCACACCTCCGCCGTCATCACCAACCTCGCCGACGAAGTCGCCCTGGTGGAGCGCATGCAGGACGCCCTGCACGGCGAACTCATCCGCCGCCAGGAGCTGTTGCGCGCGGCGGGCAACTACACCTCGGCGCTGGAGTACGAGCGGGCCCGCGCCGCCGGGGCGGACCTCATCCCGCTGCCCAGCCTGTTCGTGGTCGTCGACGAGTTCAGCGAACTGCTGTCCGCGCACCGGGAGTTCATGGACCTGTTCGTGATGATCGGCCGCCTCGGGCGCTCCCTCGGGGTGCATCTGCTGCTGGCCTCGCAGCGGCTGGACGAGGGCCGCATGCACCAGTTGGAGAGCCACCTGTCGTACCGCATCGGCCTGCGTACCTTCTCCGCCATGGAGAGCCGCGGCGTGCTGGGCGTGCCGGACGCCTACGAGTTGCCGGCCCAGCCCGGCAGCGGCTATCTGAAGTCCGGCGTGGAGGCCCTGACCCGGTTCCGCGCCGCCTACTCCTCCGGTACGTACCGGCGCCGCACCGGCGCGGTGGTGCAGGCCCGGGTGGCCAGCCAGGTGGTGCCGTGGACCAGCGGCTGGGTGGTGCCGCGGACGCTGGAGCCGGCGTCCGAGCCGGAGCCGGAGATCGAGGAGACGGGCGACGACGAGACCCTGCTGGACGTGGCCCTCGACCGGCTGCGCGACGCCGGCCCCGCCGCCCACCAGGTGTGGCTGCCGCCGCTGGAGGAGCCCTCCCCGCTGGACGCCCTGCTGCCGGGCATCACCGCCGACCCCGAGCGCGGTCTCACCGCGGCCGGCTGGTCCGGCACCGGCAAGCTGCGGGTCCCCGTCGGTCTGGTGGACAAGCCCTTCGAGCAGCGCCGCGATCCGCTGGTCGTGGACCTTTCCGGGGCCGGCGGCCACGTCGCCGTCGCGGGCGGCTCCCAGAGCGGCAAGTCGACCCTGGCCCGCACGCTGATCGCCGCTCTCGCCCTCACCCACACCCCCGCCGAGATCCAGTTCTACTGCCTGGACTTCGGCGGCGGCGGTCTCTCCCAGCTCGCCTCGCTCCCCCACGTCGGCGGGGTCGCGGCGCGGCTCAACCCGGAGCGGGTGCACCGGGCCGTCGCCGAGGTGATGACGCTGCTCGCCCGCCGCGAGCAGTTCTTCGTGGACCACACCCTCGACTCCATGCAGTCCTACCGCCGTCGCCGGGCCGCCGGGGAGTTCCCCGACGAGCCCTTCGGCGACGTGTTCATGGTGGTCGACGGCTGGTCGACGGTCCGTCAGGACTACGACGAACTGGTCCCGAAGTTCAACGAACTCGCCGCCCGCGGTCTGAACTACGGCATCCACCTGCTCATCACCACCACCCGCTGGGTCGAGTTGTCCGCGCAGGTCCGCGACCAGTCCGCCACCCGCCTTGAGTTGCGGATGGGTGATCCCATGGACTCCGAGATCGACACCCGCAAGGCCCGTTCGGTGCCGCGCAGCGGCGGTCGCGGCATCACCGCCGACAGCAAGATGCACTTCCTGGCCGGCCTGCCCCGCCTGGACGGCAGCGGCTCCCTCGAGGACCTCGGCGAGGGCGTCGCCCACCTGGTGGGCGAGGTCGCCAGGCACTGGTCGGGCCCGGCCGCACCACCGGTGCGGATGCTGCCGCACCGGCTGCCGCTCGCCGAACTCCCGGCGCCGCAGCCCACCGAGGGCGGCGGTCTGCGCCTGCCGCTCGGCATCGACCAGGACGCCCTGGAGCCGGTGTGGCACGACTTCAGCCGCACCCCGCACCTGATCGTGGTCGGCGACACGGAGAGCGGCAAGACCAATCTGCTGCGCCGTATCACCGAGGGCATCACCGCCCGGTACGCCCCGAGCGAGGCGAAGATCATCGCGGTGGACTACCGCCGCACCCTGGTGGATGCCGTCCCGGCGGAGTACCGCATCGGGCACGTGATCTCCCTGGACAACCTGAAGGAGACCGTCGACGGCGCCGCCCGCGCGCTCAAGACCCGTGTCCCCGGCGCGGACATCGCCCCCGCCCGGATGCGCCGGTGCGACTGGTGGACCGGCCCGCGGCTGTTCATCCTCGTCGACGACTACGACATGGTCTCCGGCAACTCCTTCCAGAGCCCCTTCGAGCCGCTCTTCGAGCATCTGACCCTCGGCTTCGAGATGGGCCTGCACCTGGTCGTCGCCCGCAGCGCCATGGGCGCCGGCCGAGGCCTCAGCGACGCCCTGATCCGCCGTATGGACGAGGCGAACAACCCCGCCGTCCTCCTGTCCTGCCCGCCCACCGAGGGCCGCCTCTTCGGCAACGCGAAGCCCCTCAACCTCCCGCCTGGCCGCGCCCTGCACATCGCCCGCCGCAAGGCACGGTTGATGCAGACGGCATTGGTGGAGGAGAGCCGGGCCCAGGAGGGCTGAGGGCATGTGAGGCACGTAGCGGGGGCCACCTGGTGTGGCCCCCGCGGTCGTCGGGGTCGGCGGGCCGCGGCGGCCCCGCCGCTACGACCGCCCGCCGGACGCCATCCCGGACTCGGCTGATACGGACGGCACCGGTGCGGGCCGCCGAGGAACGAACCTCACCTGCGCGGCCCGTCCCGGCCCTGGGGCCACCGACCCATGAGCCTCGCCTCGCTCCAGCAACCCGCCGCACGCCGTCCCCGAGCACGGCTGGGGGGCACCTGACGTGAGCCCCACTGGAGTTGGTGACGAGTGCCCCGACCCGCCCCCGGGACGCCCCCCTCCGACACCTCAGCCTCTCCGAGCCTCGGCCCCACTCCGCCCGGCCGACCCACCGGATACCGATCCCGAACAGGGCCGTAGCGTCAACTCGAGGTGTCCGCACCAGAGTTGGCGACAACGCCCCGGACCGCACCTCGCACCGCGGCCACTCGGCCCGGTCGCCCCTTACGACGCCTCAGCGTCCCCAAGCCCCGGCTGGGCCCCCGTTCGCTGCGGACGTGCCGCCGGACGCCACCCCCGGGCGCGGGCCCGGGGGAGGGTGAAGGCGGCCCAGAGGATGGCGAGTACGGAGGCGGAGCCGAGGAGGACGAAGAGGGTGGCTCGGCCGGTGGCGCGGTCGGCGGTGGAGGTGTCGCGGACGGTCACGGGATCCGCGGCCCGCTCGGGGCGCGCCCGCGCACCCGGCTCGCCGAGGATCGTGGTCACGGCGGCGTAGGCGTCCAGTTGGGGGATGTCGGCCGGGTAGGCGGTCGCGGTCAGGCGGTGGATGACGGCGTCGGGCGCCTCGCCGGGGTGGGCGGCCCGGACCGCCGCGGCGGCACCGGCGGCGTAGGCGGCGGCCACCGAGGCGCCGGCGCCGAGGTAGTGGCCGGTGCCGCGCGGGCCCCCGGAGACCACTCCGGCGCCGGGGGCGGCCAGGTCGATGCCCGTGGTGGGCAGGGAGTTGTCGGGGCGCACGCCGCCGGGGAGCATGTCGGCGACCGACAGGACGCCGGGTTCGCCGGCCGGCCAGTAGACACGGGACGGGATCTCGTCGGTGCCGCCCCGCGACGGCGGGTCCGGGGTGGCCGCGGCGACGACGACCGCGCCCGCCCGGCGCGCCGCGGCGACGGCGTCGGTCAGCGCCGTGTCGCGGCGCGGCAGGGCCACCGTGACTGCGATCACCTCGGCCCTGGCTTCGGTTGCCTCGCGTACGGCCGCCGCGACCAGCTCGGGGCTCGCCGCACCGCGCGTGTCGGTGCCACGCAGCGCCAGGACCTTCGCGCCCGGGGCGACCCCGGCGAGGCGCGTGCTGTCTCCGCCGGTGCCGGCGATCAGCCCGGCCAGGAAGGTGCCGTGCCCGACACAGTCCTCGGCGGCCGCGCCCTGGGCGGTGACCCGGCCGTCGAGGCCGGCGGCGTCGGGGGCGACGCCGGTGTCGATCAGGGCGACGGTCACGCCCGCACCGGTGCTGTGCCCGCGCAGCCGGTCCAGGTCGAGGCGCTGACGTGACCAGTCCTGCTTCTTCGCCGTCTCCCTGGAGGCGGGAGTACAGGCCGCTTCCTCGGCCTCCGGATCGAGCAGGGAGGGCATACCGGGCAGTTCCTGCCCCTTCTTCTCGTCGGCCGCAGGCGGACGAGACAGAGGTGCCGTATGAGCCGGAACGGCCGTGGCCAGCAGCAGCGAGGCGGCGAGGCCGGCGCCGGACAGCAGGCGGGCGGCCCCGTGGGCGCGCGGCGTCATCGGGGAGCCGCCTTCGGGGCGGCGGCCGGGACGTCCTCGGGGATCAGGATGCGCAGGTCGTCCAGGGTGGGCGCGGCCAGTGAGCCGAGCCGTCCCGCCTGCCTGGTGACCATCGCCTCGACCACCTGGCGGGCCAGGCGGGCGTTGCCGAACGAACGGTCCCGGGGCAGCGCCTCGAAGTACTCCCTGAGCAGCGGTCCGGTGCCGGGCCCGCACTCGTAGCCCATGCTCGCGGCCTGACCGCGCACGATGGTGACCAGTTCCTCGGAGGAGTAGTCGGCGAAGGCGATCCGGCGCGGGAAGCGGGAGGACAGGCCCGGGTTGGAGGCGAGGAAGCGCTCCATCTCGTCGGTGTATCCGGCGACGATGACGACCACCTCGTCACGGTGGTCCTCCATCAGCTTCAGCAGCGTGTCCACCGCCTCCTGGCCGAAGTCGGCACCGCCGCCGCGCGGGGTGAGGGTGTACGCCTCGTCGATGAACAGCACGCCGCCACGGGCCCGTTCGAAGACCTCGCGGGTCAGCTGGGCGGTGTGGCCGATGTAGCGGCCGACCAGGTCGGCGCGGGCCGCCTCGATCAGCTGGCCCCGCTGCAGGATGCCGAGCTGGGTCAGGATCTCGCCGTAGAGGCGGGCCACGGTGGTCTTGCCGGTGCCGGGCGGGCCGGTGAAGACCAGGTGGTGGCTGAGCGAGGGCACCGGCAGTCCGGCGGCGGCACGGTGGCGGGCGGTGGTGATGAGGTTGACCAGGTCCGCGACGTCGCGCTTCACCTCGGCCAGGCCGATCATGTCGCCGAGGCGGGTCAGCGGGTCGTCGCCCGGAGCGGCGGCCTCGGCGGACGTCGCGGCGGCGGCGGAGACGTCCTCCGGCAGCAGCAGCCGCAGATCGTGCTCGCCTACCTGCGCCTGGGAGGCGAGCCGGACCGCCTGCCGGTCCACCATCTCCTCGAACACCCCGCGCGCGGCACGGCCGTTGCCGAAGCCGGCGTCTCTCGGCATCGCCTCGAAGTGCGCGGCCAGTGCCGCCGCGGTGCCCTCGCCCAGCTCGTACTGGTGCTGGGCGCACATGTTCTCCATGATCGCGACCAGTTCGGGCACCGAGTAGTTCTCGAACTCGACGGTCCGTGAGAAACGGGACGCCAGGCCCGGGTTGGACCCGAGGAAGGACTCCATTTCGCGCGAGTAGCCCGCCGCGACAACCACCACGTCGTCGCGGTGGTCCTCCATCAGCTTCAGCAGGGTGTCCACCGCCTCGCGGCCGAAGTCGGCGCCGCCGTTGCCGCTGTCCGCCGTGAGCGTGTACGCCTCGTCGATGAACAGCACGCCGCCCAGGGCTCGTTGGAAGGTCTCGGTGGTCTTGATGGCCGTACCGCCGACGACCTGCGCGACCAGGTCGGCGCGGGAGACCTCCACGAGGTGTCCGCTGCGCAGCGATCCCAGCTCGGCGAGGATCGCCCCGTAGAGGCGGGCGACGGTGGTCTTACCCGTGCCGGGCGGGCCGGCGAAGATCAGGTGCCGGCTCATCGGCGGGGCGGACATGCCGAGTTGCTCGCGGCGCTGGGCCAGCTGGGTCAGGTTGACCAGGGTGCCCACCTGCTGCTTGACGTTCTCCAGGCCGATCAGCGCGTTCAGGGCGCCGAGCGGGCCGTCCGCGCGGTCCGGCGGGGGCGCGTCCGCGGCGCCGGAGCCGGCCGGGTCGGTGTTCTCGGCGCTGCCGGTGCCCCAGGCGTCCCGCTTGCCGTTGCCGGTGCTGTTCAGGCCCTCCACGGCGAGCCGTTCGCCGGGCGCGGTCTGCACCAGGCCGCCGCCCTCGTTCTCCCGGGCGAGGCAGTTCACGAGCGAGACCGGCGCGGTCGACTCCACCCGGAAGCCGTCCTGGGCGCCGCCGGAGACCTCGCAGCCGCTGAGCGAGGCGAGCGCGCCCTCGCGGAGCAGGAAGCCGTGCCCCTGGGCTGCGTGCACGGTGGTGCGGTTGGCGGTCAACTCGCCGCCCGCGGCCACCACCACGCCCTCCTCGCCGGATATCTCGACGCGGAAGTCGCGGACGGTGACGTTGCCGCCGTCCTCCACTATCAGGCCGCTGGTGGCGGTGTCGGAGACGCCGCCGCCGGCCAGGTAGAGAGTGCTGCCGGAGGCCACGCGCACACCCGCGCCCTTCGGCCGTACGATCTCGCAGTCCTCGGCGCGGCCCCGGGCGTCCTTGCCGGCCACGATGCCGTCGCCGGAGGGCTCCACCAGCCGGGCCCGGCGCAGCAGCGGGTTGGCGCCGCCGCGCACGGAGACCGCAGGCGCGCCGCCGATCAGCTCCAGGCGGTCCAGCTCGGGCGCCGAGTCCTCCTCCAGGAGCAGCCCGGTCTGTTCGCAGTCGCGGACCGTCAGACCGGTCAGGGCCGGGGAGGCGGCCCCGGCGACCCGCACCGCGGCGCCTTGCGCGCCGTCCACCCAGCAGTCCTCGAAGGTGCCGCGGGCCCGGTCGGTGACCAACACGCCGTGGCCGCGGGTGCGCGAGACGCGGCAGCGGCGCAGTACCGGGTCGGTGCCGGCGGCCAGCGCGATCCCGTTGCCGGAGGCGCCGGTGACGCGGACGTCCTCCAGCGTCGTACGGCCCGCGCTGCTCAGGTGCACGCCGGTGCTGGTGTCGTGCACCACGGTGCGGATCACCGTGAGGGAGGAGTTCTGCTCCAGGGCGAGGGAGGGCTTGTCGGTGGAGGAGATGTCGCAGTCCTCGACGGTGCCGCGGGATTCGCCGTTGGCGAGCAGGCCGTTGCCGCGGGCGTCGCGCACCGTGCAGCCGCGGATGCGGACCTCGCCCTGCTCGGCGAGGACGAGGCCGCTGGTGCCCAGGTGCTCGAGCGTGCAGGACTCCACGGTGGTGGGCGTGGTCGAGGTGACCACGATGCCCGCGCCCTGCGGGTTGCTCACGCGGCAGTCCCGCAGCGCCAGGGAACCGGTGCCCCCGGCCAGCATCGCCGTCCAGGCGGCGCCGACGACCTCGCAGCCGTCGAGGGCGGCCTGCCCGCGCCGCACGTCCACGGCGGGCAGTTCGGCGTCGCCGCCGCGCAGGGTCAGTTCGGAGAGCATCACGGCGTCGGCGCGCAGCGCGAGGACGCTGCCCGAACGCGGCCGGATCTCGACGGTGCCCCGCCCGTCGGCGGCGGTGAGGGTGACCCTGGTGTTGATCACCAGGTTCTCCGCGTACGTCCCGGGCTGGACGCTGATGAGCGCACCGGTACGGGCGGCCGCGAGTGCCTCACCGATCGTCCGGTAGCGGTCCCGGTCCCCCGGACCGACCGTCAGTACCTGGCGCGACACGCACCAACCTCCTTGCTCCGGCGGCGTCTTCTGCGGGCGCCCCCTCGTCGGCGGCGCGTGTCGGCGAGCCGACCGAGCCATCATGCCCCGGCTTCGGGGCGTACGGATGCCGAGAGCGGTGTTCTCGGCCTGCGGGCGTCCGTTCAGACGCTCCACTTCTGGTTGTCGGTCCCGGCGCAGGTCCACAGTTGCAGCCAGGCCCCGTTGCCCCGGTTGTTGTCCTTGATGTCGACGCACTTGCCGACGACGGTGTTGACCAGGTCGTGCCGCTCGTTCAGGACGAACTTCTGGGCGGCGTTGCCGCTGCACCAGGCGATCTGGATGGGAGTGCCGTCGTTGTAGTTCGCGTTGGCCACGTCCAGGCACAGACCGTTGATGCGGACCGTGCCGTCGGAGGCGAACTGCCACCTCTGCGCGGGGCCGTTGTTGCAGTCCCACACCATCAGCTGCTTGCCGTCGCCGAACTCGGCGTTCGGTACGTCGATGCAGCGGCCGGAGAGGTGGCTGCGCAGGGAGACCGGGGCGCTGAACGTCACGCCCGAACCGGTGTTGGCGGGCTTGTCGTCGCCGCCGGACCTGCCCCCTCCGGCGGGCTTCTCGGGCTGGTCCTTCTCGCCCGCGTCTCCCTTGGGGCTGTCCTTCTGGCCGGCGTCCTGCTTCGGCGTGGCCTTGCCCGAGTTCTGCCCCGAGGTGCCCGCGTGAGCTTCCTTGGCCGGCTTGCCGGGCTTGGCGGACTCCTTCTTGCCGTCGCCCGAGGCACTGGCGTCGGGCTCGGTCACCACGAAGTCGCCCGGTGCCTCCGGCGAACCGCCGCCGAGTACGGTTCCTCCCGCCGGGGCCGTCTTGTTGTCCTTGTCGTCGCCCCCGGCGAGTACCAGGAACGGCACCGACACGAGCAGCGCACCGGCGACCGCGGCCCCGGCCAGCGCCGCCCTGCCCGGCCGCCCCACCTGACCGGCCTCCTGCTGCGGCCGGTCGATGGCGGTCGCGGTCATGGTCCGCACGAGTGCGGGCAGCCGGCTCTTGGCTGCCGCGGCGGCACCGGCGTCGGTTTCGGCCCCGGACTCGGACCGGTCGCCTGGGTCGGTCCCGCCCTCGGGGCTGGTCCCGACGCCTTCCTCGACCTCGGGGGCCCTGCTCGGTGCGCCCGTCTCCTCCGCCTCGCCGGCCTCAGCTCCGGCCTCGGTCCCGGTCTTCGCCTCTGCGGGTTCGGGCTCGGGCTCGGCGGCTGAAGTGGCGACTGCGGTGGCGGTCGCGGCCGTCTCCTCGCCGTCGGAGCCGGACTCCGACCGCGGGGAAGCGGGGGTGTGCTGGACCGGACGCGTCACGGGGTCCTCCCTGTGATGTGGGGCCGGGGTTCAGGGGAGTTGTCGGTGCGGGCCGCGGAGGGGGCCGCGGTCGCGGGACCGGTACGGTCCGCCTGGCCGGAGCGGGCACCGAAGCCCCCCTCCGCCGCTGCCGCGTCCGCCGCGGGCGCCCCCTCTGCACCCGGCCCTTGTGCGGGAGCGAGGAGACTGTCCGCCGGGACGAGCAAGGGGGCCGCGGCCCCGGCGTTGACCATCAGCAAGGTGCCCGAACCGGTCAGGGAGCGGGCCAACTCCCGGGCGGGGAGCGTGTCATGCCGAAGTGCCGCGGACATGAACTCGTGCGCCGGTGAGGTGAACAACAGCACCACCGGCGCCCCGTCCCGCCCGGCGGCCGTGAGCGGCCCGCCGTCCGGTCCGCGCACCACCGTGATGTCCGCTTCGGCGAGCTCCGCGATGGCCTCGTCCACCGAACCGTAGCCGGTGGCGGCCCGCTGTGCCGCGGCATCCACCGGGTCGGTGGGATCCGGCCAGCCGAGCACCCGAGCGGAAGGCCGGTACGCCGGGTTGGCGCGGTAGTCCCCCACGCTCCCGTTCTCGTCCGACTGCCACTCCCCCAGCACCGCCCACTCGGGCGGGGTCCCCTCGTCGGTCCACTCGGGGTCCACCACTCCGATCCAGTGCCCCGGCGCCCGGCGGGCGGCGGCCCGCACGGCCTCGGGTATCTCGGGGGTGTCGGAGGCCTCGACGGAGTCGGCGCCGGGTGAAGGGGAGGCGGCGGTGGCTCCGGAGCCGTCGGGCGCCACGGGCCGGGCGTCGCGCCCGCCCTCCTGCCGCTGTCCGGGCCGCATTTCCACCTGAACTCTTGTGTCCCTACGAATACTTGAGCGCCGAACGGCATGGACGCACGCCGACACTGATCAACTCGGGGCGCCAACAGGATGCCACACGAGCCTCGTCCGTGGCGGTTCGGGCAGGGCCCGTATCGGGTGCCCGCGTGCCCGTTTTCCGCCCGGTTGGGGAACGTTCCGGGAGCAAGGAGGCATGGACGGACAAAGCGACGGGAGAGTTGGGGCGGGTGGGGCGGCTGATCTTCCCCGGTACAGGCTAAGTTGGGGTACGCCATCGGTCCGGTCGGCGTACGGCGCCTTCCGGCAGGACGTCCGGACCGGGGCCGTACGGGAAGACCGCGCAGCCCGGAAGGGCGTCGGACCAGCCTGCGGCCGCCACCGCGGCGGGTCTTGTGGAACCCGGCGGCCACGACCGGGCCGAACCGGTGCTCCCCGCACGGCACTTGACCAGCGCCTGCCGGGCTCCCCGGCGTTGTCCGACCCGGCCATCGCGCGGGCCCCGCACACCACCGACAGCTCCGCCACCGAGGAGGAGTACCGCATGTCCCCCCAGCAGCAGACCCCCGGCGCGAACGCGGAGGCGGCCGCCGCCCGCGAAGGGGAGGCCGGATTACCGCCCACCCCCTCCGCACCGGACGAGGCGGCGCCGAGCACGGCCGCAGCCCCCGAGGCGAAGTCCGGCAGCGCTCCGGCCGGGGAGGCCGCCGCCACCGCACCTCTTCCCGAGGAGACCGCCGCCACCACGCCTCCCCCCGAGGAGACCGCCGCCACCACGCCTCCCCCCGAGGAGACCGTCGAAGCCGCGGCCCCGCCCGCAGGAGCGGCGGCGGCAGCCGGGACGGCTGAGGCGCCGGAGGAGGGCGTCGCGGTCGCCGCGGCGGTCGGGACGACGCCTCCGGGTACCAAGACGGACACCGGCGTCGGCAGCGGACGCCCCCGCAAGCCGGTCCTGGCGGGGGCCGCGATAGCGGGCGCGGTTCTCATCGCCGTACCGCTGCTGCTGGCCGGCAGCGCCAAGGACGACGGACCCGGCGATCCCAAGGGCCTGACCGCGGGTGCCGACACCGTCCTGAATCCGAACTCCGCCCCCGCCGCCCTGGACGACTACGTGGCCGAGACGCCCAGTCCCTCCCCGAAGAAGGCGAAGCCCAAGAAGAGCGAGCCTGCGAAGGTCGCCGTTCCCCCGCCCGTCGCGCCCTCCCCGGAGCCCAGCAAGACCAGCGCTCCCGCGAAGCCGAAGCCGAAGCCCAAGCCCAAGGCGAGCCCGAAGCCGAACTGGAGCACCGAGAGCGTCTTCGCGACCAGCGTCCTGGAGGTCAACCAGGCCTGGACCACCAACCGCATCCGGATGGTCATGCAGACCGACGGCAACCTCGTCGTCTACAACGAGCAGAGCAAGCCCATCTGGGCCTCGATGACCTTCGGCCAGAACCACCGTGCGATCTTCCAGCAGGACGGCAACCTCGTCATCCACAACGCCGAGGACCGCCCCATCTGGGCCTCCCAGACCTGGGGCCACGAGGGCGCCCAGCTGGTGCTGCGCGCCGACGCCAAGGTGGTCATCGTGCACAACGGCAGCGTGGTCTGGTCGACCTGACGCCCCTCGCGCGGCGGGGTGCGCCGCCCAGGTCTGCCGCAGGCGCGTCCCCGTCCACCGTCAGTGACCGACCAGTTGGTCGGCCAGACGGTGGGCCTGGGTGAGGAGGGTGCCGTACGTCGCCAGGGTGTCGGGGTCGTCGGGGGCCGCGCCGAGCAGCCGTTGCCGTAGATCGGCCAAGGCGCGGTTCAGGTCCTCGACCACCTCGCGGAGCTCCTGGTCGGCCTGCTGATCCTGCCCGCCGGGGGCGAACCGGCTGCGGGTATAGAGCCCGATGGCGCGAGCGCTGCTGTGCAGAAAGTCCGCATACGGCTTCGCGGCGTGCGGGCCCGGTCGCCACCCCTTGCGCTCATCACCGGAGGACTCCAGCACGGCCCGGGTGACGCCCGCGGTGTGGACGGCGACGTAGTCGAGGACGGTGACCGCGTCGTCGTAGTCCTGACCCGGCTGCGAGACGAGGCGGCTGCGGCGGCGGGGATTGACGCGCAGGCTCTCCCGGCTCCAGCCGACCGCCGCGTGGGCCTGGTCCACGAGGCGCCACAGGCGCAGCGCACGCTCGTGCAGCGAACCGGCCGTGTGGGAGTCCCACTCGTCGGCGGCCAACCGGTCGGCCACCATGTCCAGGATCTCCTGCGCCTCGCCCGCCGCGTCCTGCAGCGCGGCACGGGTGCTGCGCAGATACACCGGAGGCCGGATCAGCGCGTTGACGGCGATACCGACGACCGCGCCGAAGACCGCCTCCGCTATCCGTGCCGCCGACGAGGTGACCGTGACCGGCCCACCTGTCAGTACGAAGAGGGCGCCCGTGGCCGCGTAGATGCCCTGGCTGCCCAGGCGCCGCCAGTTCCCCAGCAGCACGACGGCGGGCAGCACCAGCGCCATGGCCGCCATCGGGGAATCGAGGAGCAGGGCGACGCCGGTGGCCACCACCGTGCCCGTGGCGATCGCCGCCAACTGCTGCAGCCCGTGCGCGATCGAGCGGTACACAGTCGACTCCACCAGCACGATCGCCACCCACGGCGCGATGAACGCCATCGGCGCCTGCAGCCACCAGCCCGCCACCGCCCACGCCACCCACGCCGCCAGCGCAGCCTTGCCCGCCTGCATCGCCAGATCCCGCTCACGCCCCGGCTCCGCAAACGCCCGCCGAACCGCCTCCACCGCGGCCCTGACGCGGGGCCGTACGCCCAGCGCCGTTCCTCGCATCCCATGCATGCAGGCCAAGTGCCCTCACTGACCGGGATGAATTCACCCGCTCCGTGTCACATGGCGCGGCCCCTCGAGGAGTGGGAGCCTGGAGGTGGTGCTGTGCGCCGCTCCGCGCTCTCGCGAGGAGGGATGGTCATGGCCAAGCGTCTGGTCGTCTGCTGTGACGGCACATGGAACTTCGCCGACCAACCGAGCAAGACCAACGTCGCCAAGGTAGCCCTGTCCGTGCGCCCTGGGTTCGCGGCCGGGAAGGAGCAGCGCGTCCACTACCACAGCGGCGTGGGCACGCGACGGAGGGAACGCCTGCGCGGAGGCGCGTTCGGCTTGGGTCTGTCCCGGAACGTCGTCGACGCCTACCGGTTCCTCGTCGAGACATACGAGCCCGATGACGAACTCTTCCTCTTCGGCTTCAGCCGGGGCGCGTTCACCGCCCGCAGTCTTGCGGGACTGGTGCGTAACGGCGGCATCCTGCGCCGCGAGCACGCCGACCGGATCCCGGAGGCCTGGGCCCTCTACCGGGACCGGATCGAGCAACCGAACGGCGCGGCAGCCACGTTGTTCCGCCGCTCCTACGCGCGCGAGACGGAGATCCGTTTCATCGGGGTGTGGGACACGGTCGGCGCACTCGGTATACCCGTTCCCAGCGCCTCGTGGCTCCAGCCCGCGGCGCACCGGTTCAACCGCCGCTGGGCGTTCCACAACACCGAGCTGAGCAGCTGGGTCGGGGCGGCGTTCCACGCGCTGGCCATCGACGAGCGGCGCTCGGCGTTCCGGCCGGCACTGTGGCACCAGCAGCCGGGCGCGGCCGAGCAGGGTCAGAAACTGAAGCAGGTCTGGTTCGCCGGGGTGCACTGCGACGTCGGCGGCGGCTACAAGGAGACGGGGCTGTCGGACATCCCGCTGCTGTGGATGGTCGATCAGGCCCGCAGGTACGGGCTGCAGTTCGACACCGACGCGCTCAGCGCCGCCGGGCCCACGGTGATGAACCCCGAGCAGAGCATCGACTTCCGGGTGCGGCCGGACGCTTTGGGCGACCTGCACAACTCACGGACGGGAATGTACCGACTGGCCAGGCCGCTGCACCGGCCCATCGGAGAAGCGGTCGACTCCGAGGGCGTACCCGACGGCAACGAGTTCTTGGCGGTACCCGCCAAGGAGCGCTACGACCGGGACACGGGTTACCGGCCACCGCAGTTGCAACGCAGCCTGACCGCCCAGGACCGCATCCGACTCGAACCCGTCCTCCTGCCGGACCTCGCCACGGGTCTGCCGCCCCTGCCGCCCGCGTCGTCCGGCCCGGGGATGCCGACCGACGCCCCGGGCGGCCTGGGCCGTGCCCCCTGACCCCGTGGCCATCTCCCGCAGCGACAGGTCAGTACCGTTGCGCGCCGCGGTTCTCCGCTGAGCTTGCAGACCGTCCCCGTCCACCGAGCCCGCGAAGGCGTCCTCGGCGTGGGCATACGCGCAGTTCCCGCCGGGCGGAGAGGCGGGCAGGGCGGGACGCGGGGAATGGTCGCCCGCTATGTTCGACCCGGCATTCGACATCAGACACCGGGGCTGGCGTGCAGAGAACAGAACAACGGGCCGAGGAGACGGAGACGGTCGCCGAGGCGGACGACGAGAGTCCGATACGGGAACGGCTCCGGTCCGGGATGCTCCTGCTGGTAGGAGCAGTCCTCCTTCTCGACGTGGTGCTCTTCCTGAGCGGCGGGTGGTTGGCGGCACCGGCCGTACAGGCATGGCGGACCGTGTGTCTCGCCGTCACCGTGCAGGCGTTGCCATTTCTGTTGCTGGGCACGGCCCTGTCCGGCGCCATCAGCGCGTTCGTGCCGGCGCGGGTGTTCAGCCGGGTACTGCCGAAGCGGCCCGCGCTCGCCGTCCCGGTCGCCGGCGCCGCGGGAGTGGTCCTGCCCGGCTGCGAGTGTGCGTCGGTACCGGTGGCGAACAGCCTGATCGGCCGGGGCGTCACCCCGGCGGCCGCCTTCGCGTTCCTGCTGTCGGCCCCTGCGGTCAACCCGGTGGTACTGACGGCCACGGCGATCGCCTTCCCCGGCAACCCCGCCATGGTGCTGGCCCGGCTGCTCGCCTCACTCGCCACCGCCACCGTGATGGGCTGGCTGTGGCTCCGGTTCGGCCGTGAGGAATGGCTGCGGCCCGCCGTGCGGCACTCCGGGCACCGGCCGGGGCGTAGCCGCTGGACGGAGTTCCGGCGCGGTTTCCAGCACGACTTCCTGCACGCGGGAGGTTTTCTGGTCCTCGGGGCCATGGCGGCGGCCACCTTCAACGTGGCGGTCCCGCGCTCGGTACTCGAGGCGTTCTCCGGTTCCGTCTGGCTGTCCGTGCTCTTCCTGGCCGGGCTCGCCATCCTGCTCTCGGTGTGCTCCGAGGCCGACGCGTTCGTGGCGGCCTCGCTCACCGGCTTCTCACCCCTCGCGCGCTTGGCGTTCATGGTGGTCGGGCCGATGGTCGACCTGAAGCTGATCGCCCTTCAGTCGGGCACATTCGGCCGGGCGTTCGCGGTCCGTTTCTCCGCCGCCACGACAGTCGTGGCGATCCTGTGCAGCGTGCTGATCGGAGAAGTGCTGCTGTGAGACCACTCTTCCAGGTGTCCCTGCTGTTCCTGAGCGGCCTCGGCGTGCTGCATGCCTCGCTCTTCACCGACCTGTACCTCAGGTACGTCAAGGAGGGGATGCGTCCGTTCCTGATCGCCTCGGGGGCCATCCTGCTCTTGCTGGCGACGGCGGAGACGGTGTCGTACTGGAGGCGCGGCAGAGGAGACGGGGCCGGTGAAGCCGATGAAGATCACGACGGCGACGGCCACGGCGACAGCAACGGGCACGGGCACGACCACACCACGGTGCCCCGCGTTGCCTGGTTGCTGCTCCTGCCGGCCCTGAGCCTGCTCTTCTACGCCCCTCCCGCGCTCGGCGCGTACACCGCCTCCCGCGAGCCCGCCAAGGCGGTGAAGGAGCGGGACCACTTCGATCCGCTGCCCACGACCTCGCCGGTCCCCCTGACCCTGACCGAGTTCACCAGCCGCGTGCAGCAAGACCGCGCGCAGGACATCAAGGGACGCAGCGTCCTGTTGACCGGCTTCGTCACGCCCGGCTCGGAGGGCGACGGCTGGTACCTGACACGGCTCGTACTCAGCTGCTGCGCGGCAGACGCCCAGTCCGTCAAGGTACGCATCCACGGGGCCCCGGACCTGCCCGCCGACACCTGGGTGTCCGTCACGGGAACCTGGCACAGCGGCGGAACCCTGGGCACGACCTCCGCACCGGTCGCGCTCGACGCCCGTAGCGTCACGAAGGTCGCCCGGCCGGTGAACGCGTACAAGGATGCTCTTCCGCTGCCCACCACGAGGTGAACCGCACTGCGAGTTCACCGTGGGGTGGGCAGCCCCTCGGCTTCGAAGGTCCCGGCCCGGACCCGCTGTGCCGCCCCGCAGGTCAGCGAACCCTCCCCCGCGGCTTCAGTGCCAGCGCCGGGAGCTCGGGAGCAGGCAGCGGGTCCCCGTCATACCCCTTCACCTCGCCGAACCGGGTGCCGGTCATCCAGTCGGCGCGGGCCTGTTCGATCTCCTCCTGGGTCCGCCCGATCCAGTTCCAGAACGTAGCGCACCACACGCGTCAACTCGCCGAACTCGACGCTCCGTTGCCGCCCATCGCCGTGCACCACAGCTGGATTACGGTCATCGATGAAATGCACCGCATCCGACCCGCCCAGGCGAGGACGCACGCGCATCGACGCCCGCTGCTCCGAGGGCGGCATGGCGGAGAGCCAGCTGCCGGCAGTGGCGCTGAACGTCCGGCACGGCCGACCGCTGTCGTTCGAGGAGCGTATTGCGGCGGCACGGCACCACCTGACCAGCCATCTGGACTGGGCCGATCGATCGGTGGCGGCCATCGCCGGTCTGTCCGCCAAGAAGGCCGCGGACATACGACGCGAGCTCTTCAGCGACTCCGCTGCGAGCGGCGGCGGCAGGCCGACCTCCGAGAACGCCTGGGGCGCGAGGAGAGCCCGACCCTGCTGGAAGCACCGTCCGCCCGGCGGGCGGTTCACCGGAGCGACTCCACCGGAACGACCACGAGCAACTGCTCCCCAGGCGACTGTCGATTCTCCACGTCACATCGGCTGGAGCAGCCTCTTCCCAACGACGCGCGTACGACTGCATGCGAAGTCAGCATCCGACTGGCAATAGCCGAGCCTCCAAAGGCCTTCTACCAGCAGTTTCTTCAGCTGGTAGAGGACGCCAACCCCGTCGGGGACATCTATGTGATCACCGACAATCTGTCCTCGCACAACAGCGTGTCCACCCGGACCGGATTCGAGGACCATCCCCGCATCAGGCACGTGTTCATCCCGGTCGGCGCCTGCTGGCTCAACCTCCAAGAGGGCTGGTGGCGCATCTTCCGCAAGACCGCCCTGGCCGGACGCTCCTTCGACGACCGCGACCACATCACCCACGCCACCGAAGTGGCCACAGCCCAGCTCAACGCCCGCGCCCGACCCTGGATCTGGGGCAGACCCGCACCGCCCACAAGGCGCTTACGCCGCCGATATGTGTATGTCCTTTGAGGAACGAAGCACTAAGCAGTAGCGGGAAGCCTGCCGCGCACGTGGCCGCGACGGCGATCGTTGAAGGAGGCCGCTCAGCGGGCGGCCGATGACCTGGAAGGCCGGTAGGAGCGCGGGGCGGCTACAGCTTCGTGAACGCTCGTGAGCGGGACCCACGTACATCCCCCTGCGGCACTCGTGCGGGCGGCCCCCGAGACCACCGCCCGGCACTCGAGGCCCGCGTACCGGGCTGATTCGACGTCCTGGCCCGCTGAGTGCGGGATGATGCCTCTCGTGATCGGCGAGTTCGCCCCCGTTCGGTGACTTGCTGCTGGAGCGTCTCACACCGGATGCGTTGTTGCAGCAGGTCTGCTCATCTGCCCCGCACGGCGGAAGTCGCTCCTCACTCCCCCGGGCCCGGCGGGCTGGCGGCCCTCGGGCCCCCCACAGACAGTGGCAGAAAAACCCCACCCGGAAGGCCCGCCACCCATGTCCGGACCCATGGAACCCCTGCCCGACTGCGCCGACGACCCCATCGGCGCACTGCGCGCCATGTTCGTGGACCTCGTGCAGGGCGGGCGGATCGCGCAGGGGCAGGAACCCGCGCTGCGGCCCGTCTTCCTCAAGGCCCACGGCTCCGTCCGGGGCGTCCTCACCGTCGCCGTCGACCTGCACGAGGAGCTGCGTGTCGGCTTCCTGGAGGCCGCCCGCGCCCAAGGCGGGCTGACCGCCTGGGTGCGGTTCTCCAGCGACACCGTGCCCACCCGGTCCGACCTGCGCACCTCCCTCGGCATCGGGATCAAGCTCTTCGGGGTGCCCGGCGAGAAGCTGCTGGCGCCCGACAGCGCCGCGGACACCCAGGACCTGCTGCTCCAGAACCACGACGTCTTCTTCGTCGACACCGCCCGCGACATGTGCGAATTCACCCGTGCCGGGGTGGTCGACAACACCCTCCAGGCCTATCTGGACAGCAATCCGGTCACCCGGACAGTCCTCCAGGACATGGCCAAGGCCGAGAAGAGCACGCTGACGGCCACGTACTGGAGCGTTCTTCCGTACGGCTTCGGGGACGAGCGGCACGTCAAGTACAAGCTGGTCCCCGCGGGCTGCCCGGACGGCGATCCGCAGGCCGTGCCGCCCGACGAGGACCCGTCCTTCTTCCGCAGCGACCTGCGGCACCGGCTGGCCGCCGGGGAGGCGGCCTTCGACCTGTTCGTACAGCTGCGCACCGACCCGGACGGCATGCCTCTGGACCGGGCCACGGTCCGCTGGGAGGAGGCGGCGAGCGCTCCGGTGCGGGTGGCCAGGCTGACCCTGCATCAGCAGAACACCGAGGCGCGCGGCCAGGCCGCGTACGGCGAGAACCTCGCCTTCAACCCCTGGCACTCCCTGCCCGAGCACCGCCCGGCCGGCAGTATCGCCGAGGCCCGCCGGGTGGTGTACCTCGCCTCGGCCGCCCGGCGGCGCGACGCCAACGGCGTCCCCGTGACCGAGCCAGGCCCCGCCCGGCCGGCCTCCACCGAGCCGCCCGGCCGCGACACCCGGATCGTCCGCGCCGCCATCCACCCGGCGATCGGCGTGGCCCGGGTCGGCGACAGCGCCGACGGGTTCTTCCTCGCCCCCGAGGTCGACGACGCGCCCACCGTGGCGTCGTACAAGGACGCGACCGGGGCCCTGAAGCGGCAGGCGGTCCGCTTCCGGGTGTACGGCTTTAACGCCGCCGGGGAGCCGGTCGCCGAGCTGACCGCGGACAACGCCGACTTGCGGTGGACCGTGCACGTGGCCAACAAAAAGGCCGCCTGGTACCAGTTCCAGCTCGCCCTGGACATCCCGGAGGCCGCCCAGGCCCCAGAGAGCAGACTGCGCAACGCCACCGTCCGGCCCCGGAGCCGGCTGGTCATCGACCCCGGCGCCCGGTCGGTGCGCGGCCGCGACCGGGCCGGGCTGCCCGAGCTCCGATTCGACACCGGCACGTTCATGGGCTCCCGCGTCTACCTGGGCGAACTGCGCACCGACCGGGCCGGCCGGCTCGTCTTCCTCGGCGGCCGCGGCAAGGCGGCCTCGGCGGACAATCTCCCCGCCACCGACTATGCCAACAACGATGGCTGGCACGACGACATCGCCGACGGGCCGGTGCGGGCCGAGGTCCGGATCGACGGCCGGACCATCCCCGTCGAGCCCGCCTGGGTCGTTGTCGCGCCCCCCGACTACGCGCCCGGCCTCAAGTCCGTGCGCACGCTCCACGACCTGCTCCGCGACACCTACGTGACGGCCGGGCTGCTGCCACGCCCGCAGCGGGTCTCCTTCACCCACGACGTGCTGCCGGTGCTGAGGCGGCTGTGCGACTTGCAGTGGGTCAACCACGGACTCGCCGTCCAGTTCGGCCACGGCGGCCGCGACCATCTGCTGGCGCCCGACCGGCTCACCCGGCTGGCGAGCAAGGACCCGGTCCACAAGGAGCTGCGGCGCCAGGTCTGGGCATCGCTGCGGCACCTCGACCGCGACGGCATGTCCACCGTCCCCTGGCCCTCGGTGTATGGCGACGCAGTGAATGTCCCGCCGGTCTCCCCGCGCCAGCACCTCGCCCTCTCGCCCCTGCAGTACGACCTGCTGACGCGCTGGATGGACGGCGCCTTCGTCGAGGACTTCGATCCGGCCGCCACGCCGGTGACCAGGCTGGAGGACGTCCCGCTCGCCGAGCGCCCCGCGACGCTGGACCGGGCCGCGCTGTCTTTCTGCGTCGCCGACGCCTTCCACCCCGGCTGCGAGCTCACCTGGCCGATGCGGCACGCCACGATGTACTCGGCGCCCTTCCGGATCAAACACCGCGACCCGGGTCTGCCCGACCAGAGCTACGGCCGAGTCCTTACGCCCCAGGCCGCGCTCGGGGTCTTCGGCCCGCTGTACGCGCAGGGGCCCGGCCACCTCACCCGGTGGATGGCCGTCCCCTGGCACACCGACACGGCGAGCTGCCGCTCCGGTTACGTCCAGGGCTTCGGGCCCCGCTACGACCCGTACCTGCCCACGTTCTGGCCAGCCAAGGTGCCCAATCACGTCCTGGCCGAGGAGGAGTACACGATCGCGATGGACCCCGCGCGGCCCCAGGAGGAGCGCCGGCTCGCCTTCGAGCGCAGGTCCGTGTGGCTGCGCTGGCTGTCCACCGGATACGAGGCCCAGATCAACGAGATGGTCCGGGACTTCGGCAAGCTCGGGATCGTCGAACGCCGTCCCGGACCGCAGGACACCCCTGGGCTCCCGGAGACCATGCTGGTGGAGTCCGAAGTGACCTTCTCCCCCGAGCCCGCACCGCCCCGCGAACGCAATCTGGTCACCGTGCACGTGCCGGAAGCCGCCGATCCGGAGGTACGGGCCGACGCCGTGGCCGCGGCCGTAGCGATGGCCGAGCCGCCCGACGAGGAGGTTTCGGCCGGTTTTATCAGCAAAATGACCCGCTTGTCGGGCCGCCAGTGACGGGCGGCTGCGACGCGGTCGTGGCGGGCGCCGGGCCGGCCGGGTCGGTCGCGGCGCTGTGCCTGGCCCGCGCGGGCCGCCGGGTCCTGCTCCTCGACCCCCGGCCGCGGGACCACCCTGGGCCGCGGGGTGCGGGCCCGTACCGGATCGGCGAGACCCTGCCGCCCGCCGCCCGGCCTTTGCTGCGCGACCTCGGACTGCTGGCCGGGCTCGACGCCGACGGGCACCTGCCCTGCACCGGCACCGACGCCGCCTGGGGCTCGGAGCGGCTCCACGGGCGCGGTCACGTCATGGACCCGCACGGCCACGGCTGGCACCTGGACCGCCTCCGCTTCGACGCGTTGCTGCGCGGCGCGGCCGAGGACGCCGGGGCCCGGCCCGTGTGCGGTGTCGCGGTGCGCCGGACCGGCCGGCCGGGAGCGTGGCGGCTGGTGGTCCGCGAACGCGGGGTGGAGCGGGAGCTGCCCTGCGCGTGGCTGGTGGACGCCACCGGCCGGCGCGCGGTGATCGCCCGGCAGGGCGCCGTACGGCTGCGGCAGGACCGGCTCATCGCCGCGTACGCCCTGCTGACCGGCCCGGTCCCGGCCGACCACGACCTGCGCACGCTCGTCGAGTCGGCGCCGGGCGGCTGGTGGTACACCGCGCGGGTGCCGACCGGGCGGCTGGTCGCCCACCTCACCGACCTCGACCTGGTCGAGCCCCGGCTGCGCACCGCCGCCGGGTTCCTGGAGGGGGCGGTCGGCACCCGGCACGTACGGATCCGGCTAAACGGCTACGCCGCCGGGCGGCTGCCGGAACCGCGATGGGCGCCGGCCCATGGGCAGCGTCTCGCCCCGCCGGCCGGGCCGGGCTGGGTGGCCGCCGGGGACGCCGCGCTCGCCTGCGACCCGCTCTCCTCCCAGGGGATCCTCACGGCCCTGCACACCGGCGCCAGCGCGGCCCTGGCCGTCGACGGCTCCCTGCGTGGCGAGGCGGGCGCCCTGGCCGCGTACCGCGCCTTCGTCGACGGGATCGCGGCGCGCTACCTCGCCCTGCACGCCCGGGCCTACGCCGACGAAGCCCGCTGGGCGTCGTCGCCGTTCTGGGCGCGGCGCCGCCCGGCGGCGGTGTCCGGGGACACGCCGGGGCCAAGCTCCTTCGGCAGTCGCTCCGACTGGGATGTCCGTATACAGCAAGAACAAGATTCCGCACAGCACTGCTGATGCGGCAGCGGCTTGCGACCGGGATACCGGAAGCACCGCTCCGTACTCGGCAACAGCGGCTCGATCCGCTCCCGGCCGTCAAGGCCTCCGGGGAACTCGGTAGGTCCGCCTTCTCCCATGATCTTCCGACTGCGGCGCAGGGAGCCATCCAACTGCCTCGACCACCGCCTCGGCGAATCCGCGCGGTCACAGCATCAGCTCCACGGGTGGCCGTTCACCGCACCTACAAGTAAGCTAGATACAAAAGCGTCAACGTAGTCCAATTCCCTCGACAGTAGATGGACCGCCATTCAGGATGCCTGAACGGCAAGGGCGACAACGATCTTGGCTCACTAGGAGAGATGTGATGGTGAGCGATAACTCTGGTCGGGCTTCTGACCAACCTACGCAGAAAAACGACTGGCCGCAAGATCCCATTGTCTCACACCTGCGGCCAGACCCTGAAGAACCACCAAAAGCCGCTAATGTATTGAACGGCTTCCTTGGCGACAGCGATCGTCCCGGATTCCGGCGCCTGTACCTCACGCGCGACCTGGACTACTTCGTCGAGTTTCGCGTGGAGGATGTCCTGCATTTGGCGCCCATATCCGAGACCAAGTTGTTGGGTGACAAGGCCACACGAATTAGTCTCCGTCGTGATGCAACCGTGGAATACACGAGGACACGTACGGGGCGCCCAGTCGATGAGTTTGACCTGGACGTTCGGTTCTCCAACACGCCCACGCCGAGATATGTTGTCGGAGGGGGCTCAATATATACGTGTTACGATGACACTTGCGGTGGACACTACACGTGCATTCAATCCAGCTGCGGCCCCGTTTGACTACGTTCCGAGGCGCCCCCGCGGCGAGAGATACAAGACTCTCCTTCTATTCATGCGCTGGTGACGTTCATGGTCAATCCTACGCGCGTATCTCATCTGGCTGCTGCGCCATGGCGCAGCATATTGCATGCACAGCGACAAGAATACGCTTTGACCTTAGCCCGCGAGGTGACCAGGCGTGTAGCGGATCCGCGCAAATTGACAGATGCCCGCCGGTCGACGGAGCGGTCATCGAGAAGGCACTACAGGCATCCATATGACATCGCCACAGGCGACGCGGGTCTTGCAGTAATGTCCGGCTATGCGAATATGTGCCTTCCTGGGGAAGGCTGGGATGCTGTTGCACATGAGTTTTTGGAGACATCAGTCCGAAAGATTGAACGATGCAATGATGTGCACTACGGCCTCTTTGGGGGCATGAGCGGCCTCGCATTCGGAGCGGAGTCGCTCAGTCAAGGGGGGAAACGCTACCGCAAGTTAATGGACGCCCTGGATCTTAAACTGGCCCCAGTAGCCACCTTTCTGGGAGCGCAGTTGCGCTGTCGAGCGGGCCCGGGACCTGTTGAAGTATTTGATCTAATTTCCGGTGCTAGTGGTGTAGCCGCCTATCTCCTGAGGCGTGACGAGCATGGTGTACTCCCAGAGATCCTCAGGGGCTTGGTGGCACTGGCTGAGGAGAGGGATGGGATGCCGCAGTGGTGGACTCCCCACAAGCACATGAGTGACGAGGACATGGCCTCCTCGTATCCGGCAGGCGTTCTTAACTGCGGAATCGCCCATGGCATCGCGGGTCCAGTTGCCGTACTGGCCCTGGCTCTTAATGAGGGTTCAAGAGTCCCAGGGCAGTATGAGTCACTGCGGACTTTCTCCGACTGGCTTGTCGCACACCGCATTGACGATCAATTGGGTGCTGGCTGGCCCGGTGTAGTGCCGATAGGTTTGGCTGATTCAGAGGCTTTCGGTTACAGGCTTGCCCTCAAACGGATTGGATGGTGCTACGGAACCCCCGGTGTGGCCCGATCTTTGTGGCTCGCAGGGGAGGCGCTGGACGACCACAGGCTGCGCACATCTGCACTAGAAGCGATGTACGCAGTACTAAGACGCCCGATTTCTGAGCGGAGGCCCGAATCACTGATGTTGTGCCATGGCCTGGCTGGCCTGCTGCAAATTGTATTGCGCTTCTGGCACGACACGCATTTGAGCACCTTCTCGATGGCGGCGACAGAAATTGTCGACGAGTTGATTGCTGCATACCAACCCAGACGGCCACTCGCCTACGCATCGGTCGAGCAAGGGGGAAGGATATTCGATCGCCCTGGGCTCCTCAACGGTGCGCCGGGGGTCGCTATGGCATTGTTTGCTGCCGCTACGGACGCCGAGCCTCGTTGGGACCGGCTACTCCTGTTGTCATGAATTCCTCCCACATGTCAACTTCTGGCCGTGGAGTCCTCGCCGATTCGGTAGAGCATGCTGCAGGGCTCTATACGCCATTGCAGTGGGCCTTGGTGCGTTTGCCGCTGCTTTCAGTCGACGAGGCGCTTTGCGACAACAGGGAAGGAGACTCGTTGGCTCCTTGCGACCCCCGTGTGCGAGCGGCGGTTAGTGTTGCGAGTTCCTCTCTGATGGACGCATTGATCCGAACACGGCCAGACGACTGCGGCGCGGAGCGAATCCGCGCCAAGCTTATGCGTTACCTCATAAGGATGAGTACTCGGCCGACACCGTTTGGACTATTTGCCGGCGTGTCCCTTACTGAATGGGGGGAAGTCACCGATTTGGCTCTTGCGAATTGTTCGCCCCGCACGCGGACTCGGCCGGATATGGAGTGGCTGCTAGACTTCGTAACAACGCTCGAAAACGACCAGAATATTCGCCCAAGTCTAACCCTAAGGCTAAATCCAGCGTTTACCACTCACGGAGGTCGCATATTCCTAAATCGCCACTCGATATCCGACGTATCTGTACTTGACGCCCCCCCAATCCGTAGAGTTCTGGAACTGGCACGCCAGCCGATTCTATACGAATCACTTGTCGAGGAGCTTTGTGTCTCCCTGGGGGCGGCAGGGGCGCCACGAAAGGCGCAGCGGCTCATTGATGAAATGTGGCGTCAAGGCTTCCTCTATTCCGACCTGCGCCCACCCTTGACAGGTATGGACCCCAGCATGTACGTGGGAGAACGCCTTTCCCGTATCCCTGCCGCTATTGCCACAACGGCAGCTGGCAGATTGGAGAGCTTGTCAATTGCGCTGCAGGAATGGGACGGGCGGGATCTCAAGGACCGTGTTGCTGGCTGGGCCCGTCTAATTAATCAGGTCCGTTCTATACACGAGGGTGCAGCAAGTAAGAATTTCCTACAAACTGACATGACATTGCCGCTCGGGGGCACACGCATAAACGCTAATGTCGGTGCTGAAGCCGCTCGTGCCGGCGAGCTGCTGCTTCGCATGAGTCCGCTTCCATACGGGCCACCGCACATCGAATGCTACCGGCGAGCATTTGAGTCGCGTTACGGGCCAGTTCGAATGGTGCCACTTCTCGAGCTACTCGACCCTGACTTTGGACTGGGACTTCCGCGTGATGACGAGGCCACTGCCCCCGTTTTCCCGCAACGCGAGCATGTGCTGCGCGAGCTGGCCCTGTACGCCAACCGCAACAGGCGACTAGTTGTAGAGCTAGACGACACCCTATTAGGGCAACTTCAGACATGGACGCCCCAACTCGGCCCTGCTCCACTCTCCATGGAGATTTCCGTGTATGTGACGGCATCGTCAGCTGCAGCCGTCGATGCTGGGGCCTTCAACGTGGTCGTCGGGCCTGGCGTCGGTGCAACAGGAGCAGGACGCAGCGTCGGGCGCTTCGCTGGCCTGCTTGGGCCACCAGCTGAAGATGCTCTGGCGCAAATCGCGGTCGCTGAGGCTGCTCTTGCCCCGAACCTCGTCCGTGCTGAAGTCGTCTATATCCCCCAACGGCCGAGGCTAGCAAACGTCGCAATCCGCCCAGCCGCACGCCGACATGAGATGGTTTTCTCCACCCTGCCCGGTGTGGCGGACGCAAAGGTAATACCGCTCAACGAGCTCGTCGTCGGAGTTCGCGATAGCCGATTCACCGTGGTATGGCCAAACGGCGATGACATGGAAATCGTTGGGGTCCAAGGAAACATGCTTAATCCGATGCTCGCGCCAGATATCGCACGCTTCTTGCTGGACGTCGCCAATGACGGTTTTTGTCAGCTTTCGCACTTCGATTGGGGGTCGGCTAGGTCTTTTCCGTTCCTACCGCGCGTCCAGTGTGGCCGAATCGTTCTGTCGCTTGCGCAGTGGCGCATCGATCCTGTAGCGGAAGATCTGGCAATCAGTTCAGTCTCAGGTTTTGCTGATGCGCTGAAGAAATGGCGTACTTACTGGTGTGTACCGCGCTATGTGTATCTTACCGTGGGCGATAATCGCCTACTCCTCGACCTTGACGAGCCCGATCACATAGAGCTGTTACGGGGTGAGATCAAAAATCTCCCGGAGGGAAATCGGATACTACTACAGGAAGGGCTCCCGAATCCGCAACAGGCATGGCTGCCTGGCAGGGATGGTATGCACATCGCAGAATTCATTGTTCCAATTATGGCGTCCGAATCAGTCGCGGAGCCAATACCCAGATCCGCACCCGGAGGTCCTATCCTCATCCCGTCACGAGTTCGGTTGCGCCCGCCTGGTAGCGACTGGCTATATATTAAGATATACGTTCCGCCGTCGCTCCAGGATGACCTAATCGCCGGGCCTATGTGTAACTTTGCGGAGTTCTCCACCAATGCCGGCCTGAGTGATGCTTGGTTCTTCCTACGCTTCGCTGATCCCGACCCCCACCTTCGGCTCCGCTTCCATGGAACGCCCGCAGCGCTGACGGGTCCTCTAATGCAAAAGGCCTGCGATTGGGCAACCGAACTCATGGTTGAAGGGAAATGCAGCAGATTCTCTTTTGACACTTATGAGCGTGAGGTTGAACGTTACGGTGGCGAGGAAGGTATACGGGCGGCAGAGGCCATATTCGCCGCAGACAGCACTGCTGTCGCTGACATGATTCGTGTAAGCAGAGACCTTGGATTCCCATTCGATACGACAACACTGGCCGTGCTAAGTGCCGATGATTTGCTCGGCGGCCTGGGATGGAACACAGATGAACGGACTGAATTTTATCGTCTCTATGCAAGGAAGTCGAAGCTCGGCGGCGATGAATTCCGTGGGCGGAAGCGTCAACTGCGCCAACTATTGAGCGCATACGAATCTGTCGCAGTAATGTCAAACTGCGAGGAACTCACCAAGGTGATGGCGCGTCGTCGTGCTGTAATTGAACCTCAAGCTGATCTTCTCAAATCACTCGAACGTAATGGCCTGCTGCGTCGTAGTTCACGGTCCGAACTGTGTCGACAGCTCATCCACCTGCACGTGAACCGGCTGTTGGGCATAAGTTCCGCTAGTGAGCAATTGGTATTGCAATTGCTCCGGCGCACGCGCGAGGGGCTGAGGTGGGCCCCGAATGCCGACACCTGTCGTCGGGTCAGACGTTAAGAGCTCGTAACAGGATCTCTAGTGAGCCTTCCCTCTCCGCTTCGGCGTCGACCGTCGGACGGTTGACGGAGCCGGGCGGTTAGCCCAGTCTTGGCCGGCTTGGCGCCAACGGGAGGGCATCAGGCATGGCTGAGCACGGGAACGTCTACGTCGATATGGTCGGGGACCTGTTCCACCCGGGGACACGTTGCGCTGCTCAGGGCCGCACGAGCTTTCGGGGGGGGCGGCTGATCGTCGGGGTGCTCTCTGACGAGGTCGTGTCCAGGTACAAGCGAAAGCCCATCATGACGCTGGCGGAGCGCAGTGATCGAGGCATGCCGGTACGTGGACGTGGTGCTCCCGAACGCTCCCTACCGTGTCACGAACGGGGTTCCTGGACCTGCACGGTATCGACGTTGTCGTGCACGGGGACGTCCTGAGGGCGGACGCGCTCAAAGAGGTCTTCGGACCAGTGGCCGATGCGGGGAAGCTGCGCCTTGTTCGGTACACAGCCGGCGTCTCCACGACCGAGCTCATCCGACGGTCTCGTGCGTCGGCCCCTTGGCCAGGGGACACGGCGACGTCATAGGCGCGTGACACGGTCCTGGGGTCCTGCCTTCTTGAGTCTTCTCCAGCAAATCAGGCTGCAGGCCAACGAGAGGAAGGCGTCGTGGAGTTCAAGGCGGCGCTCCCATCGGACGGCGAGGCGTTTGAACTGGTGGAGCAGGGCGAAGGTCTGCTCGACGACGTAGCGGAGCTTGCCCAGGCCCTTGATGTTCGGGGCGCCCTTGCGGGAAATCACCGGCAGGATCCTGCGGTGCCGCAGCTGCCGTCGTACGGCCCGGGAGTCGTACGCTTTGTCGCCCAGGACGGACTCGGTTCGCCGCCGTGGTCGGCCGGGCCGTCCGGCGACGGGCGGGACGCCGTCGACCAAGTCGAGGGCCTGGGTGATGTCGTTGACGTTGGCGGCGGTCGTGATGACGTGCAGCGGGGTGCCCTTGCCGTCGCAGATCAAGTGGTGCTTGCTGCCCGTCTTCCGCCGGTCGACCGGCGACGGACCAGTTGCAGCTCCCCCCTTTTCGCGCGGACGTGAGAGCCGTCCACGCGCGCGCGGGACCAGTCGAGTTCGCCGGCCGCGTTCAGCTCGGCGAGCAGGAGGCGGTGCCGCTTCTCGAAGACTCCGGCGTGCTGCCAGCGACCCAGGCAACGCCAGCAGGTCTGTCCGGAGCCAAACCCGAGCTCCAGGGGCAGGAGTTGCCAGGCGATGTCCTGGTGGAGGACATACAAGATGCCCTGCAGGCACAGCCGGTCGTCTACCGGCTTCGGCTCCGGTGACCGCTCAGGCCAAGGCGGCAGAAGCTGTTTGCCGATTTGTCGCTGGGTGATGAGGCAGCAGGCGAGTTTGAGGAACGCTTCGTGGATGTCGGCTCGCCGTTCCCAGCGGATGCGTAGACGTCGGAGGCCGTGCAGCCACGCAAAACTTCGCTCGACCACCCAGTGGTAGGTGCCCAGCCCAGTGCCGTGCAGTGTGCCGCGGCGAGCGATTGCGGGCACGATGCCGCGGGCGCGGACCTGGTCGCGGTAGATGTCGTGGTCGTAGCCGCCGTCGGCGAAGAGCGAGTCCGGCTTGCGGCGGGGCCGTCCCACCCGGCCGCGGACCGGTGGGATCGCGTCGAGCAGGGGCAGGAGTTGGGTGACGTCGTTGCGGTTGCCGCCGGTCAGCAGGACCGCGAGCGGGATGCCGTGCCCGTCGGTGATCAGGTGGTGTTTCGAGCCGGCCCGCCAGTCCAGGCGCGAGGCCGCGTTCAGCTCGGCCAGCAGGACCTCGTGCAGCCGCTGCCACGCGCCGGCCTCGTTCCAGTCCCGCAGCCGCCGCCAGCACGTCATGCCCGAGCCGAAGCCAAGGTCCTGCGGCAGGTACCCCCACTGGATCCCGGTGTGAAGCACGTACAAGATCCCGCACAGCACTTCCCGGTCCGGCAACGGCTGGCGGCCGGGGTACTGGAACCTGCGCTGACGTTGCGGCAACAGCGGCTCCAGGTGATCCCACAGCTCATCCGACACGATCCACAGTGACGTCCCCACAGCGGACCGAACGCTCAACTTCAGGCCCGGGCACGGCAACCAGGAGCGATCCACCTCATTTTGTTGGCCCCTGTAAGTGCACTCCGTCAGCGGAGCCGCAATTGCGAGATCTAGCTGGCAGACTCAGAGTCGTTGCATAGCGGGCCAGAGGCCCCGAGTCCTGTCCATAGTGCGAACTCAGCGGAGATTCATGGCAAGGCATGCTCCGAGAGCACAGCGCGCCAACACCAGGAGCAGCATGTCAGCAGAACGGACCTATGTGATCACTGGAACGATTACGGACTCCAAGGGTAATCCGTTGCCGGACGCGCTGGTCCGGGCCTTCAGCCCTGGGCAGGGACACCAGGATTCACCGCTTGGGGAGGCCTTCACCGAAAGCGCAGGCCGCTACCGGATCAAGGTGGACGAGGATTCTTCAGATCCGCATACCCACGTCGCCACGGTCATCATTAGGGTGCTGATCGACGAAACTGTAGTGGGCACGAGCAAGCCGAGCCGCAAGCAAGCGCCGGAGACGGTTATCAGTTTGAAAACGGGGTTCCAGTCGGGGACGCCTGCCACCCGAAAGGTGAGCGGCACCGTACGAGACCAGTTCGGCCAGACAATGAAGGACATCACCGTACAGGCGTTCGACCGGGGCCTGCGGACGGAAGAGCCGCTCGGCCCTGAAAAGGCCGTCGGCCAGGACGGACGCTATGAGATCAGCTACAGCAAGACCGATTTCAAAGCAGCCGCGAAGGGCTCGGCGAACCTAGTCCTCGTCGTCGCCAAGGCTGGGACGGTATTATTCCGGTCTCCGGTGCATTACAACGCGCCGACCGATTTCGAGGTTGATCTTACCCTTCAGGGTGCGGTCTACTCCGGTCCTTCCGAGTGGGAGGTGCAGACAGGCGCCATCACACCACTACTCGGCACCCTAAGGCCGATCGACCTGCGCGAGGACGATCAAACCCAAGACGTGTCGTTCCTCGTCGCCGAGACCGGATATACAGCGCTTGAGATCGGCACCTGGGTGGCGAGCTGGCGGCTCGCTGACAGGACCCAGCGGGACGGGACGCCACTGCCTGCCGAATCCTTCTTCGCCTTCCTCCGACAGGGCGAGCCGTCGATCTTCCGTGAATTCCTGCTCGCCGATGTCCAACACCCCGAGCGAATTATCCTGATTGAGGACGCGCTCCTCCGGGCCCTATCCGGCCTGGATGATCAGCGTAAGCGCGACCTGCTGGTCAAGGCCGTGGACGACAACCTGGTGCCGGCCAATCTGCAGCCCAGGATCGACGAACTCCTCGGGCAATTTGCACGTATCAAACTCAAGGACACAGCCGACATCTCCATGGGCGGAGGCAAGGGTACGATCGGTCGCCTGCTTGACGTCGCCGGTGTCTTTGGTGATCAACGCAACACGATTCTCACTGCCATGTCCAACTGCACCGGCTCGCTGGCGGAGCTGTGGATGCGGCTGGATGCCGATCCGTCACTGCCGGACACCACCGTCAAGAAGGTCCGGACCGCGGTGGAAGTTGGGACGCTGACACGCAATCACGTGCCGCTCGTCGCGGCGCTGGCTGACGACATCGACAGTGGCCGACTGACCAAACGCTCCCTGGCGCAGTACTCCAAAGCGGACTGGTTCGCGGTGTTCGCGCGACGGCTTCCGGATGGCACCGCAGTCGGCGTGCCGGACAACATCGACGGCGCCACCCCCGAGGAGAAGAAGGAGACCTACGCGGCCATCCTTGACCAGCAGTTCGAGCGCGCCTATCCGACTGCGTCCCTGGCGGCAAAGATTACCCGGTCCGACTCGCCGGCTGAGCAGCTGAGTCGTCGTGTCGCCCGGTTTCTGGACGACCATCCCGACTTCGACCTCGCCCACTACCGGATCGACCACTACCTGGCTGAACAACGCTCGCGTAAAGGTGGGGACAGCCAGCGACAGGACGGCACGACGGCCGCCCAGCCAGACCCCGAACTTCTCGCGGAGCTTGCCGCGGTGCAGCGGGTATTCAAACTCAAGCCGACGTTCAAGGCCGCGAACGCCCTGCTGTCCCGGAACATCGACTCCGCCCAGCAGATCTACTTCATGGGTGAAGGGCAGTTCGTCAGCGCCCTGGCCGAGTCGCCGATCAACAGGATCGAGGCGCGGAGGATCTACCGCCGGGCGGAGAACGCGTACGCCCTCGCCTTGACCACCTTCGCCGACTACAACCGCGCGCTAACAGGGGCCCTGCCCGCCGCCGTAGCCGGTCCGCAGACGGCACCTGAGTCCCAGCTACTGAGAGGAGCCTTGCCCAGCCCTCAGGCAAAACTTGAGCGCCAGCCGCAGCCGAGAATCCTGCTCAGCCTGCGGACCCTCATCGGATCCCTCGACTACTGCGGCTGCCCCGCCTGCCGGTCGGTGTACAGCCCAGCCGCACATTTCGTGGACATCCTGCACTTCCTGGGCGACCGCGGTACTCAGGGCACCGGCCCTCACAGCGGCAAGAGCGTTCTTCAGGTCCTACTCGAACGACGCCCCGACCTCGGCGAGGTGGAGTTGAGCTGCGAGAACACCAACACCGCCGTCTCATACATCGACCTGGTAAACGAGATTCTGGAAGACGTCGTCAGTGCGCCTGCCTTGGTAGTCCTCGATCCCGCGATCGAGCCGAAGCTGGTCGAAGGGCCGATCGCACCCGAGGTGCTGGCGGAGATCAGGACGAAAGACGTCGCGATCAGCGACGACGCTTGGGTGTACGCCGCGGACAGCCAAGGCCGGTGGGTGATCAGGGACAGCACCCACTCGTTCAACGTTTTCCACCGGGGAGCCGCCCCCTGTTTGCGGGCGACCCGTCAGACGACCGACTCCGCGGCCGAGGTGCGCGCCAATCCCGAGCATCTGAATCTCGCGGCTTACACCAAGCTCGCCTCTGAGGTGTTTCCGTTCGGTCTGCCGTTCAACCTGGCCAACGAGCAGAGCCGCGGCTACCTGGACCAGCTCGGCGTGCCGCAACCGCGGCTGTTCGAACTCTTCCAGCAGTCCAAACCGGACGGAACGAAAACGCCAACCGATGCACAGGTCGACTGTGCGCTGTTGGGTATCGGGGATGTCGAGCGACAGGTCCTGAATGGCACACTCCGCCGTCAACCGTGGGAGTACTGGGGTCTTGCCCAGACCGGCAACTCCATTCCTCATCCAGACATGCCGACAGATCCGACTCAGAACGTGACCGGTACCTGGATCGAAGTGCTCGCCAAGGTGCCCGTAATGCTGCACCGGACCAAGCTCGCCTATCGAGACCTGGTGCAGTTGCTGGAGATGCGGTGGATCGATCCCGCAAACACCGTCACCCTTGGGCCGGCCGACCCGAACGCGGCCGCCTGCGACACCTCCTCCTTGGCGATCGGTGGCCTGACCGCGGACGCACTGGGCCGGATTCACTGTTTCGTGCGGCTCTGGCGGCGGCTCGGCATTCCGATGTGGGAACTCGACCGCTACCTCGCCGCATGGCCGCTCAGCGACACCGGGCTGCGCAGCATCGCCTCAATTCGGCGGTTGCAGGAGCGGACCGGGCTGGACTGGTCCACGCTAGTCACGGTGTTCGCCGGCTTCGACGACCACGAGTACGTCGACCACACCTCGGACGGTGGGATTCCCGTCCAGACCGTCTATCAGCGGCTTTTTCGCAACCGGCTGGTGGACGCAACCGGCGACTTCCCGCCGCGGGCCGCCGACCTCGGCGGAACGGTCGGACAGCGGGTACCCGGCCTGCTCGCCGGACTCCGTCTCAGCGAGGCCGACTTCGGCCTGATCCTGGCCGACCGATCGCTGACCCTTGAATCCGCGCTGAACGCTGGGGTACTCGCGGAGCTGCACCGCATCACCGTGCTGAGCCGAGGACTGGGCCTCACCATCGGCGAATTCCTACGCTTGAGGAGAATGTGGGACGCCGACCCCTTCGCCTCGCCGACCCGTGCCGTGGAGTTCAGCAGCCTGGTCGATCAGGTGACGTCATCCACGTTCTCCGTCGCCGACCTCGATTATCTGCTGACGCACCACCTCACGGTCAATTCCGGCGTTGCGCTGGAGGACCGTACCATGCTGGCTTTCCTGAAGCAGCTCAGGCAGGGCCTCGCCGACATCGCCGACCGACTGGCACGACAGAAGGACGAAACCGACGCCGATTACGTCACCACCCGTCTGGGGCTCGTACCCACCTTCGCCGCCGACGCCGATCTGGTGACCGCCCTGGCCCTCGTGAACGGCAGTTGGGCAGGCACCACTGCCGAACGCGAGGCTCTCATCGACCGGTATTTCGGTGTCCTTTTCAACGATCTGGCCGAAGCCCATGCAAAGCTGGCCGAAATGCCGGCCGGTGAAACACCGGCCCAGCACCAGACGCGAATCGACGCACGGTTCGCCTGCGTCATGCCGCCGTTGCATGCGTTCCTGCTCCGCACCCAGAAGGACCTCTACATCGACCAACAGGTGGCCGCACTCCTCGGAATCGACGAACGTTCTGCCACGATGGCATTGACCAGGCTGCACCTGCCGGGCTCGACCGCTGACCTGCGCAACGTGATCAACGACCCACAGCTGCTCGTGGCGGCCACTGACGGGAGTTTCCAGTTCCCACTGGACGAGCTGACCTTCTCCAACACCTATAAGGCCCTACGGCTCCTGCACAAAGTCGCGACCCTCATCGGCAAGCTGAACATGAAGCCCACCGAGGTGAGCTGGTGGTTGTCCGGCGACCACGCAGAACGCCTCGGCTGGATCCAGGCCGACGTGCTCGGCAGCGCCCAGAACACCACCATCGCGATCGGCCGCTGGACGGCGATGCAGTGGTTCTTCCGCTGGAAGTCCCAACTACCCGCTTCAAGTCTGTCAGCACTAGCCTTTGCCGACGAGTTGCTCTCCCCCACTGGGCCGTCCACCACCACGATCACCGCGCTGGCCAATCTGACCGCCTGGCAGGCCGAGGACATCACCGCGCTGGTAACCGCATTCGGCTGGCTGGCGCCAACGGGCGTGGATCAGGTCAAGGCCCAGCTGGCGAAGGCCCCCAACCTCCGTCGTGTCGCGAACTGCATGGCGGTGCTGACCCGGCTGGGTGTCGAAGCGAAGCGGGCCGTCGCCTGGGCCCAAGCCACGCCCAGCGCCGCGGTTGCCGATGACATCAAGCACGCGCTGAAGACGCGATACGAACTCCCGCAGTGGCTGGAGGCCAACCAGCGGGTGCAGGACGCGTTGCGCGAACGACGCCGCAATATTCTGGTGGATTGGCTGCTGGCACACCCCGACTCGAGTTTGGGCCAGCACTGGACCGATGCGAACGGCCTGTACGGCCATCTCCTGATCGACGTCGAGATGAGCGTCTACGCGCTGACGTCCCGTCTGAAGCAGGCCACCGGCTCCGCACAGTTGTTCGTCCAACGGGTGTTGCTGGGTCTCGAGCCAGACATCGTGGCGAGTACCGTCATGGATCCCAAGTGGAAGCAGTGGCAATGGATGCGCCGCTACCGGGTCTGGGAAGCCAACCGCAAGGTCTTCCTCTACCCAGAGAACTGGATCGAGCCTGAACTGCGCGATGAGAAATCACCGTTCTTCGTCGATCTCGAAAATGATCTTCAACAGAACGACGTCACCGCGGAGACCGCCGAGCAGGCCTACCGCGGCTACCTCGAGAAGCTGGACCGGGTGGCCAATCTTGAGATCCGCGCGATGTACGAGGAGCGGATGGGCGAGGAGTCGGTGCTCCACGTGATGGGGCGTACCCGCAGCAGCAAGAGGCCCGAGTACTTCTACCGGACCAGGGTCAACAAGGCCCGCTGGACCCCGTGGCAGCCGGTCGGCCTGGAGATCGAGTCGGACCATCTGACGCTGGGCATGCACAACCGCCGTCTTTACATGTTCTGGCCGCATTTCCTGGAGAAGGCAACAGTGCCCGCTAGCATGCCGACCCCAGGCGCGAACGACTCCCTCAATCTGCCGACGCCGGAGAAGTACTGGGACATCCGGCTGTACTGGAGCGAGCTTAAGCAAGAGAAGTGGACACCGAAAATCTTGTCGGACACCCCATTGCAGGTTTCGCACCTAGAGACCGCTGGCGACCTGCTGGATCAGATCACATTCCGGACGAGAACGGCACCGACGATTCGGACATGCCTTTTCACGAGTCCGCTCCCGAACCTACTTGCACCGAATGGCAGGGACGGCTTTGAGAAGCTAGGCCCGCAGATTACGCCTTGTGCGACGGGCAGCATCGAGCACCTCATCTCGCCACCGCACAGCCGATTCAGCGGAAACTTGATCCAGCATCTCACCCCGACTCAGTACTTCTACTACTCATCCGAGATTGAATTGCCGAAAATTCCTCCGCACCGCGTTGAGTCCCACGTGAACGCCCAGTCGATCCTGCTGCTGCAAAACATCGTGCCGGGCCGCACCTGGACGGTGATCGACTCACAGGCTCTAGGGTTCGCCGCTATCGGTTCCTTCTTCACCTGGGATCCCGCACGGACCTACTTCGTTGACTACTGGACGTATTCCTCCCGGGCCTGGCACAACTGGTCCATCTCGTCGTTCAGATTCCAACCTCACTACCACCCGTTTGTGGAACTCTTCATCACGGAACTGAACACCTGGGGCCTGCCGGGCCTGCTGAACCGGCGCATCCAGGTCAGCCCGGAAGCCGTTCCGGGCAGCGCGAAGCCATTCAAGTTCGCGACCTACCAGCCCAACAACGACACAGTTGTGCCTCCATGGCCCAAGGAGGAGGTGGACTTCCACTACGCCGGGGCGTACGCGGCGTACAACTGGGAGCTGTTCTTCCACATGCCAATGTTCATCGCGGGCAAGCTCGCCGCCAACCAGCGGTTCGAGGAAGCACTGGAGTGGTACCACTCTGTGTTCAACCCGACTAGCACCGACACCGCGACCCCGGATCCGGACATCCCGCAGCAGAAGTTCTGGATCACTAAGCCGTTCTACGAGACGACCAAGGCCGAGTACTACCAGCATAAGAGTGAGAACATCATGAAGGTCATCGCCCACGGCGATGCCGAGCTTCTAGCCCAGGTCGCCGAATGGCGCGGTCACCCGTTCAATCCGCATCTGATCGCGCGAATGCGCGGGCTGGCGTACCAAAAGAACGTGATGATCAAATACATCCAGACGCTGATCGCCTGGGGTGACCAGCTCTTCCGTCAGGACACCATCGAATCCAACAACGAGGCGACTCAGCTGTACGTGCTGGCCGCGACGCTGCTCGGGCCTCGCCCCAAGCAAATGCCCCGCCGAGTGCCGAACCTGGTGCGGACCTTCTACCAGCTGCAGGCGGCTGGTAACGACGAATTCGGCAATGCGCTGCGGCAGGTGGAAAATTTGCTACCAGTTGTCCCCGCCGCGTCCGCACCCGTCCCCGACGGCCCAGGACTGCCGCGCCTGGATGTGCTGTATTTCGGCATCCCGACCAACGAGAAGCTGCTCACGCTGTGGGACACCGTGGATGACCGGCTGTTCAAGATCAGGCATTGCATGAACAGCGGCGGACAAGCCCGTCAGCTGCCGTTGTCCGAACCGTCGATCGACCCCGCCCTGCTGGTCAATGCCAAGGCGGCCGGCCTGGACATCGGTACTACGCTTAGTGACATCAACGCGCCAATGCCGACGCACCGCTTCTCGGTCATGCTCCAGCGCGCGCGGGAGGTGTGCGCTGCGGTCAGCAACCTCGGTACGGCCATACTCGGCGCTTTGGAGAAGCGCGACATTGAGGCGTTCACCGCCCTGCGGTCAAGCCATGAGAGCGCACTGCTCGACCTCCTGCGAGATGTCCTCACGAGCCAGGTGGCCGAGGCACGGGCGAGCCTGGAAGCGAGTCGACGCAGCCGCAGTGTGGTCGAGCTTCGGCGGGCATACCAACAGCGGCTGCTCGACGAGGGCCTGATCACTCAAGAGGACTATGCGCTGGCCTTGTCAGGCATTTCGCCGGGCCTGGAGGATTCAGCCACGGCCGAGTCCATCCTGTCAGGCGGGCTGAAACTGATCCCCACATTGCTGACTAGCGCTGCCAAATTCGGCGGAACGCCCGCGGTGTCGGCATCAATCGGCGGTGAACAGCTCGAGGGCGCGGCAGAGGCAGCGGTCGCCGTGCTGCGCTCCCTGGCCGCTGCGGCCAGCAAGCGCACAGGAGTGACCAGCGTGTTGGCCCCGCACGCTCGGCGCGTGCAGGAGTTGGAACACCAAAGGACGATGGCCGCCACTGAGCTCCCGCAGATCGACCAGCAGATTCTGGCTGCGGACATCAGGTACCAGATCGCCGAACAGGAACTGCGCCACCACAACAAGCAGCGGGCGAACGCAGCATCCGAGGACGAGTTCCAGCGCGCCAAATTCACCAGCAATGAACTGTCCAACTGGATGCTCAACCAGCTGTCTGCAACGTACTTCCAGAGCTACCAGCTCGCCTTCGACTTGGCGAAGCGTGCTGAACGGTGCTTCCGGCACGAGCTGGGGCTCTCCGACTCGAACTATGTCCGCTACGGCTACTGGGATAGCCTGCGGAAAGGCCTACTGGCTGGCGAACGCCTCGGACAAGATCTGCGCCGACTGGACGCCGCTTATCGGGAGCTCCACAAGCGCGAGTATGAGCTGACCAAGCACATTTCACTCGCTGAGCTGGATCCCGTCGCACTGCTGCAGCTGAAGACCAACGGCGAGTGCTTCACGGACATCCCCGAGGCGATCTTCGACCTCGACCACCCCGGGCACTACTTCCGCCGACTCAAGACGGTGTCGCTGTCCATCCCGTGCGTCGTCGCACCTTACGGAATGGTGGGGTGCACGCTCACCCTGACCGCGAACAGCCTGCGCAAGGACACCACCCTGCTGAACGAGAAGTACCCCAGGCAAGCTGCGGGCGAGACCCGGTTCCTCGACGACGTGACGGCGGTCCAGTCGATCGCCACCAGCTCCGCCGTCAATGACGCTGGAGTGTTCGACGTGCGGTTTGACGACCACCGGTACCTGCCCTTCGAGGGGGCTGGTGCAATCAGCTCCTGGCACCTGCGGCTGAACTCCGAGATCGCGCAGTTCGACGCGGATTCAATTTCGGATGTGGTGATCCACCTCCAGTACACCGCGCGCGAGGGGGGCGGACCGCTGCGCACCGAAGCGCTCAAGGACATTGAGAAGGCCTTGTCCTCCGTTGCTGCGGCCGGCGGCAGGCGTGATGGTCTGTATCGAGTGCTGGACCTCAAGCGTGAGTTCCCGGACGAGTTCTACCAGTTCCTGCATCCCGCGAACCCGACCGACGACCAGGCCATCGAACTCGGCGACCTCACCAATCGGCTGCCGTCGGTCACCCGCGCTTTCGCCACCACGAAGGTGCGGCGCGTGGAAGTCGCCGCGCGGATGAAGGACGCGGCGAGGTACGAGGTGTTGCTAACGCCGCTGGGCTCCGGGCCCGGCGATCTGCTCACGCTAGCCCCCGACGCCGCATACCGGGGCATGCACCGCGCTGCTAAGGATCTCACCGGCCAGGAGGCGTCAATGGCCAGCAGGACGATGAAGATCCGCAAAGCCGGTGCGTCGGACTTCCACTCGCTGCCCGCGGACGCGGTCGACGAGCTCTTCCTCATCCTCAACTACACGGTGGACTGACCATGACAGGACTCCTTACGGACGAGGAAATTTACTTGATCGTCGGACGCATCGTCCAGGTAGCACGGCCGGAACGTGTCGTCATGTTCGGCTCCTACGCCAAGGGTCGGGCAACCGTGAAGAGTGACCTGGACCTGCTGGTCGTGATGCCAACAGATGCGCCGGCCCTGGTGCGGGCATCTGAGGTGGAACCGTATCTGGGCGGCTGGGCCGTGCCAGTCGACTTGCATTTCGTCACAGTCGAGGAGCTTGAGGAGTATGGCCGGGAGGAGCATCACTTCTTGCATTCGGTACTGCGGTCGGGGAACACGCTCTACGAGCGCGATCGCTAGGCAAGCCAATCGAGACGGACTATTAAAGGACTCCGTTAGGTCTGTCTGATGGCCGTGTTCAGGGGCATGAGGAGTGTGTGACGCACATGAAGTGAACCGAGTCCGGGCGACGTTGACGTTATTCGTGGCGGATGTGTTCGCCGCGATACCGCGCAAGGACCAGCGGGCCAAGAGCGACTGCTACCTGCAGGGACTGATGATGGACGGCCGCCGCAAGTCCATCCAAGCCATGGCGTCGCGGCTGCCGGACGGCAACGAGCAGAACCTGCAGCAGTTCGTGAACCAGTCCACCTGGGATCCGGTACCGGTGCGCCGGCGGATCGCCGAGCGGATTGTGCCGCGGATCGGCCCGGACGCCTGGGCGGTCGATGACGTGTCCTTCCCCAAAGACGGACGGATGTCGGTCGGCGTCGCCCACCAGCACTGCGGCGCTTTGGGCAAGCAAGCCAACTGCCAGGTCGCGGTCAGCGTGCACGCACTCTCCGACACGGCCTCGTGCCCGCTGAACTGGCGGCTGTTCCTGCCCAAGGAGTGGGCCAAGGACACCGTCCGGCGCGGACGCACCGGCGTCCCGGCAGACGTCGGACACCGGGAGAAGTGGCGGCTGGCCCTGATTCCCTGGACGAACTGGCCACATGGCAACTGGTGCCGCCGGTCGTGGTGGCCGACGCCGGCTACGGCCAGAACGCCGACTTCCGCACCGCCCTGGCCGAGCGGGAGATCCCGTATTGGTCGGCATCCGGGGCGATCTGACCGCCCAGCCGCATAACGCGCACCGCGCCGCGCCGGCGTTTGCCGGCACCAGACGCCCGCCGGTGCCCCGCTACCGGCAGCCACCGGTGCTGGTAGCGGAACTGGCCGCGGCGGCCGGACCGGACGCCTTCCGGGAAGTGACCTGACGGGAAGGCTCCCGGGGACCGATGACCTCCGCTTCCTCACCGTGCGGGTCCGGCCGGCCGGGGTGCGTCCGCGTCGGCTGGCCCAGCAGGCCGCGGTGGCCGAGCACGGCCGGTGGGACGGCGTCCTGCCCGACGTGTGGTCCGCCTGGCGAAGATACGCTGGCGCATCGAGCACGACTACCGCGAACTAAAGCACGGCCTGGGCCTGGACCACTTCGAAGGCCGCTCCTTCACCGGCTGGCACCACCACGCCACCCTGGTCACCGCCGCCCACGCCTTCCTCACCGAGCTGCGACTGACCCCAAAAGCCGACACACCGAACTCACTCTCTACCAGATCCTCGACACCCTCCAAGACCTGCTGAACTGCTGGACCGGCACCTGCACCACCTGCCACCAACCCCTTACGAATTGGTGCGTGATAGCGGGTGAGGCGTCGTGCCTGGCCGGTGGCATGATCCGTCTGTGGCGATCATGGTCAATCGGGCGGTGCTGGCGCATCGGCTGCTCACGGGGATCTCTCGGCGTCATCTCGCGCGCCTGGTAGAAGAGTTGGCGGTGCCGTGGCAAGCCGAGGTCGAGGGTCGTCGCCATGCTGCACGGGGTGGTGTCAGGAAGCGGGCCGCGGGTGCCGGTGCCCGTCACCAGCTGGTGTTCGTCGACCGGCTGGTGGCCACGCTGATCCATCTGCGGCACGATCTGCCGCATTCGGTGCTGGGGCTGCTGTTCGGCGTCGACCGCTCCACCATCACTCGTGCGATCGCAGAAGTACGCACGCTCCTGGCCGAGCGGGGGCGCGCGGTTCCCGACCGTCCCGGCCTGCGATTACGGACTCCCGACGTGTTCGCCTACGCCCAGGCCGAGGGCGTCGAGCTGCGGTTGGACGCCACCGAGATCCAGGTCCGCCGTCCCCAAGCCGGACGCGGCGGCCGGCGCGCGTTTGTTTCCGGGAAGAAGAAGCAGAACACCATGAAGGCCACCGTGATCGCCGACTGGCGTGGCCGCACGTTATGGACCGATGCCCTGCGGCCTGGCCGTATGCACGATGCCACGGCTGCCCGAAACGAGGGCATCGCCGTCTGCTTCCAGCACTTCCCCAATGTCGAGGTCCTCTTGGACGACGGCTATCTCGGCCTGAGCCGCGACCACCGCGGGCAAGCACTCACACCGCCCAGAAAGCCGCGTCCAGGAGCACTGCCCGGCAGAGTTGAACAGTGGGAACGTGACCGCCACGGGCACTCATCCGACCGCATCACCGTCGAACACGCCCTCGCCGATCACAAACGCTGGAAGCAACTGAGCCGCTGGACCCACCGCCGAGACCGCCTGCCTGACACCTACCGCGCCATCGCCAGCCTCGTATCCGACCGCACCCGCAACGTCTGAGATCAGGCCACGACCACCCCAAACACGCCCCACCCGCTATCACGCACCAACTCGTTAGTCACTCTCCCGCGCGGCGCCTTTTGGATCGGACACGAGTGGCGCTGCCCATATGCGGCGGTGACGTCGGAACCTTGTAGAACCTCCACAAGTCGGCAGCGTGAGCGACGCTATCCTCCCGCAACGCCCGACTCGACCGCCAGCCAGGTCAGCATCGGTCCGGACACCACCGGACCTGCAAACGCCTCCGCACGCCCCGGAGCTTGGAAATGAGGCCCTCACCCGAACCTGACGGGGCGTCGGCAAAGTCAGCATTAGGTCAGCAAGAGTCCTGCCACAGCCACCCACAGACAGCCACACTGTGGAATCGCCAACCGCACCGGACGGAGCCAGCCAGCTGTTCAGACGCCTCCCGGCAAGCAGGTGGAAGACCGTGAGAATTACCCGACCGCCTTCCGCCTTCCGGCCACCAACGCTGACGCGTTTCAGCAGGTCAGCGCACTCTCCCCCGTGGCTTCAACGGCACCGGCGGCAGTTCCGGTGCGGGCAGTGGCGCCCCGTCGTACCCCTTCACCTCCCCGAACCGGGAGCCTTCCATCCAGTCGTGGCGGGCCTGTTCGATCTCTTCCTGCGTCCGTCCGATCCAGTTCCAGAACATGATCAGCTCCTCCTCGAACGGCTCGCCGCCGAGGAGCATCAGGCCGGCGTCCGACTCCGCGCGCAGCGGGAGTTCGGTGCGGCCGCAGCCGAGGTAGAGCATGGAGCCGGGGAGTACGGGCACGCCGTCCACGTGGGCCTCGCCGGACATGGACAGGACGGCGTACTCGAAGTCCGGCTCCAGGGGGAGGCGTACGTCCGCGCCGCGCGACAGGGTGAGGTCGGCGCCGACGATCGGGGTGTACGTCGTGCCGGGCGAGGTCGCGCCGTCGAGACCGCCGAGGATCAGCGTGGCCCGCAGGCCCGGCGCCGTGACGACCGGCAGGTCGGCGTGGTGTTCGAAGTGCGGGTCGGTGTGGCGGTGGCCGTCCGGGAGGGCGACCCACAGCTGGGCGCCGTGCAGGAGCCGGGCGTGTGACTTCGGGCTCTCCTCGGAGTGGCTGATCGCCCGGCCGGAGGTCATCAGGCCGAGCTCGCGCGGGTGGATCGTCTGGAGGCTGCCCGTGGAGTCCCGGTGCAGCACCTCGCCCTCGTGCAGCCAGCTCACGGTCTGCAGACCCATGTGCGGGTGCGGCGGCACCTGCATGCCGGGCTCGTCGGCGATGTCGTCGGGACCGTAATGATCGACGAAGCACCAGGCGCCGACCATGCGCCGGCCCAGGTTGGGCAGCAGGCGGCGGACTTCGGTGGATTCGCCGAGCTTGACGCGGCGGGGGCTGAGGAGTTCGCGTACGGGCTCTGCCACGACGAAACCGCGGCCGCCGCAGATGGCGGGCACCGCCTCGCGATCAAGATTGCTCATGGCGCCCAAACTAGCCCTGTCCGGGCCATCACGTCAGTCCGTCACCCTGCGGTGTCCGGATGCCGTCCAGAAAATAGTAGCCATGGATATAGTAGCCATGTACTGTATTGGCCATGAGCAAGGGTTCCGAGAAGGCCACGCCCGGTTTCCTGGTGTGGCGCCTGTCCACGAAGTGGCGGGTCGCGGTCGATCGAGCCGTGGCCCCGCTGGGGCTCACCCACGCGCAGTACGCGCTGGTGGCCTCGCTGTACGGCATGCAGCGCCACGGAGAGCGCCCCAGCCAGCGGCGCCTGGCCGACCACACCGGACTCGAGCCGCTGTACGTGTCCAAGCTGGCGCGCTCGCTGGAGAGCGCCGGCCTCCTCGAACGCACCCGGGACCCCCGCGACCCGCGCGCGGTGCAGCTGACGCTGACCGAGCAGGGCCGGGAGCGGACCCGGCAGGCGATCGAGGTCGTGCACAGGCTCCTGCAGCAGTTGCTGGCACCCCTCGGCGGCCTGGACAGCTCGCGGGCACGGGAGTTCACCCGTGACCTCGCGGTCCTGCTCGACGCACCTCTTGACCTGCCTGCCCCAGACAGTGAGTCCGACAAGGAGTAGTCATGACCACCACCACTCCCCTGCTCGACCCCCGAGTCATAGCTCTGGCCCACTACGCGAGCCGCGCGCTTCTCGAGCGTGTGCTGGCCCGCCATGGCGCGACGTTCCAGCAGTCCGTCACCCTGCGGCTGGTCAACGTCGCCGACGGACCCCTCGAGCGCGACCACCTCGTCGACGGCGTCGTCGGCGCGCTGAAGATCGACGCCGCGCAGGCCCACTCCGTGGTCGACGAGCTGATCGCCGCCCAGCTGCTGGTTCCGCAGGAGCCGTCCCAGGTGCGGATCACGGACGCCGGACGGGAGTTGTACGAGAGGACGTCCGCCGAGACCGCCCCCATCTCGGCCCGGGTATACGCCGACATCCCCACGGAGGACCTGGCCGCCGCCGGACGAGTACTGACCCTCATCACCGAGCGGGCCAACGCCGAGCTGGCCGCCATGAACGGGTAGCCCCTGCACCCGGCACCCGGCACCCGGCACCCGGCACCCGGCACCCGGCACCCGGCACCCGGCACCAAGTAGTGGAATATTGAACCACCGCGCTCCGTTGACGGCCTCGAAGGAGGTCACGAGTGGACACGACGTACTACGACCACGGAGCACCGGCCGAGCGCTGGGAGCGTGCGCGGATGTTCTTCGACGCCAAGGACTACGCGGCCGCGGCCCGCGTCCTGGGCAAGCTGGTCGAGGAGGTGCCGGAGCAGACCGGACCCCGGCTGCTGCTGGCACGCGCCTACTACCACTCGGCCCAACTGCGGCGCGCAGAGGGCGAGTTGCGGATCGTCATCGAGCGCGACCCGGTCGAGCACTACGCCCGGCTGATGCTGGGCCGCACGCTGCAGAGGCAGGGCCGGGACGAGGAGGCGGAGCCGCACCTGCGCCTCGCCTCGGCGCTCGCGGGTGACTTCGAGCAGCTCTGAGCACTGCCGAGCGGTTCTGAGCGGCATCGACACGAGGGCCCGGTTCCATCTCGGAACCGGGCCCTCGTCTCGTCCGTCGACCCTTGCGGCCGGCTTCCCGCCCGCCTAGTTCACTTCCGCGGCTCCCCGCTTCTCCCGCCGGTGGGCCACCTCACCGAGGACGACGTCCACGACGACGAACGCGGCAAGCGAGATGCCGAGCAGCGGCACGAAGTAACCGACGACAGCGACGACCGCCACCAGCGGGACCAGGACCTGCGGAGGCACCTGCTGCCAGGCACCGCGCGGGATCGGCCGGCCGAACGCGGAGCCGCGGCCGCGCTGCCACCACATGCGGTAGCCCCACACGATCAGCAGGATCAGCGAGAGCGCGAGTGCCATGAGGGCGATCTGGTTGACCAGACCGAAGAGGACCCCCGTGTGCAGGTCGATGCCCCAGCGGGTCAGCTTGGCGAGCACCGGGTATTCGGCGAACCTCAGCTCGTCGACGACCTGGCCGCCGGCCGGGTCGACGGCGACCGAGTCCTGCTTCGTCGGCCAGCTGCGCTGCACCTGCCGTACCACGTACGCGGACGAGTCGTCGGCGGGCGGCACGATCTCCACGGGATCGCTCAGGCCCTCGGCGCGAGCGGACGCCAGGACCTTGTCGAGGCCGACGCCGTGCTCGCCGCTGCCGCCCGTGCCGGCGGCGCCGCCGTGGCCCCCGTGCTCGCCGCCCGCCGTCGCCGAGATGGACGGTGTCGCCTGGCCGAGGGAGGTGCGCAGCTCGTCGATGTTGGCGCCGGCGTAGGCCGACCAGGTGAGGCCGGTCGCGGAGAGGAAGAAGAACCCGATCGCGGCCCAGACACCGAGGGTGCCGTGCAGGCCGAGCGTGCGGCGGCGCCCGCTGGTGCCCCGCACCTTGCGCAGGGCGCGGCGGCGGGAGAACCACAGCACCAGGCCGCCGGCGGCGATGACCCAGAGCCAGCTGGCGGCGAGCTCGCTGTAATAGCGGCCCGTCTCACCGAGGTGCAGGTCGCGGTGGAACTCGTCGATCCAGGTGCGCAGGGGCAGCGCGCCGGTCGAGCCGTACTGTTCGAGGGCGCCGCGCACCTCCGCGGTGTACGGGTCGACGAACACGGCCAGGGTGTGCTCGGCGTCGACGCCCTTGACGCCGGACAGCATGACCCTGGTCGACTCGTCGTCGGCCGGGGAGGGCCGTATCGCCGAGACCGTGCCCTCGGGGTGGGCCTTGCGCGCGGCGGCGACCTGCTCGGATATCGGCAGCTTCGCGTCGCCGACGGGGACGTACATCTCGTGGGCGTACACGAGCTTCTCGGCCTGGAACGCTCCGGCGTAGAGGAAGCCGGTGGCCGCGGCGACGAGCAGGAACGGTGCGACGAGCACTCCGGCGTAGAAGTGCAGACGCAGGATCAGCGGGCGCAGCGGTGCCCATCTGCGGGGCGGCGACGCCTGGGCGTCGGGCTGCGTCGCCTCCTCCGTGGTGGTGGCGGGAGCGGTGGACATCGGCGGCTTCTCCGGGGGTGGGACGGGGAGTGGGGACGTTTCCTTCTGTGCTGCTGTGGTCCAGTAGTCGGACGAAGGGGCCGTCGAGTTCCAGGCATATTAAGTGACGTGCGTCACAAGGGAGTCGGCGAGTGTCGCGGGTGCCGTGGCATGCTGGCGCGATGGCACTTCCGAACGAGCGCGCACCCTTGGCCGAGCAGGTCGAGCAACTCCTGGCCGCCGAAGGGCCGTTGCCCATCGTGGCGGCCGGTGACCCGGTGCTGCGGCGTCCCACCGAGCGCTTCGACGGCCAGCTGGACCCGGCGCTGCTGTCCCGCTTCGTCGAGGCGCTGCGGGTCACCATGCACGCGGCGCCGGGCGTCGGCCTCGCCGCGCCGCAGGTCGGCGTGGGGCTGCGGATCGCGGTGATCGAGGACCCGGCGCCGGTGCCTCAGGACGTGCGGCTGGTGCGCGGGCGGGTGCCGCAGCCGTTCCGGGTGCTGGTGAACCCGTCGTACGAACCAGTCGGCGGCGAGCGTGCCGCGTTCTTCGAGGGCTGTCTGAGTGTGCCGGGCTATCAGGCGGTGGTGGCCCGGCCCGCCGAGGTGCGGCTGACCGGCGAGGACGAGCACGGGCACGCGGTCGACGAGGTGTTCACGGGATGGCCCGCCCGCATCGTCCAGCACGAGACGGACCACCTCGACGGCGTGCTCTACCTGGACCGGGCGGAACTGCGCTCACTGTCCTCGAACCAGGCGATGGCCGAGCGCTGGGCCCAGCCCGCCCCGGACGAGGCAGCGAGCGCACTCGGCTTCGAACTGCCGCACTGAGTACGTCAGTTGTCCCGGTACGACTCCAGCAGCCGCAGCCACACCTCGCTGATGGTCGGATACGACGGAACCGCGTGCCACAGCCTGCTGATCGGCACCTGCCCGACGACCGCGATCGTCGCCGAGTGGATGAGCTCGCCGATGCCGGGGCCGACGAACGTGACGCCGAGCAGGATCTCGCGCTCCAGGTCGACGACCATGCGGGCGCGGCCCCGGTAGCCCTCGGCGTACACCGACGCCCCCGCGACCGAGGCGAGGTCGTAGTCGACGGCGCGGACGCGGTGACCGGCCTGTTCCGCTTCGGCCAGGGAGAGGCCCACGGAGGCGGCCTCGGGGTCGGTGAAGACGACCTGGGGGACGGCGGCGTGGTCGGCGGTGGCGGAGTGGGCGCCCCAGGGGTCGGATTCCAGGAGCGGGACTCCGGAGGCGCGTGCGGCGATGGCCGCGCCCGCGATGCGGGCCTGGTACTTGCCCTGGTGGGTGAGGAGGGCGCGGTGATTGATGTCGCCCACCGCGTAGAGCCACTCGCTGCCGGTGACGCGAAGGCTGTCGTCGACCTCCAGCCAGGAACCGGGCGTCAGACCGACCGTGTCCAGGCCGAGGTCGTCCGTGCGCGGGGCACGCCCGGTCGCGAAGAGGATCTCGTCGGCCTCGATACGGCCGCCGCGGTCGGTGACGACCACGACCGTGCCGTTCTCACGGCTCACCGACTCGACCGACGTGCCGGTGCGGACGTCTACGCCCGCCTCGGTGAGCGCGTCGGCGACCATCTCGCCGGCGAAGGGCTCCATGCGGTTGAGCAGGCCCTTGCCGCGCACGAGGAGCGTGACGCGGGAGCCGAGTGCCTGGTAGGCCGTTGCCATCTCGGTGGCGACCACTCCCCCGCCGACCACTACCAGCCGGCCGGGCACGGACTGGGCGCTGGTGGCCTCGCGGCTGGTCCACGGCTTGACCTCGGCGAGTCCGGGCAGGTCGGGGAGCATGGCGCGGGTGCCGGTGGCCAGGGCGACGGCGTGCCGGGCGGTCAGCACGTGGCGCGCGCCGTCGGGCCCGGTCACCTCGACCGTGCGGGGCCCGGTGAGGCGGCCGTGGCCGCGGTGGAAGTCGGCGCCGATGCCGGCCAGCCACTGGACCTGGCCGTCGTCGTTCCAGTTCGAGGTGAACTCGTTGCGCCGGGCGAGGACAGCGGCCGCGTCGAGGGGGCCCTGCACCGAGTCGCTGAGGCCCGGCAGGCGGCGGGCGTCCGCCTGTGCGATGACCGGGCGCAGCAGTGTCTTGCTGGGCATGCACGCCCAGAACGAGCACTCCCCGCCGACCAGCTCGCTCTCGACCACCGCGGTGGTCAGACCGGCCGCACGGGTGCGGTCGGCCACGTTCTCCCCCACCGGTCCGGCTCCGACCACCACGACGTCGTACACGTTGGAATCCGTTTCCGTCATGTGGTCAGTCTTACGGGTGGTGTGCGCAGTGGCCACACGGGTACGCGCGCGGAATACGCGGCCGTACGGTCCTGTTGACGCCGACGGCACCGCCCCGACACCAGGAAGAGGGAAAACGCCATGAGCAGCACCGTGGAGCTCACCAAGGAGAACTTCGATGAGACGGTCACGGACAACGAGTTCGTCCTGATCGACTTCTGGGCGTCCTGGTGCGGGCCGTGCCGTCAGTTCGCCCCCGTTTACGAGAAGGCCGCCGAGGAGAACCCGGACCTTGTGTTCGGCAAGGTCGACACCGAGGCGCAGCCGGAGCTTGCCGCCGCCTTCGGTATCCAGTCGATCCCGACGCTGATGATCGTCCGTGACCGTGTCGCCGTGTTCGCGCAGCCGGGTGCCCTGCCCGAGGCCGCCCTGGCGGACGTCATCGGGCAGGCCCGCAAGCTCGACATGGACGAGGTCCACAAGGCCGTCGCCGCCCAGCAGGAGCAGGCCGACCAGAACGGCCAGTGACACCCTGCTCTAGAAGGGGTACGCCGCCACGTCACCACGCACCGTCGTCCAGCGCACGTCGGTGAACGCGTCCAGGTTGGCCTCGCCGCCGAAGCGGGCGCCGGTGCCGGAGGCGGCGATGCCGCCGAAGGGCGCGACGGCCTCGTCGTTCACGGTCTGGTCGTTGATGTGCACGATGCCGGTCGGGATGCGCTCGGCCAGGTCGAGGCCCCGGGCGGCGTCCCTGGTGACGATGCCCAGGGACAGGCCGTAGGAGCTCGCCGCGGCGAGTGCGGCGGCCTCGTCGGCGTTGGTGAAGGGGCGCACCGGCGCGACGGGCCCGAAGACCTCCTCGGTGTACGCCGGGGTCGCGTCGTCGACGCCGGCGAGCACGGTCGGCCGGTAGAAGAGCTCCTCGTGGCTGCCGCCGGCGGCCAGCTTGGCCCCCCGTGACGTGCTGGCCTCCACCAGGCCGTGCACCTTCCCCAGCTGACCCGAGTCGATGAGCGGACCGAGGTGGACCTCGGCACGGTGCGGGTCGCCCACGGCGAGGGCGTCGGCCTTCGCCGCGAGCCGCTCGACGTACTCCTCGTACAGCGACTGGTGGACCAGGTGGCGGCCGGTCGTCATGCAGATCTGGCCCTGGTGGAAGAAGGAGCCCCAGGCGGCGGTGGAGATGACCGCGTCGAGGTCGGCGTCCTCCAGCACGATCAGGGCGGAGTTGCCGCCCAGCTCCAGGTGGACGCGCTTGAGATGGCGCCCGGCGGCCTCGCCCACGGCCCGTCCCGCGGCCGTGGACCCGGTGAAGGAGATGACCGGCACCCGCGGGTCGGCGACCAGCGCCTGGCCCGCCTCCGCGCCGCCCGGCAGGATGTGCAACAACCCCTCGGGCAGACCCGCCTCAGCGAAGACGGCGGCGAGCGAGAGCCCGCCGCAGACCGCGGTGCGCGGGTCCGGCTTCAACACGACCGCGTTGCCGAGCGCGAGGGCCGGGGCAACGGAGCGGATGGACAGGATCAGCGGGGCGTTGAACGGCGCGATCACGCCGACGACACCCGCGGGAACCCGGCGCGTGTACGACAGTCGGGGCGCCTCGCTGGGCAGGACGTGCCCGGCCGGGCGGGAGGCGAGTGCGGCGGCCTCGTAGCACTCCTGGGCGGCGACGTGCAGCTCGAAGTCGGCCTTGCCGGGTATCGACCCGGACTCGCGGACCAGCCATTCGCGCAGCTCGTCGGCGTGCGCGGCGAACAGGTCACCGGCCTTGCGCAGCACCCCGGCGCGCACGAAGTGCGGGACGCGGGCCCACTCGCCCTGGGCGGCGCGGGCGGCCTCGGCGGCCGTGGCGACGTCCTCGGCGGTGGCCAGGGTGACGGTGCCGAGCGTGTCGCCGGTGGCGGGCTCGGTGACGGTGTACGCGTCTCCCGACAGGGGGCGGGACTGCCAGGCCTTGGGGTCGAGCAACGGCATGTGCGACTCTCCGTTCGATCACCGGCGGGACTCACAGGGAGAGCGGAAGTCCCGAGTAGTTCGCCGCCAGTTCGGCGGCAGCGTGACGGGATGCGGTGATCCGGCGCAGACGTGCGAGCTGCATCCGGTGGTCGAAGGCATCCCCGTCTGGTTGAGCGTGCAACATCCTAGTCATGTCGTCGGAGAAACGGGTCGCCTGCCACACCCGCTGGAGACACAACTCGGAGTAGCTGTCGAGGAGTTGTGTGTTCCCTGTGTGGTGCAGCTCGACGAGGGCGCGGGCCAGGACCCGTACGTCCGACACGGCGAGGTTGAGTCCCTTGGCGCCCGTCGGCGGGACGATGTGGGCGGCGTCGCCGGCGAGCAGGAGCCGCCCGTGGCGCATCGGTTCGTGGACGTAACTGCGCATCGGCGTCACGGACTTGGCCGTGATGGGTCCGCGGTTCAGGGTCCAGTCGGCGTCGATCGCGAAGCGGGCGGCGAGTTCGTCCCAGATGCGGTCGTCGGGCCAGTCGTCGGGATCGGTATCGACCGGAACCTGGAGGTAGAGCCGGGAGACGGACGAGGAGCGCATGCTGTGCAGCGCGAAACCGCGTTCACCCCGCGCGTAGATCAACTCGTCGCCGGACGGCGGCACTTCGGCCATGATGCCGAGCCAGGAGTACGGATAGTCGCGCGCGTACGAGCTGCTGATCCCGGCCGGGAAGGCGCCCCGGGAGATGCCGTGGAAGCCGTCGCAGCCGGCGACCCAGTCGCAGGTCAGCGTCCGCTCGCGGCCCTCGTGCCGGAACCGTACGACGGGCGTGTCGCTCTCCGGCTTCTCGACGGCGAGCGCGGCGGCCTCGAACAACAGCGGTGGTCCGTCGGCGAGTTGGAGCGCGACGAGGTCCTTCACGATCTCGGTCTGTGCGTAGATCGTCACCGTACGGCCGCCGGTGAGAGCCGGGAAGTCGAGGTGGTGGCGTTCCCGGTCGAAGCGCAGCTCGATGCCCTGGTGCACCAGGCCCTCCGCGTCCAGCCGCTCGGCGGCGCCGGCCTCGTGCAGCGCGTGGACCGTGCCCTGCTCCAGCATTCCGGCCCGCTGGCGCTGCTCGACGTACTCCCGTGTCCTGCTCTCCAGGACCACGCAGTCGATGCCCGCGCGGTGCAGCAGGCGGGCGAGGAGAAGCCCGGCGGGGCCGCCGCCGATGATGCCGACCGTCGTACGCATTCCACGCCTCCCTGGCTTCGACGGTACGTCGGCCGGACGCCGGCTGCCTCAGCTGGACTCGCGGTGCACCACTGTCGCTCCCAGCACCTTGTGCGTCTGGGGCGCGGCGCCGGGGTCGCGCACCGCGTGGTCGACCAGCTCCGCAAGGTCGCGGCCGGACGGCAGTTCGATGTGGACCGTGCTCAGCCTGGGCCGCAGCAGCCGTCCGAGCATCAGGTCGTCGGCGCCGATGACGGCCGTGTCGGCGGGGATACGGACGCCCTCGTCCTGCAGGGCGCGCATCAGCAGCATCGCGTACTCGTCGTTGTAGGCGAACACGGCGTCGAGGCCGCGGTCGCGCCAGCTGCGGGCGAGCCGCGCGGCGGACTCCTCGTCGTGGGCGAGGGGCAGCTCGGTCACGGTGGCGTCCGTGCCGTGCAGGGCGCGGCGCACCCCTTCCAGACGTGGTGTGGAGAAGGACTCCAGGCCGTCCTCCTCGGGGACGACGACGCCGACTCGGCCCCTGCCGCGGTCGTAGAGGTGGCGGCCCGCGCGGTACCCCACGGCCTCGTAGTCCATCAGCAGGGCGTGCGCGCCCTCGACGGACTCGGGGCCGAGCGAGACCACGGCCCGGGCGCCGGAGCGCTTGAGCACCGTCACGCCCTTGGGGCCGAGGCCGGAGCCCGAGAACAGGACGGCGACGGGGCGCAGCTCGGCCCAGGCGCGGGCGGCCTCGTCGCCGTGCAGGCCGACGCTGCCGTGCTGCACGACGGTGTAGTCGAGGCGGCCGAGCGCCAGCTGGAGGTCGCTGAGGAAGCGGCCGTACAGGGAGCCGACGGGGAAGCTCGGGGCGGGCATCAGGACCATGCGGCTGTGCCCGGCACGCAGACTGCGGGCCGCCGCGTGCGGGACGTACCCGAGTTCCTTCGCGGCCTCGTGGACGCGGCGGCGGGTGGGTTCGCTGATCCGGACGGCGCTGGTGTTGTTGAGGACATAGGAGACGGTCGCGCGCGAGACGCCGGCCAGGCGGGCCACATCGGCGCTCGTGGGTACCGAGCGCTGTGCGGGCAGAGCGGGCGCGGGCGTTTTCGGTATCTGCACCATGACGTACCGCATCTTTGCAGAACCTGTGCGTAGCGCTCGGGTTAGGGTCCCCGACCGGTCACACCTCGGTGCGCGTCACGCGGGTGACCAGGTCGGACCAGCCGTTCTCCAGCCGCTCCATGGGCATACCGCACTGTTTGGTCAGATGGTGGATGAGGCCGGGGTCGAGATAGGCCATGAGCGTCTGGGCGAGCAGATCGCAGTCGGCGTCCGGCACGATCTGCCGCAGCAGCATCGCGACGTGGGTGTGCAGCGCCCGGTACGAGGGGTGGGCGAAGCGGCGCGTCGGCTCCGGTTGCGCGGCCAGTTGCAGGTCCAGCTGCTCGGCCGCGCGGTACAGCACCGCGACACCGAACGCCCGCAGCCGCTCCACCGGCGGCGCACCGGGACCCAGTGGCGGCGGCCCGCCGATGAAGTCGGCCTGCAGCTTCCGCGCGGAGTGGTCCAGCAGCGCCGTCAGCAGGCCGGTGCGGTCGCCGAAGCGGCGGAAGACCGTCCCCTTGCCCACGCCGGCCGCCGCGGCCACCGCCTCCATGGTGACCCCGGCCGCCCCGTGCTCCGCGATCAGCTCGGTCGCCGCCTCCAGCAGCCGGGCGCGGTTGCGGGCCGCGTCGGCGCGCAGGCAGGGCTCGTCGGGAGCGGAGCCGACCTCCAGCAGCTGGGGCTTGCCCTCGGGCTCCTGAGACCGCGGGAACGGCGGCAGTACGGCGGACATGAAGCCAGGGTAAAGCATCGGGAATGAAACTGGACCGCGGTCCGGTTAAGGTGCTAGAAACTAAACGGACCTCGGTCCGGATCGTAACGGCAGTGTTTCAGCATCCTTGGAGTTCGCATGTCTGTTCGCATCCTCGCGCTCGTCGGCAGCCTTCGCGCCGGTTCGCACAACCGTCAGCTGGCCGAGGCGGCCGTCAAGCTCGCCCCCGAGGGCGCTGAGGTCGTGCTCTTCGAGGGCCTGGCCGACATCCCCTTCTACAACGAGGACATCGACGTCGAGGGCGGCGTCCCCGCCACCGCGGCCAAGCTGCGTGAGGCCGCCCAGGCCGCGGACGCCTTCCTGCTCTTCTCCCCCGAGTACAACGGCACCATCCCGGCCGTACTGAAGAACGCCATCGACTGGCTGTCCCGCCCGTACGGCTCCGGCGCCTTCGGTGGCAAGCCGGTCGCCGTGGTCGGTACCGCGTTCGGCCAGTACGGCGGCGTGTGGGCGCAGGACGAGACCCGCAAGGCCGTGGGCATCGCCGGCGGCAAGGTGCTGGAGGACGTCAAGCTCTCCATCCCCGGCTCCGTGACCCGCTTCGCCGAGACCCACCCGGTCGACGACGCCGAGGTCGCCGCGCAGCTGACCGAGGTCATCGCGCGCGTCCACGGGCACGCGGGCGAGGCCGTCGCGGCCTGACCTGAGCCGAGGTCCTGAAGGAGGGGCGGGAGCCGAGCGCTCCGGCCCCTCCTCGCATGCCCGGCCCCTCCTGCGGCATCGGCCCCTCCTCGCATGCCCGGCCCCTCCTGCGGCATCACGCCACCGCCGTCGACGCCAGCTCGCGCAGCTCCTCCAGCGCCGCCGCCACCGCCGGCCGCTCCCGGCAGCCCCGGCGAGTACAGGTCAGCACCTTGCGGTGCGGGTCGCCGACGCACCGTACCCGGGTGATCGGCAGCTGCGGGGGCAGCTGGGCCAGCCGTGGGATCAGGGCGACGCCGAGCCTGCCCGCGACCAGGTGGGCGGTGACGTTCCAGTCCAGCGCGTGATGGATCACGTCCGGGGTGAACCCGGCGGCCCCGCACGCCGACATCACATGCGGGCGGCAGGGACTTTCCGGCACCGGCGCGATCCAGTCCTCGTGCGCCGCCTCCGCGAGGTCGACGCGCCCGAGTCCGGCCAGCCGGTGATCGTCGGGGACGACGAGGTCGTACGGGTCGTCCAGCAGCGGCTGCTGGTCGAAACGCGCGTCGCTCAGCGGGGGGTTGTGCGGGGTCACCTCCACCACGGCCAGGTCGGCCTCCCCCTCGAAGAGCAGGTCGAAGCTCTCCGGCACCCCCGTCTCCCGGATCCGTACGGTCAGCTGCGGATGCCGCTCCCGCATCCGTACTGCCATCGGCGCCAGCAGCACCGACACGGCCGTCGGAAAGCCGCTGACGCGCAGTTGCCCGGCGGGAGCGCTGTACTCGGCGCGCAGGTCCAGCTCGGCCGCCTCCCAGCGCTCAGCGATGGCATCAGCGTGCGCAAGCAGGCTCTCGGCCGCCGCGGTGAGGCGCACCCCGCGGCCCTGCGGTTCGAGGAGGTCGACGCCCAGGTCGCGGGCCAGCTGACGGATCTGCTGGGACGCGGCTGACGGGGTGAAGTGCAGGGCGCGGGCGGCCGCGGTGACCGTGCCGTAGTGCGCCACGGCCCTCAGCACGTGCAGTCGGCGCAGGTCAATCATGAAGCCCACGCTTCAAGGTGATGTCCGGAAAGTCAACCTGGACGTGAAAGAAAGCGCATCGCACCCTTGACTGTGTCGCGACGGTCAACCAGCCACGACGTACGAGGAGTCGCCATGACCAGCACCACCGGCATCGTCTGCCCGCACTGCGGGTGGCCCGACGGAGCCGAGCCCTACCAGGTCGTGTCCCGGCACACCACGGCGGCGGGCAGCACGGTGTGGACGCGGTGCGCCTGCGGGTCGCTGCAGGTGCGCATGGTGGACGCCCGCGGCATGCGTGTCGTCTCCCGCAGCCGCCCCACGGGGGCACCGGCGCACTCGCCCGGCCGGTAACGTCGGTTCAGTCGAGCCCGGCCAGCCGCGGTACGGCAGGAGCCGCGAAGTTCTCGATGAAGGCTGCCGATTCCCCGCTGCGCGGGCCGAGGATCACCGTGTCGATGCCGCGCCGTCGTCGTGACCGCCGTCAGGCCGCGCCGGCGAGTTGGTCGCCGAGTGCGGTGCGCCGGTACAGCACGCGCCGTCCGTCACGGGCCCGGGTGACGAGGCCGGTCGCGTGCAGCACCTTCAGGTGCTGTGAGACCGCGCTGGGCGTCACGCCGAGGCGCCGGGCGAGCTCGACCGTGGGGAGCGGTTCGGCGAGCAGCCGCAGGACCGTGGTGCGGGGTGCGCCGAGCAGCGAGGTGAGGGCGGAGGCGTCGGGCTCGGGCCGCGGTTCCCACAGGGTCGCGGCGCCTCTGCTGGGATACGCCAGCATCGGGGCTTCGTCGGCGCTGAGCGGCGGTGCGGGTTTGTGGGAGAACAGCGACGGGACCAGGCGCAGTCCCCGCCCGGAGCCGTCCACCTCGTGCCGGCCGATCATCCGGTCGACGCGCAGGACGCCGTCTCGCCAGCGGACGTTGCGGTGCAGGTCGCAGAAGAGGAGGTGGGCTCCGCCCGTGGCCAGTTGCCGGGCGCGGTGCGTGATGTCCGCCTCCAGTACGAGCCGCATCCGTGGCCAGTCGGGGCGTATCGCCAACTCCCAGTACCGCTGCAGGAGTTCGCACAGCTCCTCCAACAGCTCCGCCACGGGCGCGTCGCCGGGAGCGGTGATCTGCCGCAGGGCGTCCGGGAGGGGGTGCGGGGCGTGGGTGGCGAGCAGGTCGCGCCGTACGAGATCCGGTGGCGTCGCCGCTACGACGGTGAGCTGGTCGGTCAGCGTGGGCGCGAAGGTCGTCGGGCGCGGGGTCACGAAGTCGGGCAGGGTCAGGTTCGGGCCGACCAGGGCCCGCAGCAGCCCGGCGTCTGCGGGGTCGAGACGTTCGAGGACCGAGCGGCGCCAGGGGGTGTGCAGGGGGTAGAGGCCCGGGGCGCGCAGGGCCCGCAGGCTGCCCATGACCTCCCGCAACGGCGAGATCGCGAACCGGGTGTCCGCGAGGTCGTCGACGTCGAGCAGGAAGCTGATCATTAAGCCTCCGGCTACATCCTTTGGCAACCGTCCGTCGCTGCCGTGGACTTCGGCGTATGACGGATCACAACTCCCGGCAGGCTACCCCGGCGATCGCCCTGCTCGCCTTCGCCTGCGGGGTCGCGGTGGGCAATGTCTACTTTCCGCAGGCGATCGGCCCGTTGGTGGCCTCGGGCCTCGGCGTCTCCCCCGACGCGGCCACCACGGTGGTGACCGCGACCCAGTTCGGCTACGCGGCCGGCATCTACCTGCTCGTACCGCTCGGCGACCGGCTGCGCCCCCGCCGGCTGCTCGTCACCCTGCTCGCGCTGACCGGCCTCGGTCTGCTCGCCGCGAGTTCGGCGCGGGCGCTGCTGCCCCTGGTCGTCGCGAGCGCACTGGTCGGTGCGGTGACGGTGATCGCGCCGCTGGCCGGTGCGCTCGCTGCCGGCCTGGTGCCCGCCGAACGGCGCGGAGTCGTGAGCGGCACTCTGCTGAGCGGCTCCCTTGCCGGCATGCTGCTGTCCCGTGCCGTCGGCGGCGCGCTGGGCGACTGGCTGGGCTGGCGGGCGCCGTACGTCCTCGCCGCAGCGCTCTCCTTCACGGTCGCCGCCCTGCTGGCCCGCATGCTGCCGACACTGCCGCCGTCGGCCCGCGCCCCTTACCCGGCGCTGCTCGCCGCGCCGCTGCGGCTGCTGCGCACCGAGCCCGAGCTGCGCCGCTCGTGCCTGTACCAGGCCACGGTGTTCGCCGGGTTCTGCGCGGTGTGGACGAGCGTGGCGCTATTGCTCACGGGACCGGTGTACGGCATGAGCGCGAAGGCGGCCGGGCTGCTGGCGCTCGTCAACGCGGCGACCATGCTGTGCACGCCGGTCGCCGGTCGGCTGGTGGACCGCCGGGGTCCGGACCGGATCAACCTCGTGTGCTTCCTCGTGGTGGGTGCCTCGGCGGTGGTGCTGGCGTTCGGCGGCCTGGGCGGCGTGCCCGGGCTGACCGCGCTGGTCGTCGGCACGCTGCTGCTCGACGTCGGCATGCAGTCCGGGATGGTCGCCAACACGGTGCGGATCTACGGCCTGGGCACGGATGTCCGCAGCCGCCTCAACACCGCGTACATGACCTGCGTCTACCTGGGTGGCACGGCCGGCTCATGGCTGGGTGCCCGGGCCTACGGCCGCTTCGGGTGGACCGGCGTGTGTGCACTGGTCGCGACGCTCACCGCGGTGGCGGTCGCGCGCCATGTGAGCCGTCGCAACGCCGTCCCTGTGCCGTGCGCTCCGACTCCGCCTGTTCCTGCGCCCGCGCCTGCGCCCGCTGAGGGCACCGCGAACTTGCCCATGCTCAGGACGAAGACGAAGAGGTCGTCGACGCTCAGCGACTGCATCCCTTTCACCTACGACAGGTGAAGAACGGGTCATCTCCTGGCAAGCTCCCGGGTCATGCAGATGCCACCCGCCGGACGGCGGGGAGGTCCCGCCGAACGGCGGCCCTCTGGGCGGGGACCGGTGCGCAGATCATGGCCACGGAGCCGCAGAACCGTCCGGCACCCGCGTCGCGTACCGCCGTGTGAGGAGACCCCATGACCCAGGCCCCGCCCCCGCCCCCGTTCGACCCCGAGCTCGCCGCCGCCCTGGAGCTCATCAAGGACATGATCTCGCCCGGCCTCACATTGGACGAGATAGCCGACGTCCGACAGGGTCCGGCGATCGAGATGCTGGCCCAACTGGACCTCACCGTGGACGGCTTCTTCGAGGTCGAGGACCGTGTGGTGCCGGGTCCCGAGGGCGCGCCCGAGATCTCCCTGCTGATCTGCCGGCCGGCCGGCCCGGCCGGCGCAGGACCGCGGCCCGTGATCTATCACGTCCACGGCGGCGGGTTGATCATCGGCAACAACCGCGTCGGCGTCGACGTTCCGCTGGCCTGGGCGAAGGAACTGGACGCGGTCGTGGTGTCCGTGGAGTACCGGCTCGCGCCGGAACACCCGTATCCGGCGCAGATCGAGGACGTGTACGCCGGGCTGGAGTGGACGGCGAAGCATGCGGCGGAGCTGGGGGGCGACCCGCAGCGGATCGTCGTCGCGGGCGCCAGTGCGGGTGGCGGCCTGTCCGCGGCACTTGCCCTGCTCACGCGGGATCGCCGGGGGCCCGAGCTGATCGGCCAGATTCTGATGTGCCCGATGCTCGACGATCGCAACGACAGCCCGTCCGCCCACCAGATGGCCGGGCTCGGCATCTGGGACCGTACGGCGAACGAGACCGGCTGGACGGCGCTGCTCGGCGAGCGGCGGGGCGGTGCCGACGTCTCCGCGTACGCTGCGCCGGCCCGTGCGCAGGTGCTGTCCGGGCTGCCGCCCGCCTTTCTCGACGTCGGTTCCGCGGAGACCTTTCGCGACGAGGTCGTCGCCTATGCGTCCGGGATCTGGCAGGCCGGAGGGGTAGCCGAGCTGCATGTGTGGCCCGGTGGTTTCCACGGGTTCGACGGCTTCGCGCCACAGGCGGCGGTTTCGCAGGCGTGCCGGGGGGCTCATCTGGCGTGGCTGAAGAGGTTGTTGAGCGGGTGATGTGCGGGTGCGGGTTGCCGGTGGCTCGTCGCGCGCTCGCCGCGGCCGCCGCGGCAGGCGCCGTCGGGGTTCCCCATGGCCGGGGTGGCCGGGGTGGGTCCCCGTGGCCGGGGTCAGTCCCCATGGCCGGGGTGGGTCCCCGTGCCCGGGGTCAGTCCCCGTGGCCGGGCTCAGTGCCCATGGCCGGGCTCAGTCCCCATGGCCGGGCTCAGTCCCCATGGCCGGGGGGGTCCCCGTGGCCGGGGTCAGTCCCCACGGCCGGGGGGGTCCCCGTGGCCGGGCTCAGTCCCCGTGGCCGGGCTCAGTCCCCGTGGCCGGGCTCAGTGCCCATGGCCGGGCTCAATCCCCGTGCCCGGGCTCAATCCCCGTGCCCGGGCTCAGTCCCCACGGCCGGGCTCAGTCCCCACGGCCGGGCTCAGTCCCCACGGCCGGGCTCAGTCCCCACGGCCGGGCTCAGTCCCCACGGCCGGGGCCGGTCCCCATGGCCGGGGTTGTGTGCGAGGGGGGCCGGTCCTTGACCCCGTACCGCACCATGGGCCTATGAAAGAGCTGGCCGGACGACTGACCGCGTTGGATCCGGATGCCGGGGCGGCCGTGCGGGTCATCGCCTACTTCGACCGGCTCGCCGAGTCGCGGGCCGGGCTGGAGGCGTTGGTGCGCGGTGCCGCCGTGCTGGCCGGGGTGCCGGCTCGGCTGGTCGACGCGGACCGGCGGGTTCAGGTGAGGGTCGAGGTCGACGGGACGCGGCGGGACAGTGATGTGCCGCCGGATGCCGCCTGGCCGTCTGCCGCGCTGACGCCGGGCGGCGTTCCGGCGTTGTGGCTGGAGCGGGCCCAGGAGGCGCAGCCGAGTGTCGTGGACGCGGTGATCCTGGAGCGGGCCGCCGGGGCCGTACGGCTCGTGCTCGACCGGACCCGGGGGCGGGCACCGGCCGATGATCCGGCGCTGGTCGAGACCGTCCTCGACGCCACGGCACCGGAGGCGGCGCGGCTGCACGCGGCCCGCCGCCTGGGGCTCGACCTCGCCGCAGCGGCTCGCGTCCTGGCCCCGCTCGACGGCCAACCCCGCATCCTCCCCGCGCACTCGGACGCCGAGCCGCCCGCCGGCCGCGTGGGCGTGGGGCCCGCCGTCCCGGTGCTCGACCTGCCGCGCTCCTGGTCGCAGGCCGGCGTCGCGTTGCGGTTCACGGCCGAGGGCACCGCGCAGGACCCCGGTCCCGGCGTCGTCCACGCCGACGAGCTGGGCGGCATCGCCCTCCTCGCCGACCTCGTGGTGCCGGGCGCCGAGCCGCCGCCCGACGTACAGGCGCTGGAGTCGGCCGCGGCCGCCGCGCCCTGGCTGCTCGCCACGCTGCACGCGGTCGCCTCGACGGTGAGCCTGCGGGCGGCGGCGGCCGAGATCAACGTCCACCACTCCACGCTCCAGGAGCGGCTGACCCACGCCGAGCACCTGCTGGGCTGGCCACTGCGCACTCCGCAGGGCAGGTTCAGGCTGGGGCTGGCACTGGCTATGCGGCACCTGGTGCGGAACTAGGGATTTTCTGGATCATGCCGGCGAAGGCGCACTGCCCCGGCGGCCGTCCCCGCCGTCACCGGAATTCGTGGACGACCTCGATCGTGCCGACGATATGCGCGTTGAACTCGTCCAGTTCCCCGGCCGGCACCCACAGTTCGAGGATCGTCTCGCCGCCGGCCTGCTGGATCGGGTAGCGGCCGAGGAACTCCGACTCGACCTCGAACCGGGTCACGAAGCCGGCGCCGTCGTGCTTGACGTTCCAGTCCCGGGCGATCTTCACGGCGTAGTCCTCGTTGAGCACCGGGTAGAAGACCGGCTGCTCGGGCAGCCTCGGTGGCCAGGCTCGCCAGTTCAGCTCGCGGACGAGGTCCAGCTCCTTGGGGCCGGTGGGTCGCCACAGGGTGGTGGTCGGGGTCGGGCTGCTCATGGCCGGTGACGATATCCGCGCCCCGAACTGAGCGGCCACGGAGTTTCCGCGGCGACGTCCCACTGTTTGCATGCGCGCTATACGCGCACTCGCCGGAAATTTCACGGATGGCCTATCCTGGAGGTCATTCACCTCGGGACGGAGGACTCCGGCGCCATGACCGCCACGGACCCCGCGCTCACCGCGCTCGCCCAGGGCTGGTGCGCCCTCTCCCTGCTGCACGGGAGGATCGAGGCCCGCATCGAGCGCGCCCTGCAGACCGGGCACGACCTGAGCGTGCGCGAGTACTCCCTGCTCGACGTGCTCAGCCGCCAGCACAACGGCGAAGGCGGCCACCTGCAGATGAAGCAGGTCGCCGACGCCGTCGTCCTCAGCCAGAGCGCCACCACCCGGCTCGTCACCCGGCTCGAGGACCGCGGCCTGCTCTCCCGCTACCTCTGCCCCACCGACCGCCGCGGCATCTACACCGACGTCACCGAAGCAGGCCTGACGCTCCTCGAAGAGGCACGCCCCACCAACGACAAGGCGCTGCGCCAGGCCCTCGACGAAGCCGCGACCAACCCCGAGCTGGCCCCACTGGTCCGGGCCGTCGAGACACTTCGCATCCCCGTCTGAGACGGCTCGCTGCGCGCTAGCCCTGCTCCCCGACCGACAGCACCAGCTTTCCGCGCACCCGCCCCGCACTGCTGATCCGCCAGGCCTCGGCGGCCTCGGCGAGCGGCAGCACGCGGTCGACGTGGACGGCGAGCCGGCCCGCGTCGGCCAGTTCACCGAGGGCCGTCAGATCGGCCGGGTCGGGGCGCACCCACAGGACGTGGCCGCCCTTCGCCAGGACGTCGGGGTCGGCGACGGACACCACCCGGTCACGGCGCTTGAGGACCTGCTGGGACACGTCCACGGCATCGCCTCCCACGAAGTCGAGCGCCGCGTCGACTCCGTCCGGGGCCAGTTCCCGCAGCCGGTCGGCCAGGCCGTCGCCGTAGGTCACGGGCTCGGCGCCGAGCTCGCGGACGAAGTCGTGGTTGCGCTCACTCGCGGTGCCGATGACCCGGGCGCCGAGCGCGGCAGCGATCTGCACGCCGAACATGCCGACCCCGCCGGCGGCGGCGTGCACCAGCACCGTCTCGCCCTCACGCACCCCCACGCGCTTGATCGACTGATAGGCGGTCAGTCCTGCCAGGGGCACACCCGCCGCCTGCTCCCAGCTGAGCGTGGCCGGCTTGCGTGCCACCAGCCGCACATGCGCGGACACCAGCTCGGCATAGGTGCCCAGCTGCACGGAGTCCTTGCGGACATAGCCGTACACCTCGTCACCGGGCTCGAACTCGTCGACGTCCAGCCCGACCTGTTCGACGACTCCGGCGACGTCCCAGCCGGGAATCACGGGGAAGTGGATCTCCATGATCGGGTCGAGGTACCCCGCCCCGAGCTTCCAGTCCACCGGGTTGACCCCGGCGGCCTTCACGCGGATGAGGACCTCGCCCGGAGCGACCTTGGGGTCGGGGTGCTCCACCAGCGTCAGATCCTCGGGCTGACCGTAGTGCTGCAGTGTGATGGCCTTCATGATCCCCATGTAACCACACGACTGTTATCGGCATGTGCAATATATGCATCTACATTCAGTGTCGGCCTCGCCGGCGGCCCCGCGTTGACGCGATCTCCGATGTGCCCGTACACATGGCCCCATGAGCGCGCCACACCTTCCCCTGTCCGGCATCACCGTGGTCAGCCTGGAGCAGGCCGTGGCCGCCCCGTACGCCACCCGGCAGCTCGCCGACCTCGGCGCGCGTGTGATCAAGGTCGAGCGGCCCGGGGAGGGGGACTTCGCCCGCCGCTACGACACGACGGTGCACGGTCACTCCAGCTATTTCGTGTGGCTCAACCGGTCCAAGGAGTCCCTGACGCTGGACCTCAAGGATCCGCGCGGCCGCGAGATCCTGCACCGGCTCCTCGACGACGCCGATGTGTTCGTACAGAACCTGGCGCCGGGCGCCGCCGACCGCCTCGGCCTGGGTGTCGAGGCCCTCGGCGCGAGGTGGCCGCGGCTGATCCCGTGCACGATCTCCGGGTACGGCACGTCCGGGCCGTGGGCCGACCGGAAGTCGTACGACCTGCTGGTGCAGTGCCAGACCGGGTTGGTGTCGCTGACCGGAACGCCCGACGAGAGCGCGCGCGTCGGCATCTCCGTCGCCGACATCGCGGCCGGGATGTATGCGTACAGCGGCATCCTCACGGCCCTTTTCACGCGCGCCACCACGGGCACGGCCCATCCGGTGGAGGTGTCCCTGTTCGAGGCGCTCGCCGAGTGGATGGGCCAGCCCGCCAACTACACCCGGTACGGCGGCACCCAGCCCCCGCGGCTCGGCACCCAGCACCCCACGCTCGCTCCCTACGGCGCCTACCCGGCCGCCGACGGCAAAGAGGTGCTGTTCTCCATCCAGAACGAGCGCGAGTGGGCCGTTTTGTGCGATCGCTTCCTGGGCCGGCCCGGGCTGACCGACGACCCGCGCTTCGCCACGAGCTCCGCACGGGTGGCGCACCGGGAGGAGGTCAACGCGGTCGTCGCCGAGCGCTGCGCCCGCTCCGACGCCGAGGAGATCCTCAAGGAGCTGGAGTCCATCGGCATCGCCTGCGCCGGGGTCAATGACGTCACCGCGTTCCTGGACCACCCGGTCCTCGCCGCCCGCGGGCGCTGGCGCGACGTGCCCGTGCCCGGCGGCGCGACGGTGCAGGCCCTGCTGCCGCCGGCCGACCTCGCGGGACTGCCCGCGCGCATGGACCCGGTGCCTGCGGTGGGCGAGCACACGGAGGCGATCCTTGCCGAACTCGGCCGCACCGGCGAGGAGATCGAGGCCCTGCGCGCCGACGCGGTGATCTGACAACCGGCCGACCCCCGGTGTGACCGAACGCGGCCCACCCTCCGTGCGTCACAGTGTCGGGCGGCTGCGGCACCGCCCTTCTTGTGCCTGCCGCTGTCCGTTCAGGGGGATCCATGCGTACGACCGCTTCACGCACCGCCTTGCTGCTCACCATGCTCGGCCTGCTCGCCGCCGGCTGCGGCACCGTCACGGCAGGCTCCGACGACGCGGACCCGGCCCCGCGGACGCGGGCTCGCGCCCACGAGGTCGCCGAGGCCTGGGACGGTTCACCGGCCGCCGACGCCTGGCGCAGGGGCTACTACCCGATGGCGGACGCGGTGCAGCCGCCCGAGGACGCCTTCCACAACGAGGACGACAAGAAGGCCTACGAGCGGCAGAACTTCGAGCTGCGCGGCGACCTCCCCGACTCCGAGCAGCGGGACGGGAAGGTGACGTGGCGGGACGGCGGTTCCCTCACACTGCCGCTCATGGGGGCGCGGGAGGCGTACAAGACGGTGGACCGCGCGGACGCGCCCGCGCCACGCCTCGTCGTGACCGGGGCGAAGCTGGGCGAGACGACGCTGGTCACGAGCCGCGGCCCGGCCACCGTCCCGGCCTGGCTGTTCACCGTCGAGGGCTACGACACCCCGCTCAAGCGGGTTGCCGTGACCCCCTCGAAGCTTCCCACGCCGCCCATCGGGCCGGCTCGGGACACCCCCACCTCGGACCTGTGGGAGCTCAACCGGCTGGTGGAGACGGCCGCGGACGGCCGCTCCGTCACCGTGCTGGCCCACCACGGGTCCTGCGACGACGGACCCGCCGTGGACGTGCTGGAGACGGCCGGCAGCGTCGTCCTGTCCGGCTACGTCGTCGGCATGAAGGACGGCCCGTGCACCTCCGACCTGCGCGCGAAGAAGGTGACCGTCGAGCTGGACCGCCCGCTCGCCGACCGGCTCCTGCTGGACGCGTTCACGGGTCGCCCGGTGCCGCAGGGGAACCCCAACGGGCCCTCCGGCAGCTGGAGCTGACCGGGCGTCACAGTCTCCTGGTGGGTGTACGGCCCGGTTCAGCGCGCCATCAACCTCGCAGGGCTGCCTCGGCCGCCGCCATGGCCTGCCCGGCGTAACCGCGGCCGAAGAGCACGACGTGCACCAGGAGAGGGAAGAGCTGGTGGAGGCCGATCCGGTCGGGCCAGCCGGCGGCCAGGGGCGCGGCCTCCTGGTAGCCGTCCAGGATCCGGTCCAGGTGGGGGCAGCCGAAGAGGTGGAGCATGGCCAGGTCGGTCTCACGGTGGCCGCCGTGTGCGGCCGGATCGATCAGCCAGGCGTGCTCGTCGGCGCCCCACAGGACGTTGCCGTTCCACAGGTCGCCGTGCAGCCGGGCGGGCGGCTCGGCGGGGCCCGCCAGCTCGGGGAGCCGCTCGCAGACCCGCTCGATCACGGACGCCTCCGAACCGCGGACCGTGCCGTCGTCGACAGCGCGGCGCAGATACGGCAGCACCCGGTGCTCGGCGTACCAGCGCGGCCAGTCCGGACCGGTGACGTTGCGCATCGGGGCGAGCCCGATGTACGCGTCCTCGGGGCCGCCGGGCGGTGCGGCACCGAACGCCGGTGCGCCGGTGGCGTGCAGTGCGGCCAGATCTCGGCCGAACCGTACGGCCGCCTCGGCAGTGGGCGTGCCGGTCGCCACCCGGTCCGTGACCAGCCACTGCCCGTCCTGGCCGTGCACGGCGGGGATACGGACCGTGGCGGCTTCGGCCAGCCAGCGCAGCCCGGCCGCCTCGGCCTGTGCGGCGCCGTCGCCCTCGCCGCGTTTGACCATGACGACCTGCCCGCCGGCGAGGGTGACTTCGGCGAGCGTTGCGGAGAGCCGGCGTTCACGGGTGACCGGGAGCCCGGTGATGTGCGCGGCCGTGGCGCCAGGGCCGTCGAAGGAGTCGTACACGGGCCACAGGGTACGGCGGCCCCCTGCCGTACCGAAGGCGCCGACTCGGTCAGCTGGTGGCGGCGGCCTTCTTGATCGCTTCACGGATCCTGGCGTACGTGCCGCAGCGGCAGACGTTCTCGATCCGGTCGATGTCCGCGTCCGTCGGCCGGGGTGTCTTCTTCAGCAGCGCGGCCGTGGCCATGATCTGGCCCGGCTGGCAGAAGCCGCACTGGGCGACGTCGCAGTCGAGCCAGGCCTGTTGGACGGGGTGCAGCCGGTCGCCGGTAGCCAGGCCCTCGATGGTCGTGACCTCCCGGTCGGCGCAGTCGGCGACCGGGACGACGCAGGGCTGGATCTCGTCGCCGTCGAGATGGCTGGTGCAGGCACGGCAGGCACCCACGCCGCAGCCGTACTTGGGGCCGGTGACGTTCAGCAGGTCGCGCAGCACCCACAGCAGGGGCATGTCCGCGGGCGCCTCGACGGTGACACGCTTGCCGTTGAGGGTGAAGGAGTAGGACGGCATCGGTACCTTCTCGGGTGGCTCAGAAGTTGAGGGGGAAACGGCGCGGCTTGGTGCCGGTCGCCCGTGCGTAGGCGTTGGCGACGGCGCCGGACGCGGCCGGGACGCCGAGTTCACCGGCGCCGCCGGGAGCGCGCCGGGAGGGCATGATGTGCGCCTCGAAGTGCTGCGGGGCATGCTGCTGGCGCGCGTAGTGGAAGTCGGCGAAGCTGCTCTCCCGGACGGCGCCCCGGTCGATGTGCAAGCCTGCTCGGAGGATGGTGGAGATGCCGTCGACGGCCGTGCCCATGAGCTGGGCCTCCAGGCCACGCGGGTTGACTGCCGTTCCTACGTCGGCCGCCATCACCACCTTGGTCACCCGGGGGTTCTCCGGGTCGACGGCGTCGATCTCGACCAGGCAGGCCACACAGGAGTCGTACTCCTCATGGACCGCGACGCCCTGGGCGTGTCCCCCGGGCATGGTGCGGCCCCAATTCCCGGCGTTCGCGACCTTGTCCAGGACGGCCCTGACGGTCTTGCTCCGCAGGGTCGTACGGCGGAAGGCGACGGGGTCCTGGCCGAGGCTGCGGGCGACCTCGTCGACGACGATCTCCTCGCCGGTGCGCACCGTGCCGGAGTCCACCGAGCGCCAGGCGCCGAGGGGCATGGCCAGGTCGACCGAGCCCGACTTCCCGGAGAGCCGGCCGAAGTTGTAGAGGCCGCTGTCGCTGGGGAGCGGGGCGGCGGCGCGAGCGCGTGCGGGCGAGTTCGCGCCGACTCGAGCGGGACGCACCCCGCCCTGCGTGGACAGCCCCTGTTCCTCGAAGGACTCGCTGACCGAGGCCGTCGCGTGGGCGAAGGCGACCACTCTGCCTCGCGCATGGCTGGCCCGGATCCGGTGGTGGGAGGCCGGGCGCATCCTGCCGTGCCGGATGTCGTCGGCCCGGCTCCACATGAGCTTGACCGGCCGCCGTGCCTGCTTGGAGATGACGGCCGCCTCGATCGCGGCGTCGTAGTTCAGCCGCCGCCCGAACGAGCCACCGCCGCGCAGCACATGGACCTTCACCTTCGACACCGGCAGGCCGAGCCGCGACGCGATGTCCTCCCGCGCGGACGTCGGGGTCTGGGAGGAGAACCAGATCTCGGCCCGCCCCGTGCGCACGTCCGCCACAGCTGTGAGGACCTCCATCGGCGCGTGGCTGACGAAGGCGAACTCGAACTCGGCCTCCGTCTGCGCCGATCCGCGCGGCGGGTCCCCGAGCTTCGGGACCGCGGCACGCAGCCGGGAGCGGATCGCGGAGTCGGAGAGGTTCGCCAGCGGGCCGGGCGCCCACTTGATCCGCAGGGCGTCCCTGGCCTGGAAGGCGTGGTGGAAGGTCTCCGCGATCACGGCCACACCGCCGTCGATCTGGACGACCGCGTGGACACCGGGCATGGCGCGGGCCGCCCCGGAATCGACCGAGAGGACCTTTCCGCCGATCGTCGGCGGCCGGGCCACGACGGTCGGACTGGCTCCGGCCACCGTGAGGTCTCCGGTGTACTTCGCCTTGCCGGTGATGAGGTCGCGGGCGTCGATCCGGGTCGTCGGCCGTCCGATCACCCGGTGTTGCGACGCCGGCTTGGGATCGGTCGGCACGGTCGGCCGCGTGATCCGGGCGGCGCTCCTGGTCAGCGAACCGAAGGTGGCGGAGCGCCCGTCCGGTGCGAAGACTCTCGTGCCGCGGGTGCGCAGGGTCCGCGCGGGGACGTGCCAGCGGCGGGCGGCCGCGGTCACGAGCTTGGCACGGGCGGTGGCGGCCAGCTGCCGGGCCGGTCCGTACAGCGAACTGACCGAGCTGGAGCCGCCGGTGAACTGGTTGCCGTCGTTGCGGGCATCCGCGAGCGGGATGTCGACGTCGGCGAGCCGGGCGTCCAGTTCCTCGGCGATCATCATCGCGACGGCGGTGGTGACGCCCTGGCCGACCTCGACGCGGGGCAGCCGTACGACGACCTTGTTGGCCGGAGTGACCTCCAGGACGAGCATCTCCGCGTCGGTGCCGGTGACCAGGACGTCCGAGGGCCGGCGGTCGCCGTCCGCGGTCCGCTCGGCGCCCTCCGCGGTCGCGGAGTCACAGCCGAGCGGTGCCGCGACGGTCAGGGTGGTCGCCGCGAGTGAGTAGACCACGAACTGTCGACGGGACAACTGACGGGCCAACAGGCACTCCTCTCCGCGAACCGGACTGGTTCGACCTGTATGAGGGGTCGGTGCACCGCGGGGTTGCGCCGGTGGGTCGTTCCTTGGAACTACGGCGCGAGTTGTGAGAGGTCGGAGCCCCACTCCAGGTGCCGTATGAGCTCGTCGTCGCCCGGCCGGTCCGCACTCGCGCCCCGGGGGCCGGGGCCCGACGGGGTGCGCGCGCCGCGGGAGATGTTGCCGCTGACGGTGATGTTGTGTTCCACGCGCGGGCGGCGGAGTGTCTCGTACAGGGAGAGCGCGTCGTCGGTGGTCGGCGCGTCCCGCAGGGACTTGGCGAGGACGACGGCATCCTCGAGAGCCATCGATGCGCCCTGCCCGGTGGCGGGGGACGCCGCGTGCGCCGCGTCGCCGATGATCAGGGTCCGGCCCGAGCGCCAGGGTGTTCCGGTGGGCAGTTCGGTGGCGTTGGTGACCATGAGGTCGTCGGGGGTGGCTGCCACGAGGTCAGCGGCCGGGGTGGAGTCCTTACGCAGCAGCGGCAGGAGCAGGTCACGCCATTGGTCGGGGGTGCCTTGCGCGAGGGTATCGGCGGCCAGGGGCTCGTCGGTGACACGGGCGAACCAGTACGTCTCGCCGTCCGGCGACACCGCGTATCCGAAGGCGACGGAGCTGCCGCGCACCATCGTGATGGTCTCGGGCCGGGCGGGCCCGTGGGCCGTGCCGGTGTAGCCGTAGAAGACGTACTGCCCGGCGTAAGCCGGCCGCGCGTCGGGGGAGATGAGCCGGCGGACGGTGGAGCTGAGGCCGTCGGCCCCGATGAGCAGATCGCCGGCCCCCGTGGTGCCGTCGGCGAAGTGGGCGGTGACGCCGTCCGGACCCTCGACCACCGACATCAGGCGCGCGCCGTGCCGGATCTCGATGCCTCTGCGCGTGACCTCGGCCTGCAAGGCGGCGTTGAGATCGCCACGCCGCAGACAGCGGTACTGCAGGTGCGGGGTGCCGGCCTCACCGAGCGGCACTTGGGCCAGTTCGGCACCCGTGTCGTCCAGGACCCGCATCGACGTCAGCGGGAAGCCGATCTCGGTCACCGCGGCCGAGGCGTCCACCTGAGCCAGGGCGCGCATGCCGTTGCTCGCGAGCGTGAGGAACGCGCCGATGTCCTCCGCGGAGTCGGGATGCGCCTCGTACACGACGACGTCGAATCCGGCCTTGTCCAGTGCCAGAGCCGCGCCCGCGCCCGCGATTCCACCCCCGATGACCAGCACCTGCGCCACGTCGCTCCCCCGCTCGTACACACACGACCCCCGTGAGTCGCCCAGATACTTCATGGAACGTCCGCCCACCGGCGTCGGTTCCCGGCCCGATCATCGACCTGGGCGGGCCTCATCCGGCGGCGGCATTCCCCATCCTGCTGTGGGCGCTGGTCATCGACGCTCTCGCCGTCTTCCGGATGATTCCCGCCATCTCTCGCGAGGAGTGCAACCATTGGCGCGACCCGGGTGTCTCATCAGATATCAGACAGTTAGCCTCCTCGGGGGACGCAATGGTAAAAAAGCGAACGGCATGGGCGACAGTCGCGCTCATGGGCATCACCTTGGGAGTGGCGGCGGTCCCTGCCGGCGCAGCCCCCGCCCGCACCACCCAGGCCGCCACGGCCTGCCCCACCGGCTGGGGCAGCCAGGCCGAGACCCGCTCCGCCGCCACGACGGAATCGGTGACGAACGTACGGACCGGCCGGCACGCCTGCTTCGACCGTATGGTCGTCGACGTCCCCGGCGCGGGCAAGGGCGACCTCGGCTATTCCGTCAGGTACGTCAGCCGCCTCTATCAGGACGGTTCCGGCAACCAGATCGCAGTCGGCGGCGGAGCCGTCCTCGAGGTCCGAGTGACCGCGCCCGCCTACGACCCCGACACCGGGAAGCCCACGTATCCCGTGCGGGCCGGTCAGCGTCTGAAGGGCGTGGACCTCACGGGCTACCGCACCTTCAGGGACGGCCGGTTCGTCGGCAGCTTCGAAGGGGACACGCAGATCGGGCTCGGCGTCCGGGCGCGGCTGCCGTTCCGGGTGTGGGTGGCCGACGACCGGATCGTGGTCGACGTGGCGCACAACTGGACCGGGACACGCTGAGGACGGCGGTCATGGGCGGGGAGCAATCGGAGCGCCCCGCCCAGCCTCGACCGGCCCCGCATGGGCGCGCAACATTCCGATCCGCACCGATCGGGACCCCTGCCACCGATCAGGCCGGCACCGACCCGATTCGCGCCCCGCTTCCGATCGCTGCACCGAGCTCCGGGTCACGGCATCCCGCCCCGGATGGCAGCATCCCGTCCCTGATACTCCCGCAGCTTCCGGTAGAGGGTCGCCCGGGCGATGCCCAACGCCGCCGCGGCGCGGGCCTTGTTGCCGCCGTGGCGGCGCAGCGCCTCGAGGATCGCGGCGCGTTCGGCGAGCTCCATAGGGCTGAGGTTGCGTCCCGCGGGCCCTTCCCGGACGGGATCGGGCAGTTCGCTCCGCCGCACCGGTCCGCAGATCCGGCGCTGACGCGCCAACGCCCGCACGAGGTGTGCGAGTTCGGTGACGTTGCCGGGCCAGGGATGCCGTTCCAGGGCCCGCAGCGCGTCCAGCGACCAGGTCAGCGGCGGGCTGCCGGGGGCGGGTCCGGGAGCGAGGGCAGGGAGCAACTCCCTGATGTCCTCGGGACGTTCTCGCAGAGCCGGCAGGGTCACCGAACGGGCCGCAAGGGTGTCGAGGAGGCGCTGGAGGCAGGGGCCCGGTGACGTTCCCGGCGTGTAGGTGACGACCAGGCGGGCGTCGGGGCGCTCGTCCAGGAGCGAGTTGAGGGCGGCGACGTCGGACTGGGCGAGCCGTTCGGCGTGCCGCAGCAGCAGCGGGCGAGCGCCTGCCGTTCCCCAGCCTTCGGCCGGGGCGGCCCCCGTCTCGCCCCGCTCGTCATCCTTGAGGCCCGGCTCAGGTGATTCTGCGGCGTCCACGACCAACGGGGCCGTGCCGTGGAGCAGTTCGAGTGCCAGCGTGGTCTTGCCGCTTCCCCGTTCGCCCACGACGAGCAGAGGTCCCGCAGTCCGGGCCAGGGCCGTCGCCCGCGCGACAGCGTGCCGCCACGGCACCGAGTTCCCCACCAGTTCGCTCTCCGGGCGGGGCAAGGACGGCGGCGGCCCCGGCTCCACGGGACGGGGCGCGAGCACGGCGACCAGGCCGACGGCACGCCCCTCGTGCCGTACCGGAATGATCTCGACGCTGCTCCCGGCGTCCTCGGGAAACGAGACCTCGTACGACTCGCCGGCCCCACTCCCCCACGCCCGCGCGCCCCGCTCCAGCGCCTCCAGCACCTGCGGCGAAGCAAGACGTGCCGCCGCCTCGCTGATCAGGCGGTTACGGCCGTCCAGCGCGACGACCGCCCGTTCGCGCCCCCGCGCGGCTTGCTCGTACGCGTCGAGCAGCGCCCGTTCCACGGTGCGCGCGCGTGCCCGCAGTTCGGCCTCCACCGCCGCGGCGGCCGCCTCGGCGAGAGCGGCGCCGGGGTGCGGTCGGCAGCCTGCGCACAGACCGGAGGCGACCGTGACCGTGCCGAGCACCTGTTCCGCATCCGGGGACAGCAGCGGCACGCTGACGGCGGAGACGTCCTGCCACACGTCGAGGAAGTGCTCGGGGCCGTGCACCTCGGCCCGGCGCCGGGTGCGCAGGGCCAGCGCGGCGCTGTTGTGGCCGACCTCGCGCTCGGACAGGTCGCTGCACGTGTCGTCGCCGGGGGCGCTGCCGGTCGACCACAGCACCCTCAGCCGTTCGTCCGTGAGCACGAGCGCCGAGCGTCCGGCGTCCAGGGCCGGGGCGATCCGGGCGAGCACCGGAAGCGCCGCCTCCAGCAGCGGCGAGTCGACGGGGTGGGCCGACTCCCGTACCGGGCCGTCGAGATCGGGCCGTACGCCGAAGAACCGGGCTCGCCGCCAGGCGGCGACGACGTCGTCCGGCACGCCCGCCGGGAGCGGGCGCCCCGTCAGGAACCGTTCGCGGGCATGGCGCAAAGGGGCGAGGGCAGGAGGATGTTCCGCGGTGGTCATGGCGCTCCTCACCGTATCGGGGGCCACGGGCACACGGCGACGGTGGGCTGTGCGGAGGCTGTGCGGACGGAGGTTGTCTCGTATTGAGACACCCATGACCGACCGCGACGCTCCATGATCTTGAAAAGCAGCCGGTGGCGTGGGTCCGTTCGCAGTTCTCGACTCCCGCCCCGATCCGGCTCATGCCATGGCTCATCCGCTCGCTCACCTGACTCGCCCCTGGAGCGTTCTGTCGTGCACACCGTTGTCGAGACCGACGTACTGATCGTGGGCAGCGGCCCGGCGGGCGCGTCGGCCGCGCTCGCGCTGAGCACCTACGGCGTGCGCAACATGGTCGTCACCCGGTACGCGAGCCTCGCCGACACGCCCCGGGCGCACATCACCAACCAGCGCACCATGGAGGTGCTGCGCGACCTGGGCGTCGAGCAGGAGGTCATCGCCAAGGCGACGCCCCAGCACCTGATGGGCAACACCACGTTCTGCACGAGCCTGGCAGGTGACGAGCTCGGCCGGGTGCGTTCCTGGGGCAACGACCCGCTCGTGCAGGCGGCGCACGAGCTGGCCAGCCCGACGCGGATGTGCGACATGCCGCAGCACCTGATGGAGCCGGTGCTGGCGAACGCGGCGGTCGCGCGCGGCACCGACCTGCGGTTCAGCACGGTCTACAAGTCCTTCGTCCAGGACGGGTCCGGCGTCACGGTCACCGTCGAGGACCGGCTGCGCGGCGACGAGTACGCGATTCGCGCCAAGTATCTGATCGGCGCCGACGGCGGCCGTTCCAAGGTCGCCGAGGACGCCGGACTGCCGATGGGCGGCCAGATGGGCGTCGCGGGCAGCATCAACATCGTCTTCGACGCGGACCTGAGCAAGTACACCGCGCACCGCCCCTCCACCCTGTACTGGGTCCTCGCACCCGGCGCCACGGTCGGCGGCATCGGCGCGGGCCTGGTGCGCTGTGTACGGCCCTGGAACGAGTGGCTGATCGTGTGGGGCTACGACGTGACCGCAGGCGCCCCGGACCTCACCGAGGAGTACGCCCTGTCCGTCGTACGCCAGTTGGTCGGCGACGACGAGATACCGGTGACCATCAAGTCGTCCTCGGCGTGGACGGTCAACGAGATGTACGCGCAGAAGTATGCCGACGGCCGGGTCTTCTGCGCCGGTGACGCCGTGCACCGCCACCCGCCGTCCAACGGGCTCGGCTCCAACACCTCCATCCAGGACTCCTACAACCTGGCCTGGAAGCTGAAGCTCGTCCTCGACGGCGTCGCCTCGCCGCGACTCCTCGACAGCTACGACGCCGAGCGTGCCCCGGTCGGCAGGCAGATCGTGTCCCGCGCCAACAAGTCCATCGCCGAGACCGCCCCGATCTTCGAGGCTCTCGACGGACTGGCGCCGCAGACGCCGGAGCAGTTGTGGGCCAACATCGCCGCCCGCAAGGACGCCACCGAGGCGGCGGGCAGGCAACGGGCCGCGCTGCGCGAGGCGATCGCCTTCAAGATCTACGAGTTCAACGCCCACGGTGTGGACCTCAACCAGCGCTACGCCTCCGACGCGGTCGTCCCCGACGGCACGCCCGACCCCGGCTTCACCCGCGATCCCGAACTGCACCACCAGCCCACCTCCCGACCCGGCGCCAAACTTCCGCACGCCTGGATCACCTCCGGAACCCAAACCCTGTCCACCCTCGACACCGTCGGCCGGGGCCGCTTCACCTTGCTCACCGGCATCGGCGGCGAGGCGTGGCTACGGGCGGCCGAGGCGCAGCCCCTCGACATCGCCACCGTCGTCATCGGCCCGGGCCAGGAGTTCGAGGACCCCTACGGCGACTGGGCCGGCCTGAGCGAGATCTCCGACGCGGGCGCCCTCCTCGTACGCCCCGACGGGTACGTGGCGTTCCGGCACGCCGGCGCGGCCGTGGACGCCGAGCGGTTGCTGACGGACGCGCTGCGGCGGATTCTCGGGCACGGTTGATATGGACGCCCGGGAAGCCGATGAAGGTCAGGAAGCGGCGGGACGCGAAGCCGCAGGACAAGAAGCCGCTGGACAAGAGCCCGGGAAGGAGCCGACATGACCGGTGACACGCCGGACACGGTCACCGACGAGGTCGTCGCGAGTCTGCGGGGCACGGACGATCCGCGTCTGCGGGAGCTGCTGACCGGTCTGGTCCGGCATCTGCACGCCTTCGCGCGGGAGTCGCGGCTGACGCAGGAGGAGTGGGAGCGGGCGGTCGGGTTCCTGACGGCGACCGGGCAGGCATGCACGCAGACCCGGCAGGAGTTCATCATGCTGTCGGACGTGCTCGGCCTGTCGATGCTCATCGAGACGATCAACGAGCGGCACGGTCCCGGCGCCACCGAGTCGACGGTCCTCGGCCCGTTCCACATGACCGCCTCGCCCGTGCGCGCGCTCGGCGCGAACATCGACCTGGTCGGCGGTGGCGAGCCCTGCGTGGTCAGCGGGCGCGTGCTGTCCCGGGACGGCGGCCCGCTGCCCGGCGCGGCCGTCGACGTGTGGCAGGCCGACGGCAACGGCTTCTACGACGTGCAGCAGCCGGACGTACAGCCTCCGGGCAACGGCCGCGGCCTGTTCACCGCGGACGGCGAGGGACGGTTCTGGTTCCGTACGTGCCTGCCGAGCCCGTACCCGATCCCGACGGACGGGCCGGTCGGCGCGCTGCTGCGGGCCACCGGACGGCACCCCTACCGGCCCGCCCACATCCACTTCATCGCCTCGGCCGACGGACACACTCCGGTGACCACGCACATCTTCGTGGCGGGCAGCGACTACCTGGACTCGGACGCGGTGTTCGCCGTCAAGCCGGGCCTCGTCAACGACTTCGCCCCGGTCGACGACCCGTCCGTGGCAAGAGAGTTCGGCGTGCCGAACCCGTTCCGGCACGCCCGCTTCGACCTCGTGCTGGAGCGGTCGTGAACGACGCCCTCGACTTCTCCTACGACGCCCTGCCCGTCCGGGTCGTCTTCCGGCCCGGCGCCGCGGTGTCCGCGACGCCGGGCGAGGTCGGGCGGCTGGGGCTGCGGCGGGTGCTGGTGGTGTGCGGGACGCGGGGCGCGGACACCGCGCGGGCGGTCGCCGACGCGCTCGGCCCCGCGTGCGTCGGCGTGCACGACCAGGCGCGGATGCACGTGCCCGTCGAGGTCGCCGACAGGGCCGTACAGGCAGCTCGCGCGGCGGGCGCCGACGGGTGCGTCGCGGTGGGCGGCGGCTCGTCGATCGGGCTGGGCAAGGCGATCGCCCTGCGCACCGGGCTGCCGCTGATCGCAGTGCCGTCCACGTACTCCGGCTCGGAGATGACGCCCGTCTGGGGCCTGACCGACCACGGTGCCAAGCGGACGGGGCGCGACCCGAAGGTGCTGCCCCGCAGTGTGGTCTACGACCCCGAGCTCACCCTTTCGCTGCCCGTACCCCTCTCCGTGACCAGCGGCATCAACGCGCTCGCGCACGCCGTCGAGGCCCTGTACGCCCCCGACACCTCACCCCTCGTCGCGCTGATGGCCGAGGAGGGCGTTCGCGCGATGGCGCGGGCGCTCCCGGCGGTGGCCGAGGAGCCGGCGTCGCCGGCCGCCCGCGGGCGCGCGCTGTACGGGGCCTGGCTGTGCGGGTCCTGCCTGGGCGCCACCACCATGGGCCTGCACCACAAGCTGTGCCACGTCCTGGGCGGCAGCTTCGGCCTGCCGCACGCCGAGACGCACACGGTCGTACTGCCGTACGTCCTGGCCCACAACGCGCCGGCGGCCCCGGACGCGGCCGCCGCCGTGGCCCGCGCCCTGGACGCGGCCGACGCACCGACGGCCCTGTGGGAACTGGCGGGACACCTCGGCGCACCCCGCTCACTCGCCGAACTGGGCCTCGCCGAGGCCGATCTGGCGACGGCCGCCGCGCAGACCGCGGACCAGGCGTACGCAAACCCCCGCCCGGTCACCGCCGACGGCGTACTCGCCCTGCTGCGGGCGGCGTACGAGGGCGTGGCGCCGGCCTCGGCCACCCACTGACGTCCTCCGCGACCTGGGACGCCCGCTCACGCACCCCCCTGCCCCCACGCTCGAAGATCCCCCCACGACGGAAGAAAAGGTGATCAGCATGCCCCTCGGTCTACTCAGGAGCAGGAACTCCCGAGGGAGTCGACGCTCGCGAGGAGCGCCGGGTATCGCGTTCCCCGTGCCGGCCGGTGCGGGTGTCGTGGGCCGTGAGGTCGTGGATCCGGTCGGGCTGCCGATGCGCGGCGCCGACGTGACGGTGACGGCGATGGACTCGCACGAGGTCGTGGCGTCCGGTACGACGGACCCGTACGGCCTCTTCTTCGCGGCGCTCCCGCCGGGCCGCTACAGCCTCATGATCACGGCCGAGGGCCTGACACCGCACCGGGAGTCGCTGGACGTCGTCGCCGGTGCGCCGCAGCCCGCAGCGCGGGTCCAGCTGACATCGGGCCGGCAGCTGGAACTGCCGACTGCGGGCACCTGGCTGTTCGACCCGCCGCACACGGCGATCCGGTTCATCGCCAAGCACGTCGGGATGGCCCATGTCCACGGCCGCTTCGAGCGGTTCACCGGCGGCATCCGGGTGGCACCCGACATGGCCGATTCCCAGGTCTCGGTGCGCATCGAGGCGGCCAGCATCACCACGGGCAACAACACCCGGGACAACCATCTGCGTTCGGCCGACTTCCTCGACGTCGAGCGCTACCCGTACATCGACTTCACCAGCACGCGTTTCGGCTTCCGCGGCGGCGCCAAGTGGACGCTGCAGGGGTCGCTCACCATGCACGGTGTGAGCCGCTCGGTGGAACTGGACACCACCTACCTGGGGTCGGTCAACGGCGGCTACGGCGAGGAGCTGCGCTGTGCGGCGCTGGCCAGGGCGGAGCTGCACCGGGAGGACTTCACCCTGAACTGGCGCAGCATGCTGGCCCGCGGGATCGCGGTGGTCGGGCCGACGGTCCAGCTGGAGCTGGACGTCCAGGCGATGTACCGCACGCACGACACACCGACCCCTCCCGACTAGGCCAGGATGGCTGAGAGGTACCTCACGCCCCGGTTACGAATTGCTCAACCTCTGGTTGCGACGCGGTGATCGGGTGACTATGGGGGCATGACACTGGCCCAGCGCGCCATGAAGCAACTGGAACTCTGGCCCGATCTGAGCTCGGGCCCGGCCAGTTGCGGTGCAGGGCGGGCACTGCGCGCCGTCCACAGCGAGATCGTGCACTTCCACTCCGACCATGATGTGGACCTGCACCTGACGGTGTCGGCCATCCGACGTTTCCACGACGACCTCCGCGAGTCCACCGCGATCAGGCTGGTCCCCGGCTCGGGCTGGGTGACCGTGCATCTCGACTGCGACACGGACGTCGATCTGTTGATGAGTCTGGTCAGCGCCGCGCTCCAGGCCCACCAGAACGTGCCGTCCCCTGCCGGGAAGCGTCCGGCAGGGCACGAGTGCAACTTCCGCCGGGTCACGGTGCTGCCCCGCCGCTAGGGTCTAGGAGTCGTCCTCCCCCGCCTCCAGCAGTCCCGCGGCCGCGCCCACTATCCGGGGATCGGCGGTGCCGACGACTTCCTCGTCCTTGTCGCCGTAGTCGAAGCGGGCCAGCACGCTGCGCATCGCCTCGACGCGCGCACGCTTCTTGTCGTTGCTCTTCACCACGGTCCAGGGCGCGTGCTCGGTGTCCGACTCACGGAACATGGCGACCTTGGCGGCGGTGTAGTCGTCCCAGCGGTCCAGCGACGCCAGGTCCATCGGGCTGAGCTTCCACTGCCGTACGGGATCGACCTGGCGGATGGTGAACCGGGTGCGCTGCTCGCCCCGGGAAACCGAGAACCAGAATTTGATCAGGTCGACGCCGTCGTCGACGAGCATGCGCTCGAAGGCAGGAGCCTGCCGCATGAAGCGCCGGTACTCGTCATCCGTGCAAAAGCCCATCACCCGTTCCACGCCGGCCCGGTTGTACCAGGACCGGTCGAAGAGCACGATCTCGCCCGCGGTGGGCAGATGCTCGACGTACCGCTGGAAGTACCACTGCCCGCGCTCGCGTTCGGTCGGCTTCTCCAGCGCCACGACCCGGGCGCCGCGCGGGTTGAGGTGCTCCGTGAACCGCTTGATCGTGCCGCCTTTTCCGGCCGCGTCCCGCCCCTCGAAGACGATGACGAGCCGACGGCCGGTCTCCTTGATCCACCTCTGCAGCTTCAGCAGTTCTATCTGCTGCAGCCGCTTGTGCCACTCGTACTCCGGGCGCTCCATGCGCTTGTCGTACGGGTAGTTCTCGCGCCACGTGTCCACCGGGCTTCCGTCCGGCCGGATCAGCACGGGGTCGTCCTGGTCGGTGTAGTCGACGCGCAACCCTGACAGCAGTTCGGTGTCCATACACACCCATGAAAGCGAGCGCTTTCATACGGGCGGCGAACCCCAGGCAAAGATCACGTGACTCCCGGAACGGATCAGCGTGATCCGGCCTCGACCAGCCGGGCGAGGTTGGCCAGCGCCATCCGCGTGCCGGTCTCGTTGTCCGCGGCGGGTACCACGTCGGGGATCCCCTCGTGCAAGACGAGGACGTCCGTGCCGCCGTCGGCGTCCGTGAGCGTGGTGGTCATGGTCATCGTGGAGCGCAGGGCGGGGTCGTCGGTCTCGAACTCGACCTCCTCGACGACCTGCTCGTCCGGCACGAGCCGCACGAAGTGGCCGTGGTAGGTGTCGGTGTGCGCTGCCGACTTCCCGGTGCCGGTCGGCAGGTCATAGGTGAGCGAGACCCGGAAGGCCCCGCCTTCGCGCCCTTCGAACTCGTGCACATGCCCGCTCATGCCGTCGGGCACCCGCCACTTCTCGACAGCGTCAGCGTCCAGCAGCGCCCGGTAGACGGCCGCGCGCGAGGCGTTCACATGCCAGGAGACCCTCGTCGAGTACATGGCCTCACGATAGTGGCGGATATGCGGGTCAGGGGGACTCCCCATAGGCCAGTGCGCGCATCGCCGCGGCCGTCCGCGTGAACCCCTCCTCGCCCAGCAACGCCCGCGCCTCGGCGTTGAACCGGTCGACCTCCGGCTGCGCGGCGTCGAGTGCGGCGGCCCCGTCGCCGGTCAATTCCAGCACCACGGCTCGATGTTCGCGCGGATGCGCCCGCCTGGCGACCAGACCGGCCGCGGTGAGCCGGCCGACCAGCCCGGTGACGGCGGACTCGCGCAGCCCGAGGGTGCGGGCGAGCGCCTGCTGGGTGACGCCCGGCTCGTCACGGATCGCGAACAGTGCGCCGAGCTGGGCCGTGGTGATCCCGGCGGTGGCCAGCAGGCGCCGGTCGGAGGCGGTGCGCAGCCGGTGCGCAGCCCTCTGGAGCAGGAAGAACAGACGCTGATCGGGCTCGGGCATGGACCGATGTTGACAGACGGGACGGCCCCGCGCCATCCTCACTTCACTACCGAAGTGACCGTTCTGAAGTGACCGTTCTGAAGTGACCTTTCCGAAGTGACCGACGATGACGGTGGACGGTGGTCTCGTGGACAACACGCTCGATCTGCCCCTCGCCCGCGAGGTGCTGGCCGCCCAACCCTTCAGCGCGCTGCTGGGTGCCCGGCTGACGGCCTTCGGCGACGGCGAGGCGACTCTCGAACTGGACCTCCGGGAGGATCTGCTGCAGCAGCACGGCTTCGCCCACGGCGGTCTGCTCGGTTACGCGGCGGACAACGCGCTGTCGTTCGCCGCGGGCGCCGCGGTCGGCTTCGGTGTGATGACCGCCGGCTTCACCATCGACTTCCTGCGCCCTGCCAAGGGCGAGACGCTGCGCGCCCATGCCCGGGTGATCCGGGCCGGCCGTACGCGTGCGGTGTGCCGCTGCGATCTCACGACGGTCGCCGCCGACGGCACCACGACCCTGTGCGCCGTGGCCCAGGGCAGCATCGCGGTCACCGGACCGGCCCGGGACGGCGAGCGCGACGCCTGACGGAACCCTGAGTCTCAGCGCACGAGACAGGGCCGCTTCGCCTCGAAGGTCCAGCCGTCGATCAGGTAGCGCATGCCGACGGCGTCGTCCCGGCCCGACAGCGCCTTTTCCTTGTAGAGCTCGTGTGCTGCCAGGAGCCGGTCCGTGTCCAGGCGGATGCCGAGCCCGGGCGTGTCCGGTACGGCGACCTCGCCGCCGGCGATCCGCGCCGGCTCCACCGTCAGCCGCTCCAACCCCTCCTGCCAGATCCAGTGGGTGTCCAGGGCGTTGTACTCGCCGGGTGCGGCCGCTCCGCAGTGGGCCATCATCGCCAGGGAGATGTCGAAGTGGTTGTTCGAGTGGCAGCCCCAGGTCAGTCCCATCGCGTTGCACAGCTGGGCGACGCGCACCGACCCCTGCATGGTCCAGAAGTGCGGGTCGGCGAGCGGGATGGACACCGACTGCAGGGCCAGGGCGTGGGTGAGCTGACGCCAGTCCGTGGCGATCATGTTGGTCGCCGTGGGCAGCCCGGTGGCCCGGCGGAACTCCGCGAGGATCTCCCGGCCCGAGTAGCCGCCCTCGGCCCCGCAGGGGTCCTCGGCATAGGCGAGGGTGCCCAGGAGGGGACGGCACAGTTCGACCGCCTCGTGCAGTGACCAGGCGCCGTTGGGATCGAGGGTGATCCGCGCCTCGGGGAAGCGGTCCTTGAGCGCGGTGACCGCCTTGACCTCCTCCGCGCCCGGCAGGACACCGCCCTTGAGCTTGAAGTCGCAAAAGCCGTAGTGGTCGTAGGCCGCCTCGGCCTGCCGGACGATCGCCTCGGGGGTCAGCGCCTCCTCGTGCCGGATGCGGTACCAGTCGACGTCGGCGTCGGGTGCGCGGACGTAGTCCAGGTCGGTCCGGTCCGGGTCGCCGACGTAGAAGAGGTAGCCGAGTACCCGTACGGAGTCACGCTGTTGCCCGTCGCCGAGGAGCGCGGCGACGGGGACTTCGAGGTGTTGGCCGAGCAGGTCGAGGAGGGCCGACTCGACGGCGGTGACCGCGTGCACGGTGGTGCGCAGGTCGTAGGTCTGGGCGCCGCGACCGCCCGTGTCGCGGTCGGCGAAGGTGGACTCGATGGCGCTCAGGACGCGCTTGTAGTCACCCACGCGCGCACCGACGACGAGGGGTGCGGCGTCGCGCAGGGTCCGGGTGATCTTCTCGCCGCCGGGCACCTCACCGAGGCCCGTACGCCCTTCGGAGTCCTCGATGACGACGACGTTGCGGGTGAAGTACGGGGCGTGCGCGCCGGAGAGGTTGAGGAGCATCGAGTCGTGGCCGGCGACCGGATAGACGGAGAAGCTGGTGACGACGGGCTGGGTCATGGCTGGCGGCTGCCGTTCTCGTGAGGGGGCGGGCGGTCAGATGCTGAGGGCGTCGAGGACCGGTTCCAGGACCAGTACGCCGCCCAGGCCGAGGAGTGCGAGCACCGTCGTGTACGTGGTGCGCGCCTTGATCGCGTCGAGGACGGACAGGTTGAAGTACTCCTTGAACATCCAGAATCCCGGGTCGTTGACGTGGGAGAAGGCGATCGAGCCGCAGGAGACCGCGAGCACCATCACCTCGGGGTGGACGCCGCTGCCCGCGAGCAGGGGCAGCGCCACGCCGGAGGCGGTGACGACGGCGACGGTCGCGGAGCCGAGGGCGATGCGCAGGATGGCCGCGATCAGCCAGGCCAGGAGGATCGGGGAGATCGACCAGCCGTCGGTGGCGTCCTTGATGTAGTCGGATATGCCGCCCTCGACGAGGACGTTCTTGAAGGCGCCGCCCGCCCCGATGACGAGCAGGATCATCGCCATCGCCTGAGCGGCCTCCTTGCACGAGGCGCTGACCTCGGCCAGGCTGCGGCCGATGCGCGGGCCGAACGCCCAGATCGCCACGAGCAGGGTGAGCAGCAGGGCGATCGGCGCGGACCCGATGAAGGCGATGAAGTGCAGCAGGCCGTTGTCGCCGGAGGAGGCGAGGTCGGTCACCGCGGCGCCGGCGATCAGGACCACGGGCAGCAGGGCCACGGACAGCGACCAGCCCATGCCGGGCATCTCGTCGTCCTCGAAGACCCGGTCGCTGACCAGGCCCTTGGGGATGGACGGGTTCATCGCCCGGACGAAGGGGAGGCGCGGCCACAGCAGGGCGATGAACGCGCCGACCGGGACGGCGATGAACAGGCCGTAGAACAGGGTGAGTCCGACGGAGGCGTGGAAGGTGGCGGCCACCGCGGTGGGGCCCGGGTGGGGCGGCAGGAAGCTGTGCATGGTGGACAGGGCGATCGACATGGGCAGCCCCACCCACAGCAGGTTGGCCCGAGTGACCCGGACGAGAGTGAAGGCGATCGGCACGATGATGACGAAGGCCACCTCGTAGAACATCGTGACGCCGATGAGCATGGCCGTCAGCACCATGGCGACTTGCACCCAGCGCGGCCCGCACACGTCGAGGAGCCGGCCGGCTATGCGCTGGGCGGCACCGGAGTCCCCCATCACCCGGCCGACCATCGCACCGAGCCCAATGGTGAGCATGGTGTCGCCTATCTGGTCGCCGATGCCCTCGGCGAGGACATCCGGGATCTTCTCCAGCCCGATCCCCTGGACCAGGCCGACGCCCACCGCCACCAGGAGCAGGGCGGCGAAGCCGTTCAGCCGGAGTTTGGTCATCAGGACGAGCAGGACCAGGACGCTGATCCCGACCACCACGAGCGGCATATGTCAGTTCTCCTTTGAACGCCGGCCGCTTAAGTTCACCCCGCTGAACGGGGTCCTCACATGAAGACGTCGTCTACATATGAAGACGGAGATTATGTTCATGGATGGTCAAGGTCAATGGGTCTGCGCCCGTTGATTCACTCGGCGTGATTCACCCGGTGGACTTCACCCGGCGTCCCGTGCGGCCCGCCAGCCGCTCCAGCGCACGACGGTGATCGCGATCACCGGCCCTGCCGGCGGCTGTCCCCCGTACTGGCGGGGGTACTTCTGCCGCAGCGACTCGACGGCGGCAGCGTACTCGTCACGCGCTGCGCCGTCGGTCGCGTCCGGCGGCAGAATCCGCGCGTCGCCGTCCGCCCGGACCCACCACAGGCGCTCCCAGTCGTCGTCGTACACGTCCGCCAGCAGGCAGACCGCCGGGTGCGCGGCGATGTTGTGCAGCCGCCTGAGCCGCTGGGACCGCTTCGGCTTGTGGTCGACGGCGGTGACGATCTCGTCGCCGCGCAGCGCGAACACGACCGGCACCAGGTGCGGCCTGCCTTCCGGGCCGACAGTCGCCAGCCGCGCCACGGGCGCCCCGGCGAACCGGCGGCGCGCCTCGTCCCGCTCCATGTCCGGCATGTCGGCTCCCTCCGGCCCTGCGGTACGACGCGCCCTGTGGCGGGTACCCCTATCCGTGTGGCCCTCAGCGGCCCGAACGGCATGAGCGGATCAGGTGGTGCGGATGGTCGGCGACACGGACGACGACATCCAGACCCGGCGGCGCGGCGGCAGCGGGCATCGGGCGGTGCCGCACCCGGGCGACGTACGGATCGAGGCCTGGGGCGTGAGCCGGGAGCGCTGTCTGGTGGAGGCGGCGTTGGGCCTGGTGGAGTGCTTCGCCGACGTCACAGCGGTACGGCCCACCTCGATGGAGCGGGTACGGCTCGACGAGGAGGACGACGAAGAGCTGCTGACCGCCCTGCTCGACGAGGTCGTCCTGCGGCTCGACGTGGACGGCCGGGTGCCCGTCGACCTGGAGGCCGACACCGCGGACGGCGACCTCGACGTACGGCTCGCGCTCGCCGACCTGGCGGACGTGCAGGTCACCGGCGCCTCTCCGCAGGGCGTGTCCTGGCACGGGCTGCACATCGGGCCGGATCCGTACGGGTGGTCGTGCGCGGTGACCGTGGACGTGTGAGGGATCGCCCCCGGGAAGTCACCGCAATCACCCCACCCCGTACGGTTGAAACATGAGCGGCGGTACGGTGACGCTGTTCGTCTGCGGTGACGTGATGCTCGGACGCGGCGTCGACCAGATCCTGGCCCGGCCCGGCGACCCGGCGCTGCGGGAGGGGTACGTCACGGACGCCCGCTCCTACGTGAGCATGGCGGAGGCGGTGAACGGCCCGATCCCGGCGCCCGTCGATCCGTCGTGGCCGTGGGGCGAGGCGCTGCGGCTGCTGGAGTCGACCGGCCCGGACGTGCGGATCGTCAATCTGGAGACGTCGGTCACGCGCAGCGACGCGTTCGAGCCCGGCAAGGCGGTCCACTACCGCATGCACCCGGCCAACCTGCCCGCTCTCACCGTCGCCCGGCCCGACGTGTGCGTCCTGGCCAACAACCACGTGCTGGACTTCGGCCGCGCGGGCTTGGCGGAGACCCTCGACGTCCTCCACGCAGCGGGGCTGCGCACGGCGGGCGCGGGACGCAGCGCCGAGGAGGCGTACGCGCCCGTGGCACTCCCGCTCCCCCGCGGCGGCCGCGTAGTCGTCTTCGCCCTCGGCGTCAGCACCAGCGGAGTTCCCGCGGCCTGGGCGGCGACAGCGGACCGGCCCGGCGTCGCCCACGTGCCCGAGCTGTCGCACACCGCGGCCGCCGAAACGGTACGGCACATACGGCAGGTGAAGCGGGCCGGCGACATCGTGGTCGTCTCCGTGCACTGGGGATCCAACTGGGGCTATCCCGTCCCCCGCGACCAGCGCCGGTTCGCGCACGCCCTGGTGGACGGCGGCGCCGACGTCGTCCACGGCCACTCCTCGCATCACCCCCGCGCCGTCGAGGTCCACCGCGACCGGCTGATCCTGCACGGCTGCGGCGACTTCATCGACGACTACGAAGGCATCCCCGGCTACGAGCAGTACCGCGACGACCTGCGGCTCGCCTGCTTCGTCACGGTGGCGGCGGACACCGGCGAACTCGCCGGCCTGCGTATGGTGCCCCTGCTCGCCCGCCGCATGCGCCTCGAGCCCGCCCCGCCCGAGGACCGCACCTGGCTGCACGCCACTGTCGACCGCATCAGCGACGGCGTCCACCTTGCGCTCGGAGCGGACGGGGCGCTCACTCTCCCCGCAGTGCCTCCAGCACATCGGCGTCCGTCAGCTGGCCGAAATCCTCGTACCACTCGCCGACCGAGCTGAACAGCCTCGGCTGGTGCAGGCAGACGAAGTCGTCGACCTCCCGGCGCAGTTCCTCGGCCGCCTCCGGGGCGCAGACCGGTACGGCAAGCACCAGGTGCTCGGGGTGCTGGTGGCGCAGGGCGCGCAGGGCGACGCGTGCGGTCGAGCCGGTCGCCACGCCGTCGTCGACGATCACAGCCGTACGGCCACGCAGCTCGGGAGCGGGCCGGCCCTGCCGATAGCGCTCCTCGCGCCGCCGCAGCTCCTGCCGCTCCCGCTCCACCACCGGCGCCAGGTCGGCCTCGCTCAGCCCGAGCCGGAACAGGCTCTGCTCGTCGAAGAGCGGGGGGCCGTCGCCCGCGAGCGCGCCGACCCCGAACTCCTCGTGGAACGGGGCCCCGATCTTGCGTACGACGAGCACGTCCAGCGGGGCCTGCAGCACCCGGGAGATCTCCCGGGCGACCGCGACGCCGCCTCGCGGCAGCGCGAGGACCACGGGATGCACAAGGATGCCCTTGTCGTGCCGGATGCGCAGCTGCTCGGCCAGCTCCCGCCCGGCCTCTGCGCGATCACGGAACCGCATGGTTCACCCGTTTGCCGTGTCGGACGTATCGGACGTGTCGGTGCCGTTCCAGTCGTACGGCCCGCCACCGCGCCACTCGATCAGGTCGGGGTCGTCGACGGCCCGGTCCTCGCCGGGCAGGCCGGCGCGGTGTACCAGGTCCATGACGTCGAACAGGCTGTATGCGATGCCCGTCGGCTCGCCGCGGATCGTCACCTGACGCCCGCCGTCCGACGCCGGCGGCTGCACCACCACAAGGGGACGCGTGCTCATGCCACCACCATGCGCTCTGCGGGCCGGAAACGCAGCCCGGCCGTCACCGTTTGTAGAGCCCGATGAGTGTTCCGCTGGCCAGCTGCTGCTCGTCGAACACCCGGTGAGCCTCCACGGCCGAGGCCGCCTCCGGTATGGAAACGGGGCCCGGGAGGGCGTACAGGCGGAAGAAGTACCGGTGCGCGTCATCGCCGACGGGGGGCAGAGGTCCGCCCCACCCCGATTCGCCGTAGCCGTTCGTGTGCGGGTGACTGCCGGGGGTCGTTCCCCCTGCCGGCAGCCCGTCCGCGTGCGGATCGATGCCGGTGACCAGCCAGTGCACGAAGGTCCCCGACGGGGCGTCCGGGTCCTCGCACAGCAGGGCCAGCTCCACCGCCTCGTCGGGCACTCCGGACCAGGCCAGCGGCGGGGAGAGGTTCTCCCCTTCCAGGGCGTGCCGCCGCGGGATCATCGCGTGGTCGTCGAACGCGGAGCTCTTGAGTTCGATGTCGGTCATGTGCGCCGCAGTACCCGTCGGCACGCGGACCACACGCGGCGCATCCGTTCGGGTGTGCCGGGGCGGACGCATGCCGGGTACCGCGCCGGTCAGTCCGCCGGGACGGTGGGCTCGGAACTCCCCGTCACCTCTCGCCACGGGCGGGCCGCGCGATGGCGCCACAGTCCGCCGAGACGGTGGCAGACGGCGGCGGGCGGGATGAGGACGCTGGTCACGAGCATCGTGTCGACCTCGTACCGGGTCCGGGGTCCGGGAGCGATCCGCTTCCAGGCGAAACGGGCGGTGCCGAGGGTCCAGGCACCCGCGGCGAGGCCCGCGGCCGCGGGCCTTCGGGCCGCGAGGAGGGCGCACGCGGCGACGCCCGCCGAGGTGACCGCCGCGTGGGCGCGGATACGGCCGCGCGGCGACGCCGTCTTGTACCACCACTCGGGGCCGTGCAGCCGGACCATGAGCGCGTCGTCGGCGTTGCCGCGCGCGTCGTGCAGGGACTCCCAGCGGTCGGCGGGGCGGACGGGGTGACGGGTGGTGCGCCGGCCCCGCCGGATGCCCCAGCCGGCACCCAGGACGCGCAGTGCGAGGTCGGTGTCCTCGTGCTGTGCGTGCCGGAAGCGTTCGTCGAAGCCACCGACCTCCCGCAGGACATCGGTGCGATACGCCATGTCGGAGGTGATCCACCGGGCCGTGGCGAGGCCCACGGTGCGGCGCTCGCAGTCGGTGGGGCGGCGCCCGCCGGGCAGCGGCACCGTGATCACGCCCTGGACGCCCGCCGTGGTCGGCGGCGCCTCGGCCAGGTCCCGCACCACCTGCTCGCACCAGTGCGGACCCACCTGCACGTCGTCGTCGAGGAAGACGACCCAGTCGGCGCTGCGCACGCCCCGCAGACCGGCGTTGCGGGCGACGGCCGGACCACGGCCGCCGCCGCGCACCACCGTGGTGCGGGCCCGCAGGTCGCCGAGCACATCGAGGGGATGCCCCAGGTCACCGTGGTCCGGCACGGGACGGTCGTCGACGAGGACGATCTCGTCCGGCGGTGGTCCGGTCGCGGCGGCCAGCGCGCCCAAGCAGTCGGCGAGCGTGTCGCGCAACAGGGTCGGTACGACCACGGCGTACGAGAGCGGTGGCGCTGTGGGGTCCGCGCCGTCCACCACCCGGCTCGGCCTCGTCATACGAGGGCCCTCCTCTGTCGGCATCGGCCACTTCACTTCCCCGGCTACGGCAGTGGCGTTCCGCCCGTGGCGTTGAGGATCTCGGCGGTGACGAAGCTGGCCTCCTGGGAGGCGAGATAGACGTACGCCGGGGCCAGTTCGGCGGGTTGTGCCGGGCGCCCCAACGGGCTCTGCTTTCCGAACTCGACCGTGTCGGGCATCGTCGCGGGGATCAGCGGCGTCCACACCGGCCCCGGCGCGACCGCGTTCACCCGGATGCCCCGGTCGACGACCATCTGGGCCAGCCCCTGGGTGAACGTCACGATCGCGCCCTTGGTCATCGCGTAGTCCAGCAGATGCGGACTGGGCTTGTAGGCCTGCACCGATGTCGAGTTGATGACGCTGCCGCCCTCGCGCATGTGCGGCAGGGCGAACTTCGTCAGCCAGAACATCCCGTAGAGGTTGGTGCGCATGACCCGGTCGAACTGCTCGGTCGTGATCGCCTCGATGCCGTCCGGCTGGGACATCTGGTACGCGGCGTTGTTCACCAGGACATCGATGTGCCCGAACTCCGCGACGGCGCGCTCGATGAGGGTCCGGCAGTTGTCCTCGTCCCGGATGTCGCAGGGGACGGCGATCGCCTTGCGACCGGCGTCCTCGACGAGCCGGGAGGTCTCGCGTGCCTCCTCCGCCTCCTCCTTGAGGTGCGTGAACAACACGTCGGCGCCCTCCCGGGCGAAGGCCAGCGCCACTGCCCGCCCGATGCCGGAGTCGCCGCCGGTGATGACGGTCTTGCGGCCGTCCAGTCGTCCGCTGCCGCGGTAGCTCTCCTCACCGTGATCGGGCGGCGGGTCCATCGGCCCGGTCCACCCGGGATGGGGCTGCTCCTGTGCGGGGAATTCGGGCTGCGGGTGCTGGGTGGCCGGGTTCTGGCTGTGCTGCGGATCGGTCACAACGGCCTCCTGACGGCTGGCGGGGCTCGGACGACTGACCGGGTTCCCGCCTCGCAGCCGCCGAAAAGCGAGGTCAGCCGGTCAGCCCTCGTCGCGGTCCAGCAGTGCCTTGACACCGTGGGCCGTCAGCGCGAGCTGTTCGGGCGTGCCGGCGTCGATGACGAGGGACAGGTTGTCGGAGGGCCAGCCGTGGGCGAGGGCACCGAGTTGCACGCTGCGGTGCCGGTGCATCCGGGGCAGGGCCTGCTCCATGCGTTCCTGGGTGGTGAAGACCGGGACCAGTTCGGTCCCGTCCTCCTGCTCGAACACCGGAAGCGTCAGCGCCTTGGGGGCCGGCCCCTCCGCGTCCGCCGCCGCCGGTACGAGTACCTCGCTGTGGGCCAGCGTGCTCAGCGCAGCCTCGTCCGCGCCGTTCTCGACGACCGTGCGCAGAGCCCGCTGTGCCGCGAAGGCACCGCTCTCGAAGTGGGGGTCAGCCATGGTCCATCCCCTTGCCGTGTCGTGCCCGTCCGTCCGGTACGCGCCGCATGTTCCGCGTACCCGCTCCACCATCCCTCATGTGTGCGCACGCCTCATGTGCGCATCGTCGTCCCGGCACTCCCGCAGACGACGCTCACGTCGCGGACCGTGTGTCGTTTCGCGGGCCGCCACGCCGGGAACCCGGCGACCGCGCCGAGCGCCAGGGAGGTGCGCCGTGCCATTCCGCGACCGTACCCACGCCGGACAGGCACTCGCCCTGCGGCTGGTCGAGTGGGCCGACTCCGGTGATGTGATCAATCCGCTCGTGCTGGCCCTTCCGGGCGGCGGCGTGCCCGTCGCTGCCGAAGTGGCCCGTGCTCTGCACGCCCCGCTCGACGTGCTGGTGGCCCGTGAGATCTGCACTCCGATCCAGCCGGAGACGCCGATCGGGGCGGTCGTCGCCGACGATCCGCCGCTCTACGACCGGCAGAGCCTGGCCATGATGCATCTGTCCGAGGACCGGCTCGGCGATGTCATCGCCCGCGAACGCAACGAGCTGCACCGCCTCGAGTACGTCTACCGCGGCCGCCGCCCGCTGCCCTCCGTCGACGGCCGTACGATCATCCTCGTCGACGACGGCCTGGCCACCGGCCTCACCGCCACCGCGGCCCTGCGCTTCCTGCACCGCCACGGTCCCGCGCGCCTGATCCTGGCGGTCCCCGTCGGCAGCCCACTCACCCTGACCGCCCTGCGCGCCCAGTGCGACGACCTCGTGTGCCTGGAGGAGCCGGCGGCTCTCCACGCCGTCGGCGAGTGGTACGAGGACTTCGGCCGGCTCTCGGAGACGGAGATCGCGGACATGCTGCACAGGTTCCGCGCCACGGCGTGACGCGCCCCGGCGTGGCGTCATTCCGGGTCGATCAGCGCAAGTCCCAGTTCAGGCCGGTGGATCTTCGCCAGGGCCGCCGGGCTGTCACGGACGATCACCTCCAGGGTCGGCCACACCCGGCCCTCCAGCAGATGGCCGCCCCGCGTCGTACCGTCGGACAGGCCCAGTACGGCGTGCAGGTGTGCGGTCGGCCCGTCCTCTCCGACGGCGATGTCTCCCAGGAGGGACAGGACCTCGCACTGCTCGTCGACCCGGATACGGCGGTAGTCCTTGGCCTCGCGGTCGAACCACCCCACGACGGCCCGTGAGAAGGCCCCGACGGCCGTCACCTGCGACGCCCCGAGCCCCTGCTCCCGGGCGAAGCCGGAGATCTCGGCTAGGGCGTCCTCGCCGGGAGCCGCCACCAGGACGTACACCGACGCCGGAGAAGCCTCCACCTGTTGCCACTTCATGCGCCTCGGGTACCCGCACGGCGCGGTGCCACCACGCGGCGCACCCACGCGCTCCGTGAAAGGGTGGTGCCATGACCATGGAGGTTCGCCCGGCCTCGGACTTCGAGGCCGTCCGCGCGGTGCTGGGGCCGAAGTCGCCCGGGGCAAACGTCTGTTGGTGTCTGAGCTACCGGATCCCGTCCAAGCTGAACAACGAGCTGCGGGGGCCGGCCCGCGGCGAGTACGTCGCCGAGTTGTGCCGCGCCGAGCCTCCTCCCGGGGTGATCGCCCACGACGGTGACGAGCCGGTCGGCTGGGCCGCGGTCGCACCCCGCTCGGCCACGTCCTTCGCGCGCAACCGTAAGATCCCGCACGTCGACGACCTCCCGGTCTGGTCGCTGTGATGCATCCGGGTCCGGCCCGGCCACCGCAAGCAGGGGATCACGCACGCCCTGATCGCCGGCGCGGTCGAGTTCGCCCGCGACCGGGGCGCCCCCGTGATCGAGGCGTACCCCCTGGACAACGGTGACGCGAGGGTCGACCTGACGATGGCGTACGCCGGGATCCGGAAGAACTTCGAACGCGCGGGCTTCGTCCACGCCGCCGACACGACCTCCGTCCTGGCCGGTCACCCTCGCATCCTGATGCGGCTCGACCTGCGCTGACGCGACGGCCTCGCGGGGGCTCAGTGCACGGAGAACCCGCCGTCGACGAAGATCGCCTGCCCGGTGACGTAGGCGGAGGCGCTGCTCGCGAGGAACACCGCCGCACCGGCGAAGTCCTCGGCCAGGCCGTTGCGCCCGACCATCGTGCGCGCCGCGAGCGCCGCGACCTTCTCGGGGTCGGACGACAGGCGTGCGTTGAGCGGCGTCATCACGAAGCCCGGCACGAGCGTGTTGCAGGTGACGCCGTACGGCGACCAGGCCTCGGCCTGGGAACGGGCCAGCGACTCCAGCGCGCCCTTGGACACGCCGTAGGCGCCGCTCTGGACGAACGCCCGATGGGCCTGCTGGGAGGTGACGTGGATGATCCGGCCGAAGCCCCGCTCGGCCATGCCGGGCCCGAAGCGCTGCCCCAGCAGATGGGGCGCCTCCAAATTCACGGCCATCGTGGTGTCCCACACGTCCTCGCCCAGCTCGCCCAGCGGCGGTCGCAGATTGATCCCGGCGCTGTTCACGAGGATGTCGGGCTCACCGAAGGCCCTGACCGCCTCCTCGGCCGCCGCCCGCACGCCGTCGCGCGTGCCGAGGTCGGCGCTGACCCAGGCGGCCCGGCAGCCGTGTGCCTCCAACTCCCCAACCGTCGCGGCCAGCTCGGCCTCCCTGCGGGCCACGACCACGACACTCGCGCCCGCGCGGGCGAGGGCCTCGGTGATGGCCCGGCCGATGCCGGAACTGCCACCGGTCACCACGGCGACCCGGCCTTCCAGGGAGAACAGTTCGGAGAGGTATGCCTGCGACGTCATGCCCGCACCCTAGGAGGCTCGTTCGGGGGGACAGCGCTCGGGGGCGTCGTCGTCAGGGCGGCCGCAGGGCGGTCCCCGGTTCGAGGCGCAGGTGGGCGCCCTGACGCACCAGCGCGCGGTGCACACGGCGGTGGACAAGGTGGTGGGGCACCCGCGCGGACCGCGGGCCGGGCCGGACGGGCCGTGCGGCGCCGGGGGCCTGTCCCGGCGTCGGCGCGATGCGCTTGCGGCCGTGGGAAGAGCGGCCGCGTGCGAGCCGGATACGGCGTCCGGCGACGAGCGGGCGCGTTGTCCCTGGGCGGCGGACGGCGCAGCGGGAGGTCGTGGACGGGGGCTTCCGACGAGAGCGCCGGGCGCGACGGCGTCCGGCACGTGGCGCACCGGCCCTTCGTCGCGTCGCCCCCGTGTGAGCCCGTCGGGGGCGGGCACTCGGGGTCCGCGGCGGGTCCGACCGGATCGCCGCCCGATTCTGGAGGTGGAGAGCAATGGGTCATGGTGGGAACGTCATCGACGAGCTGGTGACCGATCACCGCGAGGTCGAGGAGTTCTTCGGCCGGATCGAGGCGCTTCCGTCCGGTGACAAGGACCGCAAGCTGTACGCCGATCAGGTCACGATGGAGCTGGTGCGGCACTCGGTGGCCGAGGAGGCCTATCTGTACCCGGCCGTGCGCGAGCATGTGGCGGGCGGGGACGTCATCGCCGACCGGGAGATCGACGACCACTCCCGGGCCGAGCGGCTCATGAAGGACCTGGAGGGGTGCGATGCCGACGACCCCGACTTCGACCGGCTCATCGGGATGCTGATGACCGAGGTCCGCTCGCATCTGGCCGACGAGGAGCAGAACCTCTTCCCGAGGCTGCGCGCGGCGTGCCCCCCGCAGACGCTGGACGAGCTGGGTGACAAGGTGCGTCAGGCGAAGAAGCTGGCGCCGACCCGCCCGCACCCGTCCGCCCCGGACACGCCGCCGGCGAACAAGCTGCTGGCGCCGGGAGCCGGCCTGGTCGACCGGCTGCGCGACGCCCTGTCGGGACGCGGCAAGAAGGACTGACCGGCGGATGTCCCTCGGGCGGCGCCCGGCGGAGGCTCGGTGGCCGCTCCGGCGGGAAGACGCAGGCTGAGCGCGCTCAGGTGAGTGCGCTCAGCCTGAGTGCGCTCAGCCTGAGCGCGCTCGGCCGAGGGTTCAGGCGATGAGTGCCCTGCCCGGGTCTAGGCGCGCGTGCAGGGCGGGGCGGTGCAGGGCGGCCACCGGGTCGAGGAGGTCCGGGTGGCGCAGCAGCGCCGCTGCCTGGCGGTCCTGGGTGTCGGGGGCCACCAGGCGGCGGAACTCGACCGGCACGCCGGTCGCGTGGCTGCCCTCGGCGATCTCGGTGACCGCCAGCCGGGCCAGGTCGCTGTCGGTGAGCAGGCAGGCCGCCCAGCTCGCCACGATCTCGTCCACCCAGGTGCGCCACGCGAAGTCGTCCGCGTCATGGGGCGACGTGTCCGCGCCGGTGATCCAGTCGAGGCCGGCCGACCCGCCCGGTCCGGCCATCGCGACGAGCGCGGCGTCCGTCGGTGTCGGGTAGCGCAGCCAGGCCGCCACCGTGACGGCCTGGCGGGCCTGCACCTCGCCGAGGGCGGCGGCGAGCGCGCCACCGTACGCGGGGTAGGAACACGTGAGCCATTGGGTGGTCGCCGCGATGAGCGGGGAGAGATCTGCGAGCACTGCAGGGCCGTCCGAGTACTGGCGGGAGCGGGGATCCCTCTCACGGTAGCCCGGCGATCCTGGCGTCCGACATGCCCTTGGCCTCGTGACCGGCGTGGCCTCGCCCACACCGGGACGGTGCGCCGAGCCACCGAATCGGCGCGCTCAGCCCGCCGGGCCGCCCACCGCACCGGCCGTCATCCGGTCGGGCCGTGCGAGGTGGTAGACGTGGAACGCCCGGCCGATGACCGGCTGGGCGACGTTGCGCACCTTCACGCCCCCGCTGGTCATGCCGTGCTCGGTGCCGAGGTGGGCGTGCCCGTGCACCGCGAGGTCGGCGCCCGCCGTGTCGATGGCTTCCGCCAGCAGATAGCTGCCGAGGAACGGATAGATCTCGGGAGGCTCCCCGGCCAGGGTGTCCGGCACCGGCGAGAAGTGGGTCAGGGCGATCCGCACGTCGCAGTGCTGCCCCTGCAGCTCCTCCAGGCTGGCCCGCAGGCTGTCGGCGCGGCGACGTGAGTAGCGGACGAACTCCTTCATGATCGGCTCGCCGAACTCGCCCGCGCAGCGGCCCACGAACCCACCGCCGAACCCCTTGGTACCGGCCACGCCGATGCGCGTGGAGCCGTTCTCCACCACGGTGGCCTGGCCCTCCAGGACCCGCGCGCCGGCGTCCTGGAGCACGGCGGTGACCTCATCCGGGCAGTCGGCGTGATGATCGTGGTTGCCCAGGACCGCGACCACGGGAACCGCCAGGTCCTTGATCTCGCGTGCGACGACCTGGGCCTCCTCGGGGGTGCCGTGCCTGGTGAGGTCCCCGGCGAGCAGCAGGATGTCGGCGCTCTCGTGCAGGGTCTCGAACGAGGGCCGCAGCACGCCCTGGCTCTCGGGGCCCATGTGGATGTCCCCGACGGCCGCGATCCGGATCATTCGACCTCCTCGGCGTGGTCGGGCGCGGCACTGTCCGCGACCACGATGTCGCAGTGCACCGGGTGTCCCACCAGTTCCGCGCGCGCGGTGCGCAGGACGTCGTCGCGGTACCGGGCGGACGGAACGGTGCCGGTCAGCAGGATCGCCTCGCCTCGGATCTCGATGCGTACCCCCAGCTCGCCGAGGGGCCCGGCGGCCAGGTGGTCCGTCAGATGGGCCACGAGGTAGTCCAGGTTCTGTGCGCCGCCCGGGTTCCGGGCCGGCTCAGCGCCGGGGCGGCTCATCGGGGCTGCTCCAGAGGGGCGATCACGTTGAGGCGCTCCAGGAGGAAGAAGAACGCGGCCGGCATGGGCTCGTCGCCGCAGGAGGCGCGTACGTCCTCCCAGTCGACCTTCTCGCGCAAAGCGCGGGCGGCAGCGAGCACCGGCCCGAAGTCGCAGTAGTGCTCCGAGAAGGCCTCGATCAGCCCGCGCACGAGATCGGTCGGTGCGAGGACGGGCATGTGCACCGAGTCGACCGGGACGTCCTGTGCGCGGGCCAGCACGTCCGGGGTGACCGGGCGGTGGCCCATCTCGAACAGGAAGTCGACCTCCTGGCCGAGGCACGTCGTCTTCATCAGCCAGTCCTCGGGCGGCGTGCGGACCGTGAGGCCCGCCTCGGCGAGAGTCCCCGCCACCGCCTCGGCGTCCGAGCGCAGCACGCAGAAGTCGGCGTCGTGCTGCAGATGACCGCTCCCGCCGTGCGCGTACACGGCCACGCTGCCGGCCAGGGCGAATCTGTGCCCCTTACGTTTCAGCAGTGCGCCCACCTGCTTCGCCGCCTCCAGGATGGCCTGGCTGCGGTCCTGTGGGAGGTCCTGGCTGTTCAGCGAGCGCGATCCGCCCGGCAACGGCTCACCCGGGCTGTTCCCGACCGGCCCGACGGGTCCGACCCCGACCGGGCGCAGCTCGGGAAACCCGGGTCGCCGAGCCGGCGTCGCGCTCTGCTGGTTCTGCGTCATGCCCACTCCGTTCGCCGCACGGAGGTCCGGTACGAGCCCTGGGCGGGCTCGGTAGGGGCACCGAGTACCCGGCTCGGGGGGTTCGATACGGCAGGGTCACGCCGCGGTGTAGCCGAGCTGGCGTCTCATGTAGGGCGTCATGAGGGTCTTGGACTTGGCCAGCGTGGTGGTGCGGCCGCCAAGGACCGCCGTCTCGCCGCCCGGTACGGGCAGCATCGTCACCCCGTCGGCCGGGCCGAACGGGACGATGAGGGGGGTGCGGTGGACCGCCCGGTAGAAGCGGGGCTCCTTGCGGTGCTTGCCGGCGCTGTTCAGATAAGCGCGGATGTTCGATGCGGCCAGGTCGGCCTGGGCGAGCGCGGCCGGGGTGATCTTGAGATCGGTGGCGTCGTTCACGTCGCCGACCGCGAACACGTCCAGCCACCCCTGCACCCGCAGGGCCTGGTCGACCTTCACATGGCCCGTTCCGGTGAGCCAGTTCCCGAGCCCGGCCAGCCGCAGCCAGAGCGTGTTGGGGGTGGTCCCGGTCGCCCAGAAGGAGCGGTCGGCCTCGATGACGTTGCCACGGGCGTCCCGGTAGGTGTCGAAGTCGTTGCCGGGGGACATGAAGGAGTCCAGCCACACGTCCACGCCATGGGATTCCAGCCAGGCCCGCGCCTTGCGTCCGGCCCGCGCGCTGCCCGTCGCGTGCAGCAGCTCGGGCCCGGAGTGGGCGAGCGTGACACGGGCGTCCGGCCTGGCGAGGCGGATCTCGGCGCTGAGCTCGACACCGGAGGGGCCGCCGCCGACGACCAGGACGTGCTCGGCCGCTGCGATGTGCTGCTGATGGACGACGAGGGACTTCACCGCCTCCTCGGTGGTGGTGCCGGTGAAGCGGGCCGGTTCGGGGTAGTCGGCGCCGGTGGCGATCACCAGCACGTCGTACGGGAGCCGCTCCCCCGTCGCGAGCGTCACCTGCCGCTCGCCGGTGTCTATGCGGACCGCCTTGCCCACCGCCACCCGGCCGTTGCGCAGCAGCCGGTCGTACGGGATGAAGGGGCTGTGCGACCACTCCGGACGAACCCCGGCGCGCAGGGCGGCGATGCGGTGGAAGAAGACCTCTTTGCGGTCCACCAGCGTGACCCGCGCCGTCGCGTCCAGTCGCTTGGCCAGACGGACTCCGGCATAGCCGCCGCCGATCACCACTACGTCGCCATCAAGCACGCCCGGTCCCCTTCCTCTGGCGGCGAGCCTAGCGATTGAAACTTAAATAATTGATGGGGATGGGTGCGCTTTCTGTGAAGGGTGCGGCTGGTGCCGCAGCAGTACGCAGACGACGGCGTCCAGGCAGACCCCTGAGGGCCGGCCTGGACGCCGTGTCCGTTACGGATCGGACGAGGTCGGATCAGACGAGATCGAACCGGTCCAGGTCCATGACCTTGGCCCACGCCGCGACGAAGTCCTTCACGAACTTCTCCTTCGCGTCGTCGCTCGCGTAGACCTCCGCGAGCGCGCGCAGCTCGGAGTTCGAGCCGAAGACGAGGTCGGCACGGGTACCGGTCCACTTGACGGCGCCCGAGGCGTCACGGCCCTCGAAGGTCGTCTGGTCGCCGGAGGTCGACTTCCACGTCGTGCCCAGGTCGAGCAGGTTGACGAAGAAGTCGTTGGTCAGCACGCCCGGGGTGTCCGTGAACACGCCGTGCGAGGACTGCCCCTGGTTGGCGCCCAGGACGCGCAGACCACCGACGAGGGCGGTCATCTCGGGCGCGCTCAGGGTGAGCAGGTTGGCACGGTCGAGCAGCAGGTACTCGGCCGGCAGGCGGTTGCCCTTGCCGAGGTAGTTGCGGAAGCCGTCCGAGGTCGGCTCCAGCGCGGCGAAGGACTCCGCGTCGGTGTGCTCCTCGGTCGCGTCGACACGGCCCGGAGTGAAGGGGACCGCCACGTCGAAGCCGGCGTCCTTGGCGGCCTTCTCGACCGCGGCGGCACCGCCGAGGACGATCAGGTCGGCCAGGGAGACCTTCTTGGCACCGGAGTTGAACTCGGACTGGACGCCCTCCAGGACGCGCAGGACCTGCGCGAGCTGGTCGGGGTCGTTGACCTCCCAGCCGTTCTGCGGCTGCAGACGGATACGGGCGCCGTTGGCACCGCCGCGCTTGTCGCTGCCGCGGAACGTCGAGGCCGACGCCCAGGCGGTGGAGACCAGCTGCGAGACGGTCAGGCCCGACTCCAGGAGCTTGGCCTTGAGGGCCGCGGCGTCCGCGGCGTCGATGGCCTCGCCCTCGGCCTGCGGCAGCGGGTCCTGCCACAGCATCGTCTCCGCCGGGACCTCCGGGCCGAGGTACAGGGACTTCGGGCCCAGGTCACGGTGGGTCAGCTTGTACCAGGCGCGGGCGAAGGCGTCCGCGAACTCGGCCGGGTTCTCGTGGAAGCGCTTCGAGATCGGGCCGTAGATCGGGTCGAAGCGCAGCGAGAGGTCGGTGGTGAGCATCGTGGGCAGACGCTTCTTCGACGAGTCGTGCGCGTCGGGGATGATCTCCTCGGCGTCCTTGGCCACCCACTGGTTGGCGCCGGCCGGGGACTGGGTCAGCTCCCACTCGTAGCCGAAGAGGATGTCGAAGAAGTCGTTGCTCCACTGGGTGGGCTTGGTGGTCCAGGTGACCTCCAGGCCGGACGTGATGGCGTCGCCACCCTTGCCCGTGCCGTAGGTGGACTTCCAGCCCAGGCCCTGCTCCTCCATGGAGGCGGCCTCGGGGTCGTTGCCGACCGCGTCGGCCGGGCCGGCGCCGTGGGTCTTGCCGAAGGTGTGACCACCGGCGATCAGGGCGACGGTCTCCTCGTCGTTCATCGCCATGCGGCGGAACGTCTCACGGATGTCGCGGGCCGCGGCGATCGGGTCCGGGTTGCCGTTCGGGCCCTCCGGGTTGACGTAGATGAGACCCATCTGGACGGCGCCGAGCGGGTTCTCCAGCTCACGGTCGCCGGTGTAGCGCTGGTCGTCCAGCCAGGTGGTCTCGGGGCCCCAGTAGACGTCCTCGTCGGCCTCCCACACGTCGGCGCGGCCGCCGGCGAAGCCGAAGGTCTCGAAGCCCATCGTCTCCAGCGCGACGTTACCCGTGAGGATCATGAGGTCGGCCCAGGAGATGGACTGGCCGTACTTCTTCTTGACCGGCCACAGCAGACGGCGGGCCTTGTCCAGGTTGCCGTTGTCCGGCCAGCTGTTCAGCGGGGCGAAGCGCTGCTGGCCACGGCCGCCACCGCCGCGGCCGTCGCTGATGCGGTAGGTGCCGGCACTGTGCCAGGCCATACGGACCATCAGCGGGCCGTAGTTGCCGAAGTCGGCGGGCCACCAGTCCTGCGAGGTGGTGAGCACCTCGGCGATGTCACGTTTCACGGCCGCCAGGTCGAGGGCCTGGAACGCCTCGGCGTAGTCGAACTCCGCACCGAGCGGGTTGGCGACAACAGGGTCCTTGGCAAGGATCTTCAGGTTGAGCCGCTCCGGCCACCACTGGCGGTTTCCACCGCCCTGGGTGGGGTGCGCAGCGCGATCATGCGCGACGGGGCAGCCGCCGCCGGTGCCCTCCGTCTTGGCGTCGGTGACGATCGCATCGGGGTTCTCAGCCATGGGAAACCTTCCGAACTAGGTGGATCACAGTGCTCGGGGTGCACTGCGGGCGGTGGAGCAGTCGGGGCACAGGCCCCAGTAGATGACCTCGGCCTCGTCGATGGTGAAGCCGTGGTCCTCGGACGCGGTCAGACAGGGCGCCTCGCCGACCTCGCAGTCGACATCCGCGACGACACCGCACGACCGGCACACGATGTGGTGGTGGTTGTCGCCGACACGCCCCTCGAACCGGGCGGGGCTGCCGGCCGGCTCGATACGGCGGACGAGTCCCGCTGCCGTGAGTGCGTGGAGGCCCTCGTAGACGGCTTGCAGGGAGACATGACCCACGCGATCACGCACCCCTGAGGCGATGGCCTCGACACCGAGGTGGTCACCGGCCCGGACGGCCTCTAGCAGCGCCACACGCGCCGCCGTCACCCGCAGGCCGGCACCGCGGAGCTCCTCGGCAGGGGTCGGAGTCTGGGATGCGGTCATGGCAGACAACCTACCGCGCTAAACACGAATCATTCAAGAAAACGAATGATGAAACTCTGGTGCGTCTCGCTGGCCCGTCCACACACCGCCCAAAGCGCGAAAAATCATCTTTTCTGACATCGAGTCAGGCCTTTTTGTCAAGGCCTTCATTGGTCGTAACCCCACCTGTACTCGATGGAGGTACATCGCATGCTCGGCAGACATACCGCGGCGGGCCGCCGCGTCGCCCTCACCGCTATCGGCGCCCTCGCCCTCACCGGCGCCACCTCGGCCGCGGCGGCCGAGCCGCCGCCGGCGGTGCCCGCGTCCACCGCCGCGCAGACGCTCGGTGCCGACCGACCGCCGGCCGCGCTGTTGCGGGCCCTGGAGCGGGACCTGAAGTTGAAGCCGGGGCAGGCGGCCGAGCGACTGGTCAACGAGGCGGAGGCGGGCGTCCGCGCAGGTCGCCTCCGCAATTCCCTGGGCGAGCGCTTCGCGGGTGCCTGGCTGCGCGGGGCGACCGCGGCCGAGCTCACCGTCGCCACCACACACGCCGGCGACGTGGCCGCCATTCAGGCGCAGGGCGCGAAGGCCGCGGTCGTCAAGCGGCCGCTGAGCGAGCTGCGAGCCGTCAAGCAGAAGCTGGATGCCGCCTCCGCCCGGGTCAAGACGCGCGACACGCCGGTCTGGTACGTCGACGTGCCGACGAACCGGGTCGTCGTGCAGGCGACCAAGCGGTCGGCCGCCACCGCCTTCATCAAGTCCGCGGGTGTCCGGGGCAAGGGCGTCGGCGTACGCCTGTCGGAGCACCGGCCACGGCTCTTCGCGGACCTCGTCGGCGGCGAGGCCTACTACATCAACGGCTCGGCCCGCTGCTCCATCGGGTTCTCCGTCACCAAGGGCGCCCAGCAGGGCTTCGCCTCGGCGGGCCACTGCGGTAGCCCGCAGGACGAGACCACCGGCTTCGACATGTCCGAGCAGGGCACGTTCCAGGCCTCCACGTTCCCCGGCAAGGACATGTCCTGGGTCGCCGTGAACAGCGACTGGACGGCAACGGCCGACGTGAAGGGTGAGGGCGGCCAGCGTACGCAGGTCACCGGCTCGGTCCAGGCGCTCGTCGGGGCGTCGATCTGCCGCTCCGGTTCCACCACCGGATGGCACTGCGGGACCATCGAGCAGCACGACACGAGCGTCAGCTACTCCGAGGGCACCGTCAACGGCGTGACCGAGACGACCGTGTGCGCGGAGCCGGGCGACTCCGGCGGCCCGTACCTCTCGGGCTCCCAGGCACAGGGCGTGACCTCCGGCGGCTCGGGTGACTGCACGGACGGCGGGACCACCTTCTACCAGCCGATCAACCCGATCCTCAGCGACTTCGGCCTCGTCCTGAAGACCGCGTCCGCCCAGAAGGGCGTTCCCGCTCCGCAGGACAACGGTGCGGCCGACGCCTGGGCCGCGGGCCGCGTCTACGAGGCCGGCTCCACGGTGACCCACGCGGGTGTGCGCTACCAGTGCCTGCAGACCCACCAGGCCCAGGGCAGGTGGTCGCCGGTGGCCACTCCGGCCCTGTGGCAGAAGATGTAGGCGGTCCGAGGAGTCGTACGGCTTCGGTGCGGGGCGCTGTCCCCGCACCGTCCGATCCCGGCCCCCAGCGCACCCAGCGGCTCCCCCCTGCTCCCCCGCTACTCCTCCGCCAGGAACCCGTACGCGGTGGTGACGAAGGGGTCGTGGGCGCGGAAGCGGCGGGTGCACACCGCGGCCAGGGCCGTTCCCGTGTCCGGCCGGAAGCCCAGGAAGGCCTGCTGGCCGAGGGTGGCCCCGCTGTGGAAGTACAGCGGCCCGCCGTCGGTGGGGTGCCGGAACCACGCCACCGTGTGCACGTGCCGGTGTCCCGGGCCGCGCCGCAGGACGGGTGTGCGCACCGCCCGCAGCGCGTCGGCCGGCGGTGAACCGGCCGGGTCGAGGTGCGCCTCGAGGAAGGTGAGCAGGTCGTGCGGCGTGGCACGGACCGCGCCGGCCGCCTCGAAGCCGCCCGCGTCGAAGGCGGGAGTGGGCGTCCGTCCGTCCTTGCCGTGCCCGACGGCGTCGGCTTTCGGGTCCTCCGCCCGCAGGGCCGTGCCGCTCAGTCCGAGGGGACGCAGTACGTGCGTGGCGAGCAGTTCCTCCCACGCCGTACCGCACACCGCCGCGAGGGCGTGGCCGAGCACGGCGACGCCGAAGTTGGAGTAGTGCCAGCGGGTGCCGGGCCGGTGCCGTGGGCGGTACCGCAGGAAGGCGTCCGTGACCCGCTCGGCCGGATACCGGCCGTAGGGATTGGTGCGCCAGGCGGGCAGCGCCCGGCGGTAGAAGTCGGCCGGCAGGGCGGGCAGCCCGGCGGTGTGCGTGATGAGGTGGGCCAGCGTCACCGGGTCCGGACCGGTCCGCCGGCCGGGGGCCAGGCAGGCGGCGGCCGGTTCGCCCCCGGTCAGCAGACCGCGCCGGACGAGCTGGGCCAGCAGCAGGCCGGTGAACGTCTTCGAGGCCGAACCGATCTCGTAGCGCAGGTCCTGCCGGGGGACGGGCGGGGGCGGGCCCGTCCCGGCGCAGTGCACCGTGCGGCGGCCGTGCCGGGACACCGCGAAGACGACGTCGGGTGCGTCGACGGCATCGGCGGCGCTCTCCAGGCGCTCGCGCAGGGCGTCGTCGTCGCCGGGACCGTCGTCCACGTGTGGCCGGTCCACGTCGTCGGCGATGCCCGGCCAGGGCGTGGACCGGCCGGTCATGAGGTGGCGTGCGTCAGCTCGGACAGGGCGCGGGAGGTGGCCAGCACGGAGGCGAAGGCGGCGACCAGCGTCGGGTGGTAGATCATGTCGAACAGGTCGTCCGGCTCGCCCTCGGGCATGTCCCGTACGGCGGGCATGGCGCCGTCGGCCTGCTGCGCGGCGGCGAAGCCCTCCCAGCCCCGTTCGTCCAGGGTGGGGCGCGGCAGGCAGGCGTCGACGACGAGAAGTTCGCCGAGCAGGTCCCAGCGCTCGAGGTCCAGCCAGTCGTCGATCCAGACCGGCAGCCACATGGCGAGGTAGTCGGCGATGTCCGGCGGCAGGCCGTCGGGGTGCTCTCCCCAGTCGGTGAGGTGGAACACCGTGTGGGTGAGGTCGTAGGCGATGTGCCCGCTGACCGTCCAGGGCTCGGGCCTGCTGCCCAGCCAGGTGGAGCCGACGATGTCCGCCTCGGGCGTGCGGGGCGTGAGGCCGAAGCGGCGCTGGAACGCGGACAGTCCAAGGCGTCGGGTCGGGTCCAGTTCGAGGGCCGCCCAGCTGTTGAGCCGCTGGTAGAGGACGGTCGCACGCTCCACCTCGGGCTCGCTGTACCCGAGTTCCTTGTACGGCAGGTACACCTCGAACGGGATGGGCGAGAGCGGTTCGATGCGCTGGCCGCGCACCAGCATGCGCCCGCCGTCCAGGGTGTGCCGCCAGGTGTGGTCGAGGAGCTTGCGCGCCAGTTCGGCCTGGCGCGAGCCGGCCACGCCTTCACGGAACAGCACCCGGCAGATCAGGGCCAGTTCGCCGACCGGTTTGAAGCGCTCCAGGAAGCCGACTTCGGGATCGACGTCGGGCTCCAGGCGGAAGCCGTCGCGATGGGCCCACAGCCACTCCAGGGCGCGCACGCCGACGGTGTGCATCAGACGGGTGTCGGTCATCCGGGCACTCCTTGTCCCCCGTACCGGTTCCGCACGCCTTCCGCGTGCGGTGCGCGGCCGTCGGCGTGGCCGCCGCCGTCCTCTTCGGCCTCGCCGCTCAGGCACTTCACGGTCTGTGCCGCCGCGAACGCGGCCATCAGCGTGGAGTGGTAGCAGTGCAGGAAGTCCGGCTCCGCGTCCGCTCCTCCCTCACCCTGAGGGGCCTGCTGCGGCAGGGCGCCCGAGTCGTGCTGCGCCCGCGCGATCCGGGTCCACGCGTGCTCCAGCGTCGCCGGGTCGGGCGGGCACGTCAGGCTGGCGGCGACCACCAGCAACTCGCAGCTCAGGTCCCACATCCCGGCGTCCAGGCAGGTGTCGAGCCAGGGCGGCAGCCAGTGGGCCAGGTAGGCCGTCAGGTCGGCGGGGACGCCCGCGGGGAGGCGGCCCCAGTCGGTGAGGTGGAAGACGACGTGGGTGAGCGCGTACCCCGAGGAGCGCTCGAACGTCCATGGCTCCGCCAGCCCGCCCAGCCAGGTGCTGCGCAGCACCGGCTCGGCCTGCTCCGGCCGGTCGATGCCACTGCGCCGTTCGGCCTTCAGGACGCCGAGCCGACGGGTCGGCTCCTGCTCGGTGAGCCGCCAGCCGCGGGTGCGGGCCGTCGTGGCCGCGGCTGCCTCGTACCCGGCATGCCGCAGCCCGGCCGCGGCGAAGACGGAGTAGACCTCCAGCGGATAGGTCGCGAAGGGTTCCCACCGCTGCAGGCGCAGGAACAGTTCGCCCCGGCCGGTCTGCTGCCAGGCGAACCGCAACAGGTCCGCGGCGTACGCATGCAACGGGTCCCAGGCCGGAGTGTGCGAGCGCACGCTCGCACAGGTCTGGGCGAGTTCCCCGAGCGGTTTCCAGGTGGCGTCGACCTGGCCGTCGGCGGTGAGCGCGTCCTCGCCCAGCGCGAAGTCCTCGCGGTGGGCGGACAGCCAGGCGAACGCGGCGGCTCCTACGTCCCGGATCGCACCTGCGTCCACGGCGCTCACGGTGGTCGTATCGGTCATACGAGTGCTCCGGCCGCCCGCATGACCCGTGCCGCCTGGACCTGGAGGGCCACCCGGGGGTCGATCCCGCCCATCAGTTCCACGAAGTCGAGGCCCGCTTCGAGGCCGAGCGTGTCCGGTACGCCCTCGATCAGGGTCAGCCAGCGTCCCGCCCCGGCGGCCTGCTGCCAGTCCCTGCGGCGCACCGCGCGTACGAAGCCGCGGGCCAGGTCGACCGGGCGGCTCCGGGCCACGCGGACCACGGCACAGTCCTCGCCGGGCACCGCGAGAGGGGCCAGGACCGCGAGTTGGTGTGTCAGCACCTGCCAGGTCGCCGCGTCGAGCCATGCGGCGTCGGGTTCTGTGTCCCCGTCCCCGGCGGATGCGCCTGTCAGAGGTGTGTCGAGGCGCAGCAGGGTGCGGCGCATCGCCCAGTGACTCCATCGGACGGTGGGTGCCGCTTCGGGGCGCGGCGGGAAGGCCTCCACTGTCTGCCGGAACACGGTAAGTACGTCCGAGGCGGGCGGAGTCGGGAAGAGTACGTGCGGCAGCAGCAGGTCTGCTCCCACCACGCGTACGGCCGCGAGGGCGAACTGCCCCTCGGGGTCGTCGACCGCCGCTGTGCCGGACATGCGCACGTGGTCTCCGCCCCGGAGGGCGGAGACCACGTCGGACGCGATGTCCTGCACAGCGCCCTGCAAGAGGGCCGAAGTGCCTGACTGGTCCATTCAGCTGCTCCCGTTCGTCCGCTCAGCCCTTCTTGGGGCGAGGGGTCGGCGGGGACAGCAGCAGCTTGGTGTCCGCGGAGAGCAGCGCCAGGGCGGCGCACTCACGGCTGTCGCGGAAGACGCCGTCGGGCTCGGCAGGGTCAAGTGCCGCTTCCAGGTCGGTCCGGACACCCGTGATCTCTTCGATCGCCTTGTCAATGGAAGGCATATCACCATCTCCTCTGGGGTCAGCCATAGCCTCCATGACCCAGAGCACCACACAGTCACATAGCGCGCATCTTTTCCCAGAAGGCGACATAAGTCCCTTCTTCAACATTCCCACCATGCGCACCGGCAACGCCTCGAACTCCGGTGCCGTGGCGCGCAGTTGAGCTTCACGGACGGTGAGACGCAGCTCACACACCTCGTCCTGTCACATGTGCCGGGTTACTCCGGTCAGTAGGGCGTACCCCACTTCAAGACAAGGAGCTCCCGTGGAATCGCGTCTCAACTACTTCGGCAACGCCCTGGCAGGCAAGGTCCTCAAGCACATCAACTCGGCCGGCAAGGTGGTCTCGGACTCGACCCTGCCCGCCACGGTCCAGGAGCTGGTGAAGATCCGCGCAAGCCAGATCAACGGCTGCGGCTTCTGCACGGACATGCACATCAAGGACGCCGCCCACGCCGGCGAGACCGCGCAGCGTCTCCACCTGGTCGCGGTCTGGCGGGAGGCGACGGTCTTCACGGAGGCCGAGCGCGCCGCCCTGGAAGTGGCGGAGCAGGGCACCCGCATCGCCGATGCCGCGGGTGGTGTCTCCGACGAGGCGTGGACCAACGCCGCCAAGCACTTCGACGAGGACCAGCTCGTGGCCCTGATCTCCCTCCTCGGGGTCATCAACGCCTACAACCGCATCAACGTCATCAACCAGCAGCCCGCCGGGGACTACCAGCCCGGCCAGTTCGGCTGACCGGTCATGACGGGGGCTGGACTGCCGTCCCGGACCGAGGAGTTGGCGGCCCCGTACAGCGCGGTGGCCGCCGGCCCGCACGGGACATCGACTTCTTCCCTGGTGGAGGCCGGCCTGTGAGCACCATCGCGTTCCTCAACATCGGCATGCACGGGCACGTCAACCCGACACTGCCGGTCGCGGCCGAGCTCGTCCGGCGCGGCCACACCGTCGTGTACCACACCTCGCCCGCGTTCCGGGCGGAGATCGAGGCCACCGGCGCGACCGTGCGTCTCTACCCCGGAGGGGAACCGCCGCTTCCCGATCCGCCGACGCCGGTCACGCTGCTGGAGTGCCTCGCGGACACCACCGTCCGGCTGCTGCCCACGGTGCTCGACGACCTGCGCCGCGACCGGCCCGACCTGATCGTCCACGACAGTTCCTGTCTGTGGGGCGCGGTGGCCGCACGTGAACTCGACGTGCCGGCGGCCTCGTCGTTCACCACGTTCGCCTTCAACCGGCAGGTCCCCAGCCCCACCAGCGGGTCGTGGCAGCTGCTGGCAGCGGCACGCAGGCAGCCCCGCAGCGTGCGGCGTTACCTGCGCTCGCGCCGGGAGCTGCATCGCCGCTTCGACGCGCGCGGGGTGCCACCGCTCGACCTGCTGAACATCCGTCAGCCGCTCAACCTGGTCTACACGTCACGGACTTTCCAGCCCGCCGTCGAGCACTTCGACCAGTCCTACCGGTTCGTCGGCCCGAGCATCGGCGCCCGCCTCATCGACCCGTCGTTCGAGGCCGGCCGGCTCCAGGACCCGGTGCTGTACGCCTCCCTCGGCACGGTGTTCGACGCCGACCCGAAGCTGCTGCGTACGTTCGCCACCGCACTGGCCCCGCTGGGCGGGACCGTGATCGTTTCCACCGGGCAGACCGATCCCGACGCGCTGGGCCCGCTGCCGGCCAACGTGCTCCCCCGGCGTTTCGTGCCGCAGCCGGAGGTGCTGGCCCGGGCGGCGCTTTTCATCACCCATGGCGGCATGAACAGCGTCAACGAGGCCATGTACGCCGGGGTCCCGATGCTGGTGGTCCCGCAGGGCGCCGACCAGCCGATGATCGCCCGTCGTGTCGTAGGGCTCGGCGCGGGCCTGTCGCTCCGTACCCAGGACGTCGCCAAGGGCTCGGTGCGTGCCCTCGCCCGACGTCTGCTGCACGAGCCCGCGTTCCGGGCAGCCGCGACGACCCTCAAGGCCGCCCAGCACGACGCCGGTGGATACCGGCGGGCCGCCGACGAACTGGAGCGGTACGTGCACACCGCCCGCTCGGTCCGCCGTCCGGTCCCCGCCGACCCCTCACGGCGAGGTTGAGCGATGTCCGCTGTCGTCCTCCTGCTGCTGTTCGCCGGGCTGTCCGAGGCCACCGGGCGCATCCTGCCGCTGCTGGCCCGTCGGCCCGGCATGCCGCGGCTGCTCGTGGCCGGGTTGCTGCCTGCTGCCGGCCTCGTCGAGGCCGCCGTGTTCGCGCTGTGGCCGCTGACCGCGTGGACCCTGGCCGAGCTGGTGGTGTCCGCTCCGCCGCCGGGCGACGGGATGGGCTGGACGCCCGGCCTGGTCGCGCCGCTGATGCTCTCGGCCGTGCTCGCGTTCCCCCTGCTCGGGCCGCTGCTGCACCTGCTGCTCTTCGTGGGTGTCGGCGCCGGGCTGGCCGAGCCGCTGGCGCAGGCGACCGGGCTCGGCTGGTGGGGCGCCGCCGGCTGCGTGGCCGTCGCCGGGGCCGGACTCGGTATCGCTGTGGAGGCCGTTCGGCGTCTGGTCGTACGGATCAGTGCACCCCGGACACCGGAGCCGGTCGCATGAACGACTTCCTGTTCTGGGCCTGCGTGCTCGGGCCCGTCCTGCTGGCCGAAGGGCTGCTGGCCCGCTACGAGGTGCTGGTCTACAGCGCCGGCTTCCGGGCCCCCACCAGCGAGCTCCCCGAGGGGGTGCCCTATGCCCGGGGTGCCGCCGCCGACCGGCCCCCGGAGGCGTACCTGGTCTACCTGGACGGCATCGGGAAGCGCCGCGTGCGCGACACCCGGGACGGCGGTCAGCTGGTCAAGGCCGTGCTCGCCGCAGCGCCGGAGCTGCGCGTGCTGGGGCAGGTGCAGCCCTACTCGCCGCTGGCCGACCCGCTCGCCGACCGCCCGGTGTGGGCCTGGCTGCGCCGCCGCGTCGGGCTGCTGCTGTTCCTGCACAACGTCATGCAGATCTTCGTCGCCGCCGACCACCGCTACCGCCCCCTGTACAACCGGGCCGTCGGCTCCCAGACCGCCACGCAGCTGCGGCTCGCCGGCTACGAGCCCGGCAGCGGCATTCCCGTGGTGCTGCTGAGCTACAGCGGCGGCGCCCAGGTCGCCACCGGCGCGGTCGACGAACTGCACACCCGGCTGCGCTGCCCGCTCCTGCTGATCACGCTCGGCGGGTTCCACAACGGCGCCAACGATCTCACCAAGGCCGCGCACCTGCATCAACTCACCAGCGCGCACGACTGGATCGAGCGGGTCGGCACCTGGATGTTCCCGCAGCGCTGGCGGCTGCTGCGCGGCAGCGGGTGGAACCGCGCCCGCCGCGCCGGGAAGATCACCGTGCACCGACTCGATCCGGCCACCCACCTCGGTCCGCGCAGCTACATCAGCCCCGTGGCCCAGCTGCCCGAGGGCCGCAGCCACCTCGACCGCACGACTGACACCGTGATCGCACTCATCCGCGCCCGGCACTGGGCGCGGGCGGCAACGGACCGCCCCGTGTCATGAGGCGCCATGTCATGAGGCCCCGTGTCCTGAGGCCGCGATTCATGAGCCCGCGGGCCATGAGGCGGCTCCGTGTCATGAGGCCCCGTGCCGGCGGCTCAGCTCCCGGTCTCCGTGCGGCGGGCGGCGGCTCCGTCGGCGTCGAGCCCGGAGACCAGGCCGCGCAGCAGCGGGCCGTACTCCGGGTGGGCGAGGGCGGAGGCCATCTGGGCGACCAGGTAGTCGGCCGGGTTGCCGGTGTCGTACCAGCGCCCCTTGATGACCTGGCCGTAGACCGCGCGGGTGGCGGCGTAGGCGTTGATGGCGTCGGTCAGATAGACCTCGCCGGTCCGGTGCTCGTACCAGCGGCGGGTCTGCTCGCGCAGTTCGTCGATGATGCCGGGGGTGACCACGTAGCCGCCGATCGCGGCGTACGACGAAGGCGCGGCGGCGGGCTCGGGCTTCTCGACCAGACCGGTGATGCGCAGCTGACCGTCCCCGAGGTCCTCCTTGACGATGGGCACGCCGTAGCGCTGGGACTCGGTGGGGTCCATCGGCAGCAGGGCCAGCACCGGGCAGCCGGTCTGTTCGTAGGCCCGGATCAGCTGCTGGGCGCGAGGCACCTCGGCCACGAAGACGTCGTCGGGCCACAGCACCAGCACGGGCTCGTCGCCGAAGGAGCGGGCGGCGTTCAGCACCGGAGTGCCGTTGCCGTACGGGCCGTACTGGTCGAGGTAGGTGATGTGGCCCTGGCGGGCCAGCTCGGCGACCTCCTCCACCGCGTCGGCGTACGCCGTCTTGCCGTCCTGGCGCAGCTGCTCGACGAGGGCGGGGTTGGGGCGGAAGTGGTCCTGGATGAGGCTCTTGCCGCCGGAGACCACGATGGTGATGTCGGTGATGCCGGAATCCACCAGCTCACGCACCGTGTGCTCGATGACCGGCTTGTCGCCGACCGGGAGCATCTCCTTCGGTGTCGCCTTCGTCAGGGGCAGCAGTCGGGAGCCGAGCCCCGCGGCGGGGATCACAGCCCTGCGGATCGTCGGGGACATCACATCTCTCTCGGTCGATCGACGCGCCGCACCGGCGGACACGGCACGTGTTCGACGCTACCAACGCCTGCCACGACCCCGCCGACCGCCCCGTTCGCGGATCGCGGCCGGGCTCGGGCAGCTCTGACGGACGTCCGGGGAAGGTGGCTCCCGGCAGCGCGCGCCCTGGGATGCCCGCTTGTAGCCTGGTCGTCCAGGACTGGAGGACTCCATGCCCGCCGAGGATGACGCAGCCCCCCTCGACCAGGCCGCACAGCAGTTCATGGCAGCGCGCCCCCAGCTCTTCGGCATCGCCTACCGCGTGCTCGGCAGCACCGTGGAGGCCGAGGACATCGTCCAGGAGGCGTGGCTGCGGTGGCAGAAGACCGACCGCACCGACATCGAGGAGCCGACGGCGTTCCTGACGACCGTCACGACCCGACTGGCGATCAACCTCGCCCAGTCCGCGAGGATGCGGCGTGAGTCGTACGTCGGCCCCTGGCTTCCGGAGCCGGTCGACACCCGGGCGGATCCGCAGGTGGGTGCGGAGCGGGCCGAGGCCCTCGACATGGCGGTGCTGCTGCTCCTCGAGAAGCTCAACCCCGTGGAGCGGGCCGCCTACGTACTGCGGGAGGCCTTCGCCTACCCCTACAAGCAGATCGCGGACATCGTGGAGTCCAGCGAGGCCAACACCCGCCAGCTGGTGAGCCGCGCGAGGAAACACCTGGCGGCGGAGCGCAGGGAGCCGGTCAGCTCCACCGCTCACCGGCGTCTGCTCGAGGCGTTCCTCGCCGCGGCCCAGACCGGCAGTCTGTCGGTGCTGGAGGAGGTGCTCACACAGGACGTGGTCAGTTACGCCGACGGTGGCGGAATGCGCGGGGCGTCCAGGATCCCGGTCGTCGGGCTCGATCACGTCTCCAAGTACCTCGCCGCCTTCGCCCCGCGGTTCTGGCCGTCGACACAGGTGCGCTGGGTCGAGGCCAACGGCAGGCCGGCCGTCCTCGTCGTCTCGGCCGACGGCAACCCGATGGCGCTGCTCTGCGTCGACGTGTCGGACCGGGGCATCGAACGCATCATGTGGGTCATGAATCCGGCCAAGCTGGCGCCCTACGTGGCTTCGCTGACCGGCTGAGACCGCTCCTGCCGAGGGCTGTCACAGATCCGTCCGCCGGTCGGTCGTAGTGAGTGACGCCCCCTGATCGGAGAAGACCGTGGCAGTCACCGAACAACGTCTTTCCACCATGGTGCTGGTGATCGGCACCGGAGGTGCCGGCCTGCGTGCCGCGATCGAGCTGGCCGAGGCCGGTGTCGACGTCCTCGCGGTAGGCAAGCGCCCCAAGGAGGATGCCCATACGGCACTCGCTGCCGGAGGCATCAACGCGGCGCTGGCCACCATGGATCCCGAGGACAGCTGGCAACAGCACGCGGCGGACACGATCAAGGAGAGCTATCTGCTCGCCGACCCCCGCACCGTGGAGATCGTCACCCAGGGCGCCGGCCGGGGCATCGACGACCTGGAACGCTTCGGCATGGCCTTCGCCCGGGAGGAGGACGGCCGTATCTCGCAGCGGTTCTTCGGCGCGCACAAGTTCCGGCGCACCGCCTTCGCAGGCGACTACACCGGTCTGGAGATCCAGCGCACCCTCGTCCGCCGCGCCGAGCAGCTCCAGATCCCCGTCCTCGACGGCTTCTACGTCACCCGGCTCCTGGTGCACGACGGTGCCGTCTTCGGTGCCTACGGCTTCGACCTCGCGACCGGACGGCGTTGCGTGATCCACGCCGACGCCGTCATCCTCGCCGCCGGCGGCCACACCCGGATCTGGCGGCGTACCTCCTCGCGGCGCGACGAGAACACGGGGGACTCCTTCCGCCTGGCCGTGGAGGCCGGAGCCCGCCTGCGCGATCCGGAGCTGGTCCAGTTCCACCCCTCGGGCATCATCGAGCCGGAGAACGCGGCCGGCACCCTGGTCAGCGAGGCCGCCCGGGGCGAGGGCGGGATCCTGCGCAACGCCCTCGGGGAACGGTTCATGGCCCGCTACGACCCCGACCGGATGGAGCTGTCCACGCGCGACCGCGTGGCCCTGGCCTCCTACACGGAGATCAAGGAAGGGCGGGGCACCCCCAAGGGAGCGGTGTGGCTCGACGTCTCCCATCTGCCCCGGCAGACGATCATGACGCGACTCCCCCGCGTCTACCAGACGATGCTCGACCTCCAGATGCTGGACATCACCCGCGAGCCGATCGAGATCGCGCCCACCGCGCACTACTCGATGGGCGGCGTGTGGGTGCGTCCCGAGGACCACAGCACCGAGGTGCGGGGCCTGTACGCCATCGGTGAGGCGTCGAGCGGGCTGCACGGCGCCAACCGCCTCGGCGGCAACAGCCTCATCGAGCTGCTGGTCTTCGGCCGCATCACGGGGCAGGCGGCCGCCGCGTACTCACAGTCGCTGACCGCGCAGCGCCGGTCGGCGTCGGCAATCGCCGAGGCCCGTGCGGAGGTCGACGGCCTGCTCGCGGCGGACGGGCCGGAGAACGTGCGTGCCCTGCAACGCGCCGTCCGCAACACCATGACCGAGCACGCCGGAGTCGTACGCGAGGAGGATGGCCTGCGTGCGGGGCTGGCGGAGCTCGCGGTGATCGAGAAGCGGATGGCGGACGTCGGCGTACACCCGGACATCGCCGGCTACCAGGACCTCGCGCACGCCTTCGATCTCAAGTCCGCCGCCCTGGCGGCGAGGGCCACCCTCGAGGCGGCGCTGGAGCGTCGTGAGACCCGCGGCTGTCACAACCGCAGCGACTACCCCGACCTGGACCCCGCCCTGCAGGTCAATCTCGTGTGGTCCCCGACGGACGGTGTCACACGCGAGAGCATCCCGAGCGTTCCCGACGAGATCTCTTCGCTGATGGAGGAGGTCTCGACCGACGGCAAGCTCGCCGAATGAGCTTCTGTGCGAACTGCTGTCACAAGCAGGGCCCCTGTCCTGTCACTTCAGTGCAGAGCAGAATTCTCTCCGAGAGGAAACCGCCATGAAGGTCGTAGTGATCGGTGGAACCGGGCTCATCGGTTCGAAGCTCGTCGGCAAGCTGGAGGAGCACGGGCACGAGGCGGTCGCGGCCGCGCCCGACACCGGTGTCAACACGCTGACGGGCGAGGGCCTCGCCGAGGTCCTGAAGGACGCGTCGGTCGTGGTCGACGTGTCCAACTCCCCTTCGTGGGAGGACGACGCCGTCATGAACTTCTTCCGCACCTCCACCACCAACCTGCTCGATGCGGAGGCCGAAGCCGGCGTGACGCACCACGTCGCGCTGTCCGTGGTCGGCACCGACCGCCTCCAGGAGAGCGGGTACTTCCGCGCCAAGCAGGCCCAGGAAGAGCTGATCAAGGCATCCGGTATGCCCTACTCCCTCGTCCACGCCACCCAGTTCTTCGAGTTCATCAAGGGGATCGCGGACATCTCGACCGAGGGCGACACGGTGCGGCTGGCCCCGGCCAAGTTCCAGCCGATGTACTCCGACGACGTGGCAGCGGCCGTCGGCCGTACCGCGGTCGGCGAGCCCGTCAACGGCACGGTGGAGATCGCGGGCCCCGACGTGTTCCAGCTCGACGAGCTCATCCGCGAGACGCTCTCCGCCCAGAACGACCCCCGCACGGTCGTCACCGACCCGCACGCCCCGTACTCCGGGGCCGAGTTGGAGGAGACCACGCTCCTGCCGGGTCCGGACGCGCACATCGCCGGGACCAGGCTGTCCGACTGGCTCGCGAAGCAGCAGTAGTTCCTGCGACGTGGCCCCTGCCCGGGAGATACCGATGGCGGGTACGGATGACGCGGTCCCGATCGCGGAGTTGCTCGACGAACGGCGGCATCTGCTGCATGTCGCCTACTGGATGCTCGGCAGCAGCCGTGCGGCGGAGCGCGTCATCGACGAGACCTACCGACAGTGGTTCGAGCTGCCGGAACCGGCGCGGGCGCGGATCACGGTGCCGCGCTCATGGCTCGCGGGCGTCGCCGGGAGCATCTGCCTGACCTGGCCGTCCCTGCCCGAGCAGAACAGGGCCGGCGCGATCGCCGACATCGCGCGCCGGACCGAATGGCCTGCTGCCGAGCCCCCGGTCGCCGAAGCGGCCGACCTGGCCCGGCACAGTCTGCGCTCCCGGCGCGCGCGTCCCACGTCGGCCCGGCAGCACGACACGGTGGTGCGAGCGGTGCATCTGGCCTGCGTGACGGACGACGAGGGACTCCTGACGTCCCTCCTCGCGGCCGATGCCACGGCCTTCTTCGACGGTGGCGGCAAGGTGCGGACCTTGATCCATCCGGTCCACGGCAACACCCCCGTCGCCCGCACCCTGCTGACCCTGCTGGCCCGCCATCCGCGGACCACCTTGCACACCCATCCGGTCAACGGACTGACCGGTCTGGTGGCGCGCTACGGCCCTCAGGTCGCCGCGGTCATCAGCCTCGACGTCGCCGGCGCTCACGTCGTCCAGGTGTGGGGCACCCTCAACCCCGACAAGCTCCGCACCTGGAACCGCCCCTCACCCGGCAGCTGACGGGCCGGGCACATCACCGGCACTGGCGGGCGGAGTTGATTTGCTCGGGGAAGCCGTCCACCGCATAGAACGGGCCGGAACGGCCGTTGTCGTTCAGGCTGGGCGCGTTCACGTCGTAGACGCTGACGGTTCTCGAAGCCGGTGCAGCTCCACGCCGCGTTGGCGTTCGCGGTGCCGTTGGTGAACGCCTTGGCGTCACCGGAGCTGGCCGCTGCCGGAACCGCCTGAACTCGCCTTCACGCCCAGGCAGTCACCGGCACGAACGAACTGTCCTGCCGGAACAGATCCGTCCCGTCTCCCCGTTCCACCCGCAGCTGATAGCCGTAGTGCCGCAGGTAGTACCCGGGATAGTTGTAGGACTCGAAGCGGAGCGAGCCGCTCGACGCGCCCGTGCGGGCGACGAACGTGGCGTCCCTCGCGAACGTCGACGTGCCGTCGTGGGTGTCGAAGCGGGCCCGGAAGTCCCAGTGGCGGAGGTACTTGCCGGAGGAGTCGCGGAAGGAGCAGCCGTTCGCGTCGGCGAGGCCGGGCAGCACCGTGAAGGTCGATGCCTGCTTCTCGGCGGTGGTGCTGGAGCCGCTGACCACCGGGAGGTTGAGCAAGGAGGACTGTGCCTGCCAGTAGCGGGTGGTGTAGTTGGCCGACTGGAAGGAACGGGTGACGTTCTTCGCCAGGGCGGGGCCGCCCGGGACGGTCTCCTTGATGACGGTGAAGTGGCGGGCGGTTCCGGAGACGGCGGGCAGAGCGGCCGGTGCGGACCAGGTCGCGAAGGTGTCGTAGCTGTCGCTGGAGTAGTACGTGCCGTCGCCGTAGCCGTCGAAGAAGAGCCGCCAGCCACCGTTGTCGAGCTGGACGAGCGCCGGGCCCTCGCGGTAGCTCCCCCAGCCCGCCCAGTCGCCGGTGCGGGAGATCGTGTACGGGCCGGTGAGGCTGGACGCCGTGGCGTACTCGATGTACTTGGTCGTCTCGTTCTTCGTGAAGGCGTGGTAGGTCGAGCCGAGCTTCACGATGAACGTGTCGATGTGGTTCGCGCCGATCCCGGACAGCGCCACCGGTGAACTCCATCCCGTCAGCGCGGAGTTCGTGGCCTTCAGCAGGTACGGCGTGAAGATCCACTCGTCGCTGGTGGTCGAGCAGGACACGATGACGTTCACGCTGCCGTCGCTGTCGACGAACCACTCCGGCGCCCACGCACGGGAGAGATTGGCGATCGGCACCGTGTGGTCGTACAGGAACGTCCAGTTGACCCTGTCGGAGCTGCGGGCGAAGCCGATGGTGGTGCTGGTGTCCTGCCAGGTGTGGGTCGTGTAGGTGACGTAGTAGTAGCCGTTGGTGTGCTTGAAGATGCTCGCGTCGCGGATGCGGTTGCTCGGCGGGGTGTACGCGGAGGCCCTCACCAGGCGGAAGTCGGTGGCATCGTCCGACTGGTAGACGTTCACGGTGCCGTCGTCCCTGTTCAGGAACGGCACGATCGTGTAGCGCGTGGCAGAGCCGCCGGGCGGTGCGGCGGCCAGGGCGGTACCGAGCAGTCCGGGCGCCTCACCCAGCGCGAGGGCCGAGGCGGGCAGGACGGCCATCGCTCGCAGCAGGGTGCGGCGGGACGGCCTGGGGGGCGGTGGGGTCACGGCGGCTCTCCATGACGTCAAGGGGTTCGGAGATTCAGGGGTCACACGGGTCGGACCTTTTCAGGTGTTCGGTATATCGAACATAGTTCGGTAAGGCGATCAGACGGTAGGGGTGAGGCCAGGCCCCGTCAATCCTTCGCGCACGAAGCGGAAGAGGCCTGTGGGAATCCTGTGCTCCTTCAGGGCTCCCCCAATCGGACTCCCCCCGTTTCCGAAGTCGTTCCACCGGCGGGCCCCGGAGGTTACTGTTCGGTAGACAACGTCGTCCCGGAGGTGCCCGTATGACACCCGACCGTGCCGTAGGCCTCGCCGAGTCCGCCCGTGCGCTGGCCGACGGGGAGGTGACGTCGCAGGCGCTCGTCGCGGAGGCGCTCGCGCGGATCGAGGCGACCCAGGGGTCCCTCAACGCCTTCCGGGTGGTCCGGGCCGAAGCCGCCCTCGCCGAGGCGAAGGCCGCCGACGCCGAACTCGCCGCCGGTGGGCGCCGGCCGCTGCTGGGCGTACCGGTCGCGGTGAAGGACGACATGGACGTGGCGGGCGAACCGACCGCGTTCGGCTGTTGCGGCGAGTTCCCTCCGGTCGCCGAGGACGGAGAGGCGGTACGGCGGCTGCGCGCGGCCGGGGCGGTGATCGTGGGCAAGACGAACACCTGCGAGCTGGGGCAGTGGCCGTTCACCGAGGGCCCGGCCTTCGGCGCGACCCGCAACCCGTGGCACGCGGACCACACGCCCGGCGGCTCGTCCGGTGGTTCGGCAGCCGCCGTGGCCGCCGGACTGGTGCCCGCCGCGCTCGGCTCGGACGGCGCCGGTTCGGTGCGGATCCCGGCATCGTGGACGCATCTGATCGGCATCAAGCCACAGCGCGGCCGCGTCTCCACCTGGCCGCGCGGCGAGTCCTTCCAGGGCATCACCGTCAACGGCACCCTCGCCCGTACGGTCGCCGACGCGGCCCTCCTGCTCGACGCCGCCGCCGGTAATCACGATCTCGACCCGCACCGCCCGCCGGCGGTGGACGCCTCGCAGGCCGTGGGCCGCGAACCCGGACGGCTGCGCATCGCGCTCTCCCTCAAGCCGCCGTTCACCGCCCTGCCCGCCCGTCTGCAGCCGGAGGTGCGGGCCAGGGTCGTCCGACTCGCCGAGAAACTGAGCGCGTTGGGGCACTTCGTCGAGGAGGCCGATCCGCCGTACGGCCAGATCGGGCTGACCTTCATCCCGCGCGCGACGGTCGGGATCGCCGAGTGGGCGAGCGCAGCGCCGTTCCCCGCACTGCTCGACCGGCGCACCCGGGACGCCGCCCGGCTGGGCCGGCTCCTCGGCGGGGTCCCGCTGCGGGCGGCCCGGCGCGCGGAGGCGGTGCTGCACCGTCGTATCGGCGCGTTCTACGAGTCGTACGACGTGATCCTCGCGCCCACGACGGCCGCTCCCCCGCCCCGCATCGGCGCGATGCTCGAACTCGGCGGTTTCGCCACCGACCGGGCGATGATCGCCGCCTGTCCCTACGCCTGGCCGTGGAACGTGCTGGGCTGGCCCGGTGTGAACGTCCCCGCCGGGTTCGTGGACGGTCTGCCCGTCGGTGCCCAGTTGCTCGGGCCGGCGAACAGCGAGCCCCTGCTGATCTCGCTGGCCGCGCAGTTGGAGGCGGAGCTGCGCTGGCACGAGCTGTGGCCGCCGCAGCAGGGCGAGACCGTTCCCGCCCCGGTCGTCTGAGGGGCCGCAGGTCCTACTCTGTGACGATGGACGATGCGTCGATGGTCGGGCTCATGGGGCGGGTCACCGGCACGGTGGGACCCGGGCTCGTCGGCGAGGTGATGGTCCGGGTGCGCGGCGGCGCCGAGCACTTCCTCGCCTATCCGGCCACCGGCTCCGACCGCATCGAACGCGGCACGGTGGTGATGGTGGTGGAGTACCAACCGCCGCGGACCGTCTACGTCCAGGCGGCATACGACAGTTGAGCCCGCTCCCTCGCAGGTGAGAGCCGTCTGCGTCAAGGTTGCGGCAAGGATGCGTCAACCCCTGTATTTGCGTGGCGCACAGGCGCACACTCCCATTCGTTCGGTGCCGAAAGGGCACCATCCAAAGGGGGCGTATGCCGATGGTTGTCGGCGTCGTTGCGGGGGTGGCAGCAGCTGCCGTCCTCGTTCTGATCGGTCTGTTCAAGATGATGTGGCGGGTCGCCGAACCCAACGAGGCACTGGTCATCTCCGGCTCCAAGCACCGCACCGAGGGGCTCGAGGAGGGCATGGGCTTTCGGATCGTCACCGGGCGGGGCACGTTGGTGCTGCCCGGGGTGCAGGCGGTGCGCAAGCTGTCGCTCGACCTGAACGAGACCGAGTTGCAGGTGGACTGCGTGACGCACCAGGGCATTCCGCTGAAGGTGCGGGGCGTGGTCATCTTCAAGGTGGGCGACGACTTCGTGTCGATCGCGAACGCGGCCCGTCGTTTCCTGGACCAGCAGAAGCTGATGTCGGAGCGGGTGCACAACGTCTTCGCCGGTCATCTGCGGTCCATCGTGGGCGGGTTGACGGTGGAGGACATGATCCGCGACCGGGAGAAGCTCACCGGGCAGACGCGGGCGGCGTGCGGTACGGAGATGGAGAAGCTCGGGCTCATCGTCGACTCGCTGCAGATCCATGAGATCGAGGACCCCACCGGGTACATCCAGAACCTGGCGATGCCGCACGCGGCGGCCGTGCAGCGGGACGCGCGGATCGCGCAGGCCGAGGCGAACCGTCTCGCCACCGAGGCGGAGCAGCAGAGTTACGCGCGGATGGCCGAGGCGACCCGGGACAGCGAGATCCTCCAGGCGGGCTACCAGGCCGAGCGCGACAAGGCGGGGGCCAAGGCCCGGCAGGCCGGTCCGCTCGCCGACGCGGCCGCCCGGCAGGAGGTCGTCGTCCAAGAGACGCGGGTCGCCGAACTGGAGGCGCACCGGCGCGAGCAGCAGCTCCAGGCCGATGTCCGCAAGCCCGCCGACGCGCAGGCCTACGAGAAGCGCACGCTGGCCGAGGCCGAGCGCGACGCGCGGATCTCGGCGGCGCAGGCCAAGGCGAAGGAGACGGAACTCGCGGCGGCCGCCGAGGCCACTCGGGTCAAGACGGCCGCGGGCGCCGAGGCCGAGGCGACCAAGGCCCGCGGCACGGCGACGGCCGCGGCGACTCGCGCCACCGGCGAGGCCGAGGCCGCCGCCGCACAGGCCCGGGGCCTCGCGCAGGCCGAGGCAGCCAGGGCCAAGGGACTCGCGGAGGCGGAGGCCATCAAGGCACGGGCCTCCGCACTGGCCGAGAACCAGGAGGCCGTGGTCGCGCAGCAACTCGCCGAGAACTGGCCGGAGATCGTCCGCGCCGGCGCGTCCGCCTTCGGCAGCGTCGACAACATGGTGCTGCTCAACGGCGCCGACGGGATGGCGGACATGTTCGCCAAGGCGCTCACCATGGGCGGTACGGGACTCGGGCTGGCCCGCCAGCTGCTGGCGTCGATGAACCAGAACGGGCAGGTGCCGAAGGAGGGTTCCCCGCTCAACGGGCTCGCTCAGAAGGTGCCGATGGACGAGAAGTGACCCGGCGCGAGACGTGACCCGGCGGGTGTGCTCACGGAGGCAGCCTCTAGGGTGCCCCCGTGAGCATCCCCACCGCTGAGAACGTCCCGGGCCGCCACGGTCCCTCCGCCACCACCGAGGCCGATCCCCGCAAGGTCGGCAAGGTGCGCACCGAGTACTCCCCCGCGCACGACGGCGACCCCGACCCCGGGGAGATCGTCTGGACCTGGGTGCCCTTCGAGGAGAACGACGGGCGGGGCAAGGACCGGCCGGTGCTCGTGGTGGCCCGGGAGGCCGGCGGGACGTTCCTCGCGGTGCAGCTGTCGAGCAAGCGGCACGACGGGGACCGTGAGTGGGTCGCCATCGGCAGCGGGCCGTGGGACCGGACGGGGCGCGACTCCTGGGTCGACGTGGACCGCATCCTGCGCCTGCACGAGCAGGGTATGCGCCGGGAGGCGTGCGCCCTGGACCGGGGGCGGTTCAACCTGGTGAGGCACCGGCTGCACGAGCGCTATGGCTGGACCTGAGCGTCACCGCAGGCACTGAGCGCCACCGCAGGCACTGAACACCCTGAGTGCCACCGCTGGACCTGAGCCCTACCGCTGGAGCTGCCCCTCGGGGAACGCCCGCACGAACGCGGCTCGCACCGGGCTGTCGGGCGTGCGGTCCAGGATGCCGAACACCACGTGCTCGAAGGCCCCGGAGAACCGCCCGCCGGGCGCGAGCAGCCCACGGAACGCGCCCGCCACCTGCGCCGGGTCGTTCTGGAACACCCCGCAGCCCCAGGCACCGAGCACCAGTCGCCGGTACCCGTGCGTGACAGCTGTCTCCAGCACCCGCTCCGCCCGGGTGGCAAGGGCGCCCGGCAGCTCGGCCGTGCGCTGCGGGGCCGTACGCCGGATGACGCCCGCGTTCGGTGCTGCTGCGGTCAGGAAGCCCGCGGTGTACGGGGCGTCCAGCAGGCTGCCGCGGTCGTCGCGGAAGACGGGCACACCGGGTGAGTGGATGACACGGTCGGTGTAGAACGGGTCGCGGTGGGCGCGGTGGTGGTCGTAGAACGCGCGGGCGCCGAGCAGGCTGCTGTACAGCGCCGAGGCGCGGCACAGGGCTTCTTCCTGGGCCTGGGCGCCGTTCAGGTAGCCGCCGCCCGGGTTGCGGGCCGAGGCGAAGTTCAGTACGGCTGTCCCGGCGCCGAGGCGGCGGGCCGCCTCCAGGCTGCTCTCGCCCGTGACCTCGAAGAACGTCTCCCGCCGGGGGACCTGCGGCACCGGCACCGGGTCCGGCCCGTACATCCGGGTGCCGTCCCGCGCCGCCTCGATCGCCGCCGCGAGGGACACCTCGCGGCCGTCCGGCGCGCGATACCTCCCCGCCGCCACGATCTCCTGCGTCTGCTGCGCGATGCCGCGCAGGCGCGCGCTCATGGCGCCACCCCCGTGTGCGCCATGACCGTGCGACCGCGTCGGCTGCACGCGATCTCCCCCGCCGTGCTCATGCACGCATCCTGGGCGATGCTGGTCGTGCGGTGCAACAGAATTCCCGGGCGCCGACAGTCGACCGAGAACGGCCGGGAAAGCCCCAGCCAACACCCGGGGAGCAAAGATTACGCACCCGGAACGTGCCGGTACGCGCCCTTGTGCGAAGCGACGTGAGGGTCTTGGGTGGGACGAGTGTGCCGGCCCGCCCACAAGATCCGGGCCGGGCGGCATCGTGGACTCTCAGGAGGATCCAAGACATGTCAGATTCGGTGAGCGACTGTACGGAGCAGCCGCGCTCCGCAGTCACCGAAGCCGAGGTGGAGGCCCTCGTCAGGGGCATCTGCTTCAAGACCGGCCCGCCCCGCACCCTCGGGGTCGAAGTGGAATGGCTGGTACACGAGCTGCACAGCCCGCAGCTCCCCGTGACACCCGAACGACTCGAAGCGGCCTACGCCGCAGTACGGACCGTGCCCCTGAGGTCGGCGCTCACCGTCGAACCCGGCGGTCAGCTGGAGCTGAGCTCCCCGCCCGCCACCTCGCTGATGGAGTGCATCGGTACCGTCTCCGCCGACCTCGACGCCGCCCGCGCGGTGCTGCGCGAGCAGGACCTCGGTCTGGTCGGCATGGGGAACGATCCCTGGCACCCGCCCCGCCGTTACCTGCGCCAGCCCCGCTATGACGCCATGGAGGCGTACCTGGACCGGGCGGGCCCGGCCGGCCGCGCCATGATGTGCACCTCGGCCTCCGTGCAGGTGTGCCTGGACTCCGGATACGAGGAGCCCGGCCCGCTCGGGCACGGACGGCGCTGGTGGCTGGCACACCAGCTGGGCGCGGTCCTGGTCGCCGCCTTCGCCAACTCCCCACTGGCCGCCAGCGAGCCCACGGGCTGGCTCTCCACCCGGCAGCTGCTGTGGATGGAGATCGGCCCGGGCCGCGCGGGCGCACCTCCGCTGGACGGCGACCCGCGGGTCGCCTGGGCGCGGCACGTCCTGGACGCGCCGGTGATGTGCGTACGGCAGGACGGCGGCCCGTGGGACGTCCCGGACGGGCTGACGTTCCGGGAGTGGACCAGGTCGGGAGCGCCGAGGCCACCGACGCAGGAGGACCTCGACTACCACCTCACGACACTGTTCCCGCCGGTCAGACCGCGGGGCCATCTGGAACTGCGCATGATCGACGCGCAGCCGGGCGAGGACGGGTGGATCGTGCCGCTCGCCGTGACCACGGCGCTCTTCGACGACCCCGAGGCCGCCGAGACCGCCTACCGCACGGTGAAGCCGCTGGCCGAGCGCGGCATGTCGCTGCCCGCCCCGCACAACCCGCTGTGGCTCGACGCGGCCCGCTCGGGCCTGGCCGACCCCGAGTTGCAGGAGGTCGCGGACACCTGCTTCGCGGCGGCACTGGAGGCGCTGCCCCGGCTTGGGGCCACGGCCGAGGTCACGAACGCCGTCGCGGCGTACCGGGACCGCTATGTCAGCAAGGGCCGCTGCCCCGCCGACGACCTGCTGGACGAGCTCTACGGCACGGACCGCACCCTGCACGGGAAGGACGACCGGACATGACCGACCCCGCCCACGACGCCGACACGCTCCGCGAGCGGGCACTGACCAGCCTCACCACCGCCCGTGCCCGGACGACCCTGCTGACCTCCTGCGTCGAGGACCCCGACCTCACCGCCCAGCACTCGCCGCTGATGTCCCCGCTGGTGTGGGACCTCGCGCACATCGGCAACCAGGAGGAGCAGTGGCTGCTCCGGACGGTCGCCGGGCGGGAGGCGATGCGGCCCGAGATCGACGGTATCTACGACGCCTTCGAGCACCCCCGCGCCGCCCGCCCCACCCTGCCGCTGCTGCCGCCGACCGAGGCCCGTCACTACGCGTCCGAGGTGCGCGGACGGGTCCTGGACCTGCTGGAGAGCACCGCTTTCCACGGGACGCGACTGACCGAGGCGGCCTTCGCGTTCGGGATGATCGCGCAGCACGAACAGCAGCACGACGAGACGATGCTGATCACCCATCAGCTTCGCAAGGGCCCGCAGGCCCTGACCGCCCCCGACCCGGATCCGGCACCCTTGATGACGGGCCCGTCCGAAGTCCTGGTTCCCGGCGGCCCGTTCACGATGGGCACCTCTACCGAGCCGTGGGCGCTGGACAACGAACGCCCGGCACACCGGCGCGAGGTGCCGCCGTTCTACATCGACACCACACCGGTGACGAACGCCGCGTACAAGGCGTTCATCGAGGACGGCGGCTACGACGACGACCGCTGGTGGACGCCGGAGGGCTGGGCGCACATCCGCGGGAACTCGATCCACGCCCCGCTGTTCTGGCGCCGGGACGGCAAGCAGTGGCTCCGCCGCCGCTTCGGCGTCACCGAGGTGGTACCGCCCGACGAGCCCGTCCTGCACGTGTGCTGGTACGAGGCGGACGCCTACGCCCGCTGGGCCGGGCGCCGGCTGCCCACCGAGGCCGAGTGGGAGAAGGCCGCCCGCCACGACCCGGCCGGGGACCGCTCGATGCGCTACCCGTGGGGCGACGACGATCCCGGACCGGAGCACGCCAACCTCGGCCAGCGGCATCTGCGCCCCGCCCCGGCCGGCAGCTATCCGGAGGGCGAATCGCCGCTCGGCGTACGGCAGTTGATAGGTGACGTGTGGGAATGGACGGCGAGCGACTTCCTGCCGTACCCGGGCTTCCAGGCGTTCCCGTACAAGGAGTACTCGGAGGTGTTCTTCGGGCCGGAGTACAAGGTGCTGCGCGGCGGCGCGTTCGCCGTGGACGCGGTCGCCTGCCGGGGCACCTTCCGCAACTGGGACTACCCGATCCGGCGGCAGATCTTCTCCGGGTTCCGCACGGCCCGGTCCGCGGGGGACGTCTGATGTGCCGTCACCTGGCCTATCTGGGCCCCGAGGAGCCGCTCGGCAAACTCCTGGTGGAACCCCCGCACGGCCTGTACCGCCAGTCGTGGGCACCTCGGCGGCAGCGGTACGGGACCGTCAACGCCGATGGTTTCGGGGTCGGTTGGTACGCCGAGGGGGACCCGGTACCGGCCCGGTACCGCCGGGCCGGGCCCATCTGGGCGGATCCGTCCTTCGCCGATCTGGCACGGGTCGTACGCAGCGGCGCGCTGCTGGCCGCCGTACGGGACGCGACGCTGCCGGGCGCCGATCAGGAGGCCGCGGCGGCGCCGTTCGCCGCGGGTCCCTGGCTGTTCAGCCACAACGGCGCGGTGAGGGGCTGGCCGGGCTCGCTCGCGCCGCTCGTCCCGACCCTGCCCGCGGTGGACGTGCTGTCGATGGAGGCCCGCAACGACTCGGCGCTCGTGTGGGCACTGGTCCTCGCGCGGCTGCGCGGCGGCGACGAGGAGGGGCAGGCGCTGGCGGACACGGTTCTGGAGGTCGCCGAGGCGGCCCCCGGTTCCCGGCTCAACCTGCTGCTCAGCAACGGCGAGGCCATCGCCGCGACCGCCTGGGGCGACACCCTCTGGTATCTGACCCGGCCCGGCGGCGGCACCGTCGTGGCCTCCGAGCCGTACGACGACGATCCGCACTGGCAGGAGGTCCCCGACCGGACCCTCCTCGCGGCGAGCCGCACCGACGTGCTGCTCACCCCGCTCAAGGACCCGAGCGAACCCCTGCAACCCTCCGCAGCACCGAAGGAGCCCAGCACGTGAGTCCGTTCCTTCTCACTCGCAACCTGCCCGAGGACGCCACCGACGCCGCACTGCGCGCCGACGTCCTCAAGGGCCTGACGAGCACGCCCAAGACGCTGCCGCCGAAGTGGTTCTACGACGCGCAGGGCAGCGAACTGTTCGAGAAGATCACCGAGTTGCCCGAGTACTACCCGACGCGCGCCGAGCGCGAGATCCTCGTCGACCGGGCCGGCGAGATCGCCGCGGCCACCGGCGCCCGCACACTGGTCGAACTGGGCTCCGGCTCCTCGGAGAAGACGCGGTACCTGATCGACGCGCTGACGGCACTGCACACGTACGTCCCCGTCGACGTCAGCGAGAGCGCGCTCACGCAGGCCGGGCAGGCGCTCGCCGAGGAGCGGCCGGAGCTCGACGTGCACGCGCTGATCGCCGACTTCACCGGTGGGCTGACGCTGCCGGAGACGCCGGGGCCCCGGCTGGTGGCGTTCCTCGGCGGCACGATCGGCAATCTGCTGCCGGCCGAGCGTGCCGCGTTCCTCGTCTCGGTGCGGTCCCTGCTCTCCCCCGGTGACACGCTGCTGCTCGGCACCGATCTGGTCAAGGACGAGCGGGTCCTGGTCGAGGCGTACGACGACGCGGCCGGGGTGACGGCCGCGTTCAACAAGAACGTCCTGGCGGTGATCGACCGCGAGTTGGGCGCCGACTTCGATCCGGCCGCGTTCGACCACGTCGCCGTGTGGGACGCGGACCACGAGTGGATCGAGATGCGGCTGCGCTCCCGAGCGGCGCAGACGGTGAAGGTATCCGCGCTGGGCCTCGCCGTCGACTTCGCGGCGGGCGAGGACATGCGCACCGAGGTGTCGGCGAAGTTCCGCAGGGACGGTGTCCGCGCGGAACTGTCGGAGGCCGGGCTGGAGCTGGCTCACTGGTGGACGGACGCCGAGGGTCGCTTCGCGCTGTCACTGAGCGTGGCGCGGTGACGGACGGCTCGCGCGATGCCCCGCCTTGGGGCACCGTGGAGTGACGCGTGTGAGAGGAGCACCCACATGTCGAACCACACCTACCGGGTCACGGATATCGTCGGCACCTCGCCGGAGGGCGTGGACCAGGCCATCCGCAACGGCATCGAGCGTGCCTCGCAGACCCTGCGCAACCTGGACTGGTTCGAGGTGACCGAGGTGCGCGGCCAGCTCGACAACGGGCAGATCGCGCACTGGCAGGTGACCATGAAGGTCGGCTTCCGCCTGGACGAGACCGAGTAGCAGGCCCGGTAGCAGGCCCGGCCCCCTCAGGTCCGCCCCTCCCGCTCCTGCGCCACCTTCAGCGCTGCGGACGGGGCGGACCAGCGTGCCCGTACGACGGTGAACCCGGCCCGTTCGGCGTCCTCGCAGACCAGCTCGTCGTCGTCCACCAGGACCCGGATCTCGTGGGTCCGGGCGAGGCGGCGCAGGGTCTCCAGCTTGGTGCGCCGGGCGGGCCGCCGGTCGTCGTTGCGCCGCATGTACACGCGCCCCTCGGGCAGCCCGTGCGCGGCGAGCCAGTCGAGCGTGTCGCGCCGGCAGCGCTCGGGCCGGCCGGTCAGATAGCGGACCTCGCACTCCTCGGCGCTCTCCCGCGCCAGCGCGACGCCCTCCGAGAGGGGCGGGTCGTCCGGTGCGGCCCCGAAGAAGCCGTCCCAGTCACGCGGCTTGCGCTCCAGGAAGTGCTGCCGGTGCGCCGTGTCGGCGAGGGTGTTGTCCAGGTCGAACACGGCGAGGGGGCGGTCCTTGCTGTCGGTCACGTCCCTCACCCTAATCCGGGGCCCGGGATGGAGACAGTCCGGCCCGGAGGTATGGTCCGGACTAATTCACCGACAGCCGTTATCCGCATGTTTCACCTGATCGCCGAAAAACATGAGGGGCGCGAATGCGCCACCGCGGGGCGGCAATTCACGTCGACGGTTGATTGCTCAATGAGAGCGCTGTCATACTCCGGCTTCCGGCTTTCGCCGCCCGCCACCCGTCCCCCATCAGGCCCGCACTCCCCAGTGTGTTCGGCATGCCGCAGCGAAGAAGGTGCGCCTGTGCCCGACTTTTCACCATGGCACGACAAATCTCTCACATTCAGTTCGCCGGTTAAGGGTCCGGTACCGTCCAAACGAATATCCGAAGACCCCGAATTTCACTCACTTCGCCGCGCCCAGCGCAGGTTCGGCGTGCGAGCGACGATCCTTTCGGTCGGCGGATTCCTGCTGTACGTACTGCTGTCGCATGCCGCTCCCGCCCTGATGAACCAGCGTCTGACCGGCGACCTCACCCTCGGCCTCGCGCTGGGTCTCGGCCAGTTCGCCGTGATGGGCGTGACGGCCTGGTGCTACGTACGGCACATGCGCACCCGGGTCGACCCCCTGGCCCGTGGCCTGGCCTCGCGACTGCGGCAGCAGGAGCTGGGGTCCCCCCACGCCACAGCGCCGCACGGCGAGGCCGGGGGGCACCCCACGTGGTGACCGTGTCCGCAGGCATCGTCGACCGGTTCAGCCTCAACCTGACGTTCGTGCTCTTCCTGTCGGTCGTCGTGGTCACGCTGTTCATGGCGCTGCTGACAGCCCCTCAGCGCGACGAGATCAGCGAGTTCTACCTCGGCAACCGCACCATGTCCCCGCTGCGCAACGGCCTGGCGATGTGCGGCGACTACGTGTCGGCCGCCACCCTGCTGGGCAGCACCGGACTGGTCGCGCTCAACGGCTACGACGGTCTGCTGTACCTGGGCGGGACCGTCGTCGCCTGGATGATGGTGCTGCTGCTCGTCGCCGAACCCCTGCGCCGTGCAGGGAAGTTCACCCTCGGTGACACCCTCGCCCTGCGGCTGCCACGGATGCAACGCCCGGTCAGGCTCGCCGTCGCGATGTGCACCCTGGCCATCACGACGCTGTACCTCGTCGCCCAACTCGTCGGCAGCATCGCCCTGTTGACCCAGTTCACGGGCGAACCCAGTGCCGCGACACGGACCCTGTGCGTGATCGTGATCGGCACTGTCGTCATCGTGTACGCCGCGATCGGCGGCGCGCCCGGCGCCACCGTCATTCAGATCATCAAGGCCGTGATGCTGGTGGCGGGCGTGACGGTCACCGCGGTCATGGTGCTCAACCACTACGACTGGAACCCGGGCGCCCTGCTGTCCGCTGCGGCGAACCACAGCGGCACGGGCACGCAGTTCCTCGAACCCGGACTGCGCTACGGCGTCAGCACGACCAGCAAGCTCGACTTCTTCAGCCTGGAACTGGCGATCGTGCTGGGCCTCGCCGCCCTCCCCCACGTACTGATGCGCCTGCTCGCGCCGCGCAGGATCGACGTGCTGCGTTCCTCCCTCGTGTGGGCGGTGGGTCTGGTGGGCCTGGTCTGCCTCGCGGCCGGCGTCCTGGGCCTCGGCGCCACCGCCATCGTCGGCCGGGAGACCATCGCGGAGACGGACCACAAGGGCGACTCCGCCGTCCTGCTGCTCGCCAACGCCCTCGGCGGCGGCATCCTCACCGCGCTGTTGTCCTGCCTCGCGTTCGTCACACTGCTCGCGGTCGCGGCCGGCCTCACGCTCGCCGCCGCCTCGTCCCTCGCCCACGACCTGTACGGCGAAGTGATCCGCAAGGGGCGCGCTAGTGAGACCGAGGAACTGATGGTCGCCCGGCTGTCCGCGGTCGTCATCGGCGTCCTCGCCATGATGCTCGCCCTCGTCTCCTGGGGTGCCAACACGGCGACGCTCGCCTTCCTCGCCTTCGCGATGGCGGCGTCCGCGATCCTGCCGACGATCGTGTACACCCTCTTCTGGCGCCGCTTCACGGGCCAGGGGGCGCTGCTCAGCCTCTGGGGCGGCCTGGTGTGCTCGGTGCTGCTGGTGGTGTTCTCCCCGGTGGTCTCCGCCACGCCCGGCTCCTTCTACCCGGACTCGGACTTCGCCTGGTTCCCGCTGCAGAACCCCGGCATCGTCTCCATCCCGGCGGGCTTCCTCCTCGGCTGGCTCGGCACGGTGCTGAGCGACCGCCGGCAGCCGCGGGACGACGCCGCTTACGAGGAGTTCGAGGTGCGGATGCTGGTGGGCGCCCAGGAGTGACTCCGGAGCGCAATTGTTAATGGGATCCATTTTCATATAGCCTCCTCGGTGTTCACCGACCGAGGAGGTCCGTCATGGCTGTTCCCAAGCGGAAGATGTCCCGCAGCAACACCCGCCACCGCCGCGCCCAGTGGAAGGCGAGCACCCCGCAGCTCGTGCCCGTCACCATCGACGGCGTCAGCAACCTCGTGCCGCAGCACCTGGTGAAGGCGTACGAGCGCGGGCTGCTGCGCCCCGAGGGCTGACCGGGATGCCGTACGACCGCCGTCTGCCCGTCACCGTCCTGTCCGGCTTCCTCGGGGCGGGCAAGACGACCCTGCTCAACCACGTCCTGGCGAACCGCGAGGGACTGCGTGTGGCGGTCATCGTCAACGACATGAGCGAGATCAACATCGACGCCGCGCTGGTGCGGGGCGGCGAGGCCGCGCTGTCGCTGACCGAGGAACGCCTGGTCGAGATGACCAACGGCTGCATCTGCTGCACCCTGCGCGACGACCTGCTGGAGGAGGTCGGCCGGCTGGCACGTGAGGGGCGCTTCGACCATCTCCTCATCGAGTCGTCGGGCATCTCCGAACCCATGCCGGTGGCCGCCACCTTCGCCTTCGCCCGCGACGACGGAGCCGCCCTCGACGACGTCGCCCTCCTGGACACCATGGTCACGGTGGTCGACGCCGCGGGCTTCCTGTCCGAGCTGGACAGTGGCGACGAACTCGCCGAGCGCGGCCTCGACCAGTACGAGGAGGACGAGCGCACCGTCAGCGATCTCCTTGTCGACCAGGTCGAGTTCGCGGACGTCATCGTGCTCAACAAGCTGGACCTGGTAGACGACGAGACGGCGGACCGGCTGCGCGCGGCACTGCGCCGGCTCAACCCCGGCGCGCGGGTCGTCGACGCCGTACAGGGGCAAGTGGCACTCCAAGAGGTGCTCGGCACGCGGCTGTTCGATCTGGAGCGCGCCCAGCAGGCCCCCGGCTGGGTGAGGGAGCTCAACGGCGACCACGTTCCGGAGACCGAGGAGTACGGGATCTCGTCCACGGTGTTCCACGCCGAAGTGCCCTTCCACCCCGGGCGGTTGTGGAACTTCGTCACGGTGGAGCTCGACAGCGGAGCCTACGGGAAGGTGCTGCGGTCCAAGGGCTTCTTCACCCTCGCCAGCCGCCCGCACGTGACGGGGCTGTGGTCGCAGGCCGGCTCCGTCGCCCGCTTCGAGCCCAGCGCCGCGCGCGACGCCGACGCACCGTACGCGCAGGAGCTGGTCTTCATCGGCACACATCTGCACGCGGAGGCGCTCCGGACCGCCCTGGCCGACTGCCTCATGGCCGGCGACGAGGGCCTCCCTGCCGCCGACCCGTTCCCGGGCTGGGACACGTACGGCATCGACGACGCCTGCGACCACGAGCACGCGGCACCGCTCCAGGTGGCCGTTCACTGAGTCCCCCGGGCGCCCGGCCTGCCTATCCTGGTGAGGGGCCGGTCCTGCTCGCGCAGCGCGAGAAGGGAGCCGTGGGTGACCGAACAGACGATCGACAGGGCGGCCGCGGACATCTTGCGGCAGGCCAGGGACGCCGCCGCCCATGAGGCGTGGGCCGAGGCGTACCGGCTGCTGGGCGGCTTGGACGCCACCTGCCTCACCCCCGACGACCACGCCGCGTTCGCCGATGCCGCCTGGTGGACAAGCCGTGTCGAGGAGTCGATCGGCCGGCGGATGCGGGCCTACTCCGGCTATGTCGCGGCGGGCGCGCTTCGGCAGGCGGGGCTCATGTCCTGGCTGCTGTTCTACGAGCACCAGCTCGCGGGGCGCACGGCCCTGGCCGCCGGCTGGCTGCGCCGGGCCCGGCGGCATCTGGGAAGCGAGCCGGAGTGCGTCGAGCAGTGCTACCTCGCCTGGGTCGATGCGCGGGACGCTCAGGAGCGCGGTGCGTTCGACGACGCGATGGCGGCGGCCCGGGGCATGGCCGGGATCGCGCGGCGCTGCGGCAGCCCGGATCTGCTGGCCATGAGCGTGCAGGCGCAGGCCGGCGTCCTGGTGGCTCAGGGGCGCGTCGGTGGCGGACTCGATCTCCTGGACGACGCCATGTGCTCGGCCATGGCAGGTGAGCTCAGCTCCTTCTTCACCGGCTGGGTCTATTGTCTGGGCCTCCAGCAGGCCATGGCCTGCGTCGATCTGGAACGCGCCGCCGAATGGACCGACGCGGCCATGCGGTGGTGCGCGGCGATGCCGGCCGAGAACAACTACCGCGGACTGTGCCGAGTGCACCGGGTCGAGGTGCTGGAGCTGCGCGGCAGCTGGCCCGAGGCGGTGACCGAGGCCGAGCGGACCTGCGAGGAACTGCTGCCGTACGAGCGGCGGATGGCCGCCGAGGCGGTCTACCTGGTGGGCCAGATCCAGCGGCGGCGCGGAGAGCTCGCGGCGGCCGAGAAGTCGTACGACCGTACCCACGAGCTCGGTCGCGACCCGCAGCCCGGCCTCGCCCTGCTGCGGCTTGCCCAGGGGAAGGCCGACGCCTCGGCCACGGCCCTGCGGCTGGCCGTAGCGGGTGGAGCCGAGGCCGGCGGTCTCGAACGATGCAGACTGCTCGCGGCCCAGGTGGAGGTGTGCCTGGCACTGGGCCGGACGGCCGAGGCGCGCACCGCGGCCGACGGACTCCAGGCTCTGGCCCGGGACTGGCAGCGGCGGTGCGGCTCGGATGCGACCCTGCTGCACGCCGGCGCCGCGGCGGCCTGCGGCGCGGTGGCCTTCGCCGCCCGTGACCTCGACCGGGCGCTGCCCCTGCTGCGCCGGGCGCTGGCGCTCTGGCTGGAGCTTCGGGTGCCGTACGAGGCCGCCCAGGTGCGGATGACCCTGGCCGCCGCCGACCGGGCCGCCGGGGACGAGGATGGTGCCCGGATGGAGTTGCGGGCCGCGGAGCAGACCTTCCGGCAGCTCGGTGCCGTACCCGACGCGCGCCGGGCGGCGGCCCTGCTCGCCGATGTGCGCCGACGGCAGCCGGGCGGGCTCACCGAGCGCGAGATCCAGGTGCTGCGGCTGGTCGCCGCGGGCTGCACGAACCGGGCCGTCGCCGCGGAGCTGATGATCAGCGAGCACACCGTCGCCCGGCACCTCAACAACATCTTCGCCAAGCTCGACGTGTCCTCGCGGGCCGCGGCGACGGCGTACGCGTACAAGCACGGCCTCACGTGACGCGCATGGGCCGTTTCGCCCATGCCCGGTCCGCCGGGATGGGCGGTTCCGGCGATGAGCGCGCCCCCGGTACGCGTGTACACCGGAGGTGTCATTCCTTCCGACCCAGGAGTGGAGAGCAGGTGGCGGCCATGACCACCTACACACCGACCCTCGACCACAACCTGTTGGAGCGGCTGCGCGGATCCGTGCGCGGTGACATCGTCGTGCCCGGCGACCCGGGCTACGACGAGGCCCGCAAGGTCTACAACGCGATGCACGACAGGCGGCCCGCGATCATCGTGCGGGCGGTCGACGCAGGCGATGTGATCGCCACGGTGGACTTCGCCCGCGACCAGGGCGTGCCGCTCGCCGTGCGTGGCGGCAGCCACAGCGTCCCCGGCTACGGGACGTGCGACGGCGGTGCCGTCCTCGACCTCGGCCTGATGCGCGGTATCCGGGTCGATCCCGAGACCCGTACCGCCTGGGTCGAGGGCGGCTGCACCTGGGCGGACGTCAACCACGCCACGTACGCCTTCGGTCTGGCCACCACCGGCGGGATGGTCTCCACGACCGGCGTCGGCGGCCTGACGACGGGTGGCGGCATGGGGTATCTGGCCCGCCGCTGCGGTCTGGCCTGCGACAACCTGGTCTCGGTGGACCTGGTCACGGCCGACGGATCCTTCGTGACCTGCACGGACAAGCAGCACAGCGACCTGATGTGGGCGGTGCGTGGCGGCGGCGGCAACTTCGGGGTCGTCACGTCCTTCGCGTACCGGCTGCACCCCATCGCCGACGTCCTCGGCGGACCGACCTTCTTCCCGCTCGACGGCGACGTGATCCGCCGCTACCGGGAGCTCGTCGCCGAAGAGGACGAGAGGCTCGGAGCCACCCTCGTCGTGGGCCTCGGACCTCCCGTGCCGTTCCTGCCCGAGCGCTGGCACGGGCGGCCGCTGTGCGGCGTGATCACCTGCTGGACCGGGCCGCAGGACGAGGATGAACGGATCCGGGACCGGGTCGCCTCCCTCGGGCCGGTGCTGGGCCGGCACCTGGAGCGCATGCCCTACCCGGTGATCAACACCCTCTTCGACGACCTGGTGCCTGCCGGGCTGTACCACTACTGGAAGGGCGCCTTCACCCAGGGACTGCCGGACGGAGCCGTCGACGCCTTCGTCGAGTACGGCGCCACCACGCCCTCGATCCAGAGCGTGACCGTGGTCTTCCCCATCGACGGGGCCTGCCACCGCATCGAGCCGGAGGAGACCGCCTTCTCCTACCGGGACGCCGACTACTCGATCGCGCTCAGCCCGACCCTCACCACCCGGGAGGACTGCGAGGCCGAGAAGGCCTGGGTGCGCCACTTCCACCGGGCGCTGGAACCGCACTCCATGGGAGGCGCCTACGTGAACTTCATGGACGGCGACGACCAGGACCGCGTACGGGCCAACTACCGCGGCAACCACGCGCGCCTGACCGCCCTGAAGCGGCGCTACGACCCGGGCAACCTGTTCCGTCTGAACCACAACATCGCGCCATGAGGGGGGCCGCCGGCCAGTGGGCGAGGAATCCTGCGCGCGCTGCGGTGTTGAAGCTTGCATGAGCTCCGCGATCGCCCAGACCCGCTTCTCCGTCCTCGACCGCTCCCGCACCCGCGAGGGCCACCCGACCGGGGCAGCGCTGCGTGACACGGTACGGCTGGCGCGGGAGCTGGAGGAACTGGGCTACCACCGCGTCTGGGTCTCGGAGCACCACGGTGTGCCCGGCGTCGCCGGCTCGGCGCCGACCGTGCTGGCCGCCGCCGTCGCCGCCGCGACCCGCACGATCCGGGTCGGTACCGGCGGGGTGATGCTGCCCAACCACCAACCCCTGGTCGTGGCCGAGCAGTTCGGGGTGCTGGAGTCCCTCTTCCCCGGCCGTATCGACATGGGCCTCGGGCGATCGGTCGGCTTCACGGACGGCGTCCGCAAGGCGCTCGGGCGGGACAAGGGGGACGCCGAGGACTTCGCGGCACAGATCCGGGAGCTGCTCGACTGGTTCCGTGGCACCTCGCCGACCGGGGTGCACGCACGGCCCGCCGAGGGCCTTGCCGTGCCGCCGTTCGTGCTGGCGATGGGCGAGGGAGCGGACATCGCGGCGCGCGCCGGGCTGCCCATGGTCATCGGTGATCTGCGGAACCGGGAGAAGATGCGGCGCGGGATCGATCACTATCGCGACCGCTTCCAGCCCTCCGCCTGGGCCAGTGAGCCGTACGTCGTCATCTCCGGCACCGTCGCCGTGGCCGCCTCGCCCGAGGAGGCGCGGCGACTGCTCGTCCCGGAGGCCTGGGCGATGGCGTACTCGCGCACACACGGCACCTTCCCGCCACTGGCTCCCGCCGAGCGCATCGAGGCGTCGGCCATGACCGCCAAGGAGCGCGGCTTCTACGAGGGCGGCCTCGCCGGGCACATCGCGGGCACGCAGGAGCAGGTCGCGCACGAGCTGGAGACGGTGCTGAAGGAGACTCAGGCGCAGGAGGTACTGGTCACGACGAGCACGTACGACCGTGAGGCGCTGCTGGACTCCTACCGGCGGGGGGGGGGGGGGGGGGCGGGGCGGCCCCCCCCCCCCCCCCCCCCCCCCCCCCCCCCCCCCCCCCCCCCCCCCCCCCCCCCCCCCCCGGCCGGGACGTCAGTCCGTGTCGCGCGGATCGAACGACTTGGTGTCGATCGTCAGCGGCTTCGGGAACGCGGTCGCCACCGAGTCCCACCGCGTGAACTTGAAGTTGGTGCCCTCCCGGTCCCCGTCGGCGGGCGCGGCCTCGCCGTCGTGGGTGACGAGCAGGCCCTTGGGGAACGAGCCGCCGAGCGGCACGTTGACCACGGCGGCGCCGTCGGAGTGCTGCACACCGTCGGTGGCGGCGCTGTCGGTGACGGCGAACGAGCCGAGGTAGGCGTTGCGGCCCTGGCGCTCGTACACGGCGAAGGTGTTGTCGCCCTGGCTGGAGGCGAGCAGGTATCCCTTGCCGTCGGCGGCGTGGTAGATCGCGGCGCCCTCGGCGTCGGCGCTCAGGTGCTCACCGCCGAACCCCGGGTCGCCCGCGGTGTCGATGACGCACTCCTCCTCCTCGGCGTCATACGTCCACGGAGTGCCGTACTCCCGCACCCGGTCGATCAGCTCGGGCCGGCCGAACTCCTCGTCGTCGAGGTCGACCCGCCACAGCCCGACGTCCTCCTGGGCGGCGTACAGGACGTGCTCCTCCTGGTCGACGACCATGCCCTCGACCTGCGCGTGATCGCCGGGGTCGGCGCACGGCGTCCAGCTCTTGCCGTTCGGCAGTGTGAAGGAGCCGGGCAGGTCGAGGGTGTCCTCGGCCTTGTAGCCGACGCGGCCGTTCCGGTCCTCCAGCTGCAGCAGCCGTACGCGGGTCTCCGAGCGGCGCGACACGGCCACGTAGACGTTGTCGTCGTCGCTGAAGGCGGCCAGCCCATAGGCGGTGCGCTGGTCGTCGACCTCGGCCTCGCTCGCGGAGAAGACCGGCGCGGCGCCGGCCGCCGTCACGTCCTTCAGCGGGGGCCTGCCCGCCGCCACCGCGGCCGGGTCGATCGCGTAGGCCCGGACACGATCCCGGCCGCGGTCGCTGACCAGGGCCAGGTCGGTCTTCTTGCCGCCCAGTTCGAAGCCGTAGACGACGTCGACGTTGTTGAAGCGGCCGGGCGCGGCGTCCTCGCCGGGTGCCGCGGGCGCGGCGATGTGCTGGAGCCGCTTGCCGTCGAGGCCGTAGACGTCGAGACCGGCCTCCTTGAGGGTGCTGATCACGAGGCTGCGGCCCGCGTTGTGGGGGTCGACCCAGACGGCCGGGTCGTCGGCGTCGGCGTTGCCGCCCGCCTCGTCGTCGTACACGACGGGGGTCTCCACGCGAGCGGAGACGGAGACCGGCTGCGGGGCGGACGCGCCCGTGACCATCAGCAGCGCGGCGGTGAGAGTGCTCAGAGCTGAGGCGCTCACGATACTCCTCGGTAGGAAGAGAGACTGGCGAGACCGTATGGGGGGCCGGTGTGGGCGAGCCGACGGCATCGTGAACAGCAGGTGGCTCCTGCGACCCGTGCGCCCCGTTCGTTTAGAATTGCGGGGTTTGCCCACGACACCGACGCGCATCTTCCGGAGCCCTCACCCCATGCACTCCCCGCACGACCCCTACGTCCGCGTCCGCGGCGCCCATGAGCACAACCTCAAGGGCGTGGACGTCGACATCCCGCGGGACGTGCTGGCCGTGTTCACCGGTGTGTCCGGGTCCGGGAAGTCGTCGCTCGCCTTCGGCACGATCTACGCCGAGGCCCAGCGCCGCTACTTCGAGTCGGTCGCGCCGTACGCGCGCAGGCTGATCCACCAGGTCGGTGCGCCGAAAGTCGGCGAGATCACCGGGCTGCCACCCGCCGTGTCCCTCCAGCAGCGCCGCTCGGCGCCGACGTCCCGCTCCTTCGTCGGCACGGTCACCAACCTCTCCAACTCCCTGCGGATGCTGTACTCCCGCGCCGGCGACTACCCGCCGGGCGCCGAGCGGCTCGACTCGGACTCCTTCTCACCGAACACGGCGGCCGGTGCCTGCCCGCAGTGCCACGGGCTCGGGCAGGTGCACCGTACGACCGAGGAGTTGCTGGTTCCCGATCCGGGGCTGTCGATCCGCGACGGCGCGATCGCCGCGTGGCCGGGTGCCTGGCAGGGCAAGAACCTGCGCGACATCCTCGACGCGCTCGGCCACGACGTCGACCGGCCCTGGCGCGAGCTGCCCGCCGAGGAGCGGGAGTGGATCCTGTTCACCGACGAGCAGCCGGTCGTCACCGTGCACCCGGTGCGCGACGCGGACCGGATCCAACGGCCGTACCAGGGCACGTACATGAGCGCCCGCCGGTACGTCATGAAGACCTTCGCCGACTCCAAGAGCCCGACCCTCAGGGCGAAAGCGGAGCGGTTCCTCGCCGCCGCGCCCTGCCCGGCGTGCGGCGGCAGCAGGCTGCGGCCCGAGGCGCTGGCGGTGACCTTCGCGGGCCGGACGATCGCCGATGTGGCCGCGCTGCCGCTCACGGAGCTGGCGGGGTTGCTCGAGGGTGGCTCCTCGGAGGCGGCCCGTGTCCTCACCGAGGACCTCAAGTCCCGTATCGGGCCCGTCGTCGAGCTCGGTCTCGGCTATCTCAGCCTCGACCGCGCCACGCCGACGCTCTCGGCGGGCGAACTGCAGCGCCTGCGGCTCGCGACGCAGCTGCGGTCCGGGCTGTTCGGTGTCGTGTACGTCCTGGACGAGCCGTCCGCGGGACTGCACCCGGCGGACACCGAGGCGCTGCTGACGGTGCTGGCGCGGCTGAAGGCGGCCGGGAACACGGTGTTCGTGGTCGAGCATCACCTCGACGTCATGCGCGGCGCCGACTGGCTGGTCGACGTGGGACCACAGGCGGGTGAGCACGGCGGGCAGGTGCTGCACAGCGGGCCGGTGGCGGAGCTGGCGGCGGTCACGGAGTCGGCGACCGCGCGCTTCCTGTTCGACGGCTCCCCCGCCGCAGTACGCCAAGTGCGCGTCCCACGGGGCCAGTTGAGGGTCGGGCCGGTCACCCGGCACAACCTGCGCGGCGTGACCGCCGAGTTCCCGCTCGGTGTGTTCACGGCCGTCACCGGCGTCTCGGGTTCGGGGAAGTCGACGCTCATCGGCGAGATCACCGAGGACCTGGTGGGGGTGGGACGCCTGGTCTCGGTCGACCAGAAGCCCATCGGGCGCACGCCGCGCTCCAACCTCGCCACCTACACCGGCCTCTTCGACGTCGTGCGCAAGGTGTTCGCGGCCACCGACGAGGCGCGGGCGGGTGGCTACGGCGTCGGGCGCTTCTCGTTCAATGTCGCGGGAGGCCGCTGCGAGACCTGTCAGGGCGAGGGGTTCGTCAGCGTGGAGCTGCTGTTCCTGCCGAGCACGTACGCGCCGTGCCCGGACTGCGGCGGGGCGCGCTACAACCCCGAGACGCTGCAAGTGGCGTACCGGGGACGGAACATCGCACAGGTGCTGGACCTCACGGTCGAGGCGGCGGCGGAGTTCTTCGCGGACACCCCGGCCGTGGCCCGCAGCCTCGGTGCGCTGCTCGACGTGGGTCTCGGCTATCTGCGTCTCGGGCAGCCGGCCACCGAGCTGTCCGGCGGTGAGGCCCAGCGCATCAAGCTGGCGAACGAGTTGCAGCGCGGCCGGCGCGGCCACACCCTCTATCTCCTCGACGAGCCGACGACCGGACTCCACCCGGCCGACGTCGAGGTGCTGATGCGCCAGCTGCACGGGCTCGTCGACGCCGGGCACACCGTCGTCGTGGTCGAGCACGACATGTCCGTGGTCGCGGGCGCGGACTGGGTGATCGACCTGGGGCCGGGCGGCGGTGACGCGGGCGGACGGATCGTGGCGGCCGGCCCGCCCGCCCAGGTGGCGCGGGCGAGCGGCAGCGCCACGGCACCGTACCTCGCCCGGGTCATGCCGTGAGGGGCTCGGGCGACGGGACGGACGGCGCCTCTTCGACGACGGCGGCGGGTACCGCCCGGATGCCGCCCTTCGCCGGGCGGGCCACGGACCGGGACGGGCGGGGGACCTGGACTCGATGCGCCCCGAGCAGCGCGGACACCTCGGCCGCGCGGGCCAGTGACCGGCGGTCGGGACGGCTGCCCGGCGCTATCGGCTCCCGTACGTCCGCCTCCGCGACCAGCTCGCGTGCCCGCACCACCCGCCACACCGAGGTGAGCAGCGAGTCCGCGCCGACGAACGCGGCCGCCGTGCTGGGCGAGCCCTGGGCCGTCCGGTAGCGCAGGCGGACCGGCTGGACCGGGACGCCCGCGTCGAGGGCCGCCTGGAACGCGGCCCGGCGGAAGTGGCCCTGGGCCCGGCCGCACCACGTGCTGCCCTCGGGGAAGACCGCGACCGCTTCGCCGGCCCGCAACGCCTCGGCGATCCGGGCCACCGTGTCGGGCAGTGCGCGGATTCGGTCCCGGTCGATGAACAGGGCTCCGCTGCGGGCCGTCATCCACCCCGCCACCGGCCATTGACGGATCTCCGACTTGGCGAGCATCCGGGCCGGCCGGACGGCGGCGAGCAGCGGGATGTCCAGCCAGGAGACGTGGTTGGCGACGAGCAGCAGCCCGCCTTCGGACGCCGCGCGGCCGTCGATCCGTACCTGGACGCCCGCGGCCCGTACGACCCAGCGGGACCAGCGCCGGACCTGTCCGCCGGGTATCCGCCCGCCGAGCGGGGTGAGCAGGAATCCGATGGTCAGCAGGAGCAGGACCGCCGCGATCCGCAGGGCGGCCAGGGGTACGGCCCTGGCCGGTCGCGTCGCGTCCACGCACCCCTGGGGGGTGCAGGGGGCGCTGGGCCGCCAGAGAGTCGCCACCTCGACGGGATGGGCGAGTGCGGCCGGTGCGCCGGTCGTCCGGGCCTTGGCAGGGGTCGCCGTGGGGATTCCGACGGCACCGAGGGAGGGGGTGCTCATGGCCGCCACGTCCGTCACGCCGGGACGAGGGAGAGGAAGTGCCGCAGGTAGCGCGAGTTCACCCGGCGCATCGACAGCAGCACGTACATGTCGGCGACCCCGAACTCCGGGTCGTGCGCGGGCTCGCCGCAGACCCAGGCGCCGAGGCGGATGTAGCCGCGCAGGAGGGCCGGGAGTTCCATGCGGGCGGCGGGGGCGGGCTCGGTGGGCTGCCAGGGCCGCAGCGGTCGTACCCGGTACTCCTCCGGGGCGAGGTGCTTGGCCTGCACCCGGTCCCAGGTGGCCGCGGCGAGCTTGCCGCCGTCGGCCAGCGGGATCGAGCAGCAGCCGGCCAGCCACTCGTGGCCGCGGTCGACCATGTAGCGGGCGATGCCGGCCCAGATGAGGCTGATGACGGCGCCGTCACGGTGGTCGGGGTGCACGCAGGAGCGGCCGACCTCGACCAGGTTCGGACGCAGGCCGTCGATGCGGCTCAGGTCGAACTCGCCCTCGGAGTACAGCCGGCCCGCGACCGCGGCCCGCTCCGGCGGGAGCAGCCGGTAGGTGCCGACGACCTGGCCGGACACCTCCTCACGGACGAGCAGGTGGTCGCAGTACGCGTCGAAGGCATCGATGTCGTGACCCGGCTGCGGGGTGGTCAGCAGGGCTCCCATCTCACCAGCGAACACGTCGTGCCGCAGCCGCTGGGCGGCGCGCACGTCCTCCTCGCCTCGGGCGAGGCCGACGGTGTAGCGGGTGGGTGCCGTGGGCTGCGGGGGACGGTCGACGGTCAGTACGCCGGTCATGGCTTACTCCTGGTCACGGGCCGGGGACGGCGAGCGGAGCTCGGTTGGAGCGGTGCGATGTGCCGCCCCTGTTCTTCCTATGCCGGTTGGCGTATGCGTGACCTGTGCCAGGAGAGTGGATGTGCGAATGTTGAACGGCGTGAGCTGGTACCGGCCGTCCATGTTCCGGTGCCCGGCCGGTCAGCCGGGCGATCCAGTGCTGTTCACCTGACGGGTGCGCAAACGCGAGACGGGGCCGGAGAGCACCACTCCCGGCCCCGCCCGTCCGCACCTTTCGGCGAACGTCTGTTGGGCGCCGCGCCCTACCGCTTCACCTTCCGCGTGGCCCGCAGCCACTCCTTGTTCATGCTCGTGATGGACATCAGGGGGATGCCCTTGGGGCAGGCGGTGGCACACTCTCCGGTGAGAGTGCACCCGCCGAAGCCCTCGTCGTCCATCTGCGCCACCATGTCCAGGACGCGGGTCTCGCGCTCGGGAGCGCCCTGCGGCAGCACGTTCAGGTGGTTGACCTTGGCGGAAGTGAACAGCATCGCCGCCCCGTTGGGACACGCGGCCACACACGCCCCGCAGCCGATGCACTCGGCGTGCTCGAAGGCGAAGTCGGCGTCCGGCTTCGGTACGGGTGTGGCATGGGCCTCGGGCGCGGCACCCGTCGGGGCGGTGACGTACCCGCCCGCCTGGATGATCCGGTCGAACGCCGACCGGTCGACGACCAGGTCCTTGATGACCGGGAACGCCGACGCCCGCCACGGCTCGATGTCGATGGTGTCGCCGTCCTTGAAGGACCGCATGTGCAGCTGGCAGGTGGTGGTCCGCTCGGGCCCGTGCGCGTCACCGTTGATGACGAGCGAGCAGGCCCCGCAGATGCCCTCACGGCAGTCGTGGTCGAAGGCGACCGGGTCCTCACCGCGGAGGATGAGCTCCTCGTTGAGGGTGTCGAGCATCTCCAGGAAGGACATGTCGGAGGAGATGCCGTCCACCTCGTACGTGGACATGGCGCCGTCGGCGTCGGCGCTCTGCTGCCGCCAGACGCGCAGGGTGAGCTTCATGCGTAGCTCCGCTGGGTGGGGTGGACGTACTCGAAGACCAGGTCTTCCTTGTGCAGCACGGGAGCGGTGCCCGTGTCGGTGAACTCCCAGGCCGCCGCGTAGGCGAACTCGTCGTCCTTGCGGGCCGCCTCGCCGTCCGGCGTCTGCGACTCCTCGCGGAAGTGGCCGCCGCAGGACTCGCTGCGGTCCAGCGCGTCGAGGCACATGAGCTCGGCGAGCTCCAGGTAGTCGACGACGCGGTTGGCCTTCTCCAGCGACTGGTTGAACTCCTCGCCGGTGCCCGGCACCTTGATCCGCCGCCAGAACTCCTCGCGGATCTGCGGGATGCGTTCCAGGGCCTTGCGCAGTCCGGAGTCGGTGCGGGCCATCCCGCAGAACTCCCACATCAGTTCGCCGAGTTCACGGTGGAAGGAGTCCGGCGTACGGTCGCCGTCCACGGCCAGCAGCAGGTTGAGCCGGTCCTGCGTCTCGGCCAGCACCTCCTGCACGACGGGATGCTCGTCGGTGACCGCCTCGTGGTGCGGGTTGCGGGCGAGGTAGTCGTTGATGGTGGCCGGCAGCACGAAGTAGCCGTCGGCCAGGCCCTGCATCAGGGCCGAGGCACCGAGCCGGTTCGCCCCGTGGTCGGAGAAGTTGGCCTCACCGATCGCGAACAGGCCGGGGACGGTGGTCTGCAGGTCGTAGTCGACCCACAGGCCGCCCATCGTGTAGTGCACGGCCGGGTAGATCCGCATCGGCACCTGGTACGGATCCTCGTCGGTGATCCGCTGGTACATGTCGAAGAGGTTGCCGTACTTGGCCTCGACGGCCTTGCGGCCCATCCGCGCGATGGCGTCGGCGAAGTCCAGGTAGACGCCCTGTCCGCCGGGGCCGACTCCCCTGCCCTCGTCGCAGACGTTCTTCGCGGCGCGGGAGGCGATGTCGCGGGGCACGAGGTTGCCGAAGGACGGGTAGATGCGCTCCAGGTAGTAGTCGCGCTCGTCCTCCGGGATCTTGTTCGCGGGACGGTCGTCGCCCTTGGCCTTCGGTACCCAGATCCGGCCGTCGTTGCGCAGCGACTCGCTCATCAGCGTCAGCTTCGACTGGTGGTCGCCGGTGCGCGGGATGCACGTCGGGTGGATCTGCGTGAAACAGGGGTTGGCGAAGTAGGCGCCGCGCCGGTGGGCCCGCCAGATCGCGGTGGCGTTGGAGTTCATGGCGTTCGTCGACAGGTAGAAGACGTTGCCGTAGCCGCCGCTCGCGAGTACGACGGCGTCCGCGTAGTAGGTGTCGATGCGGCCGGTGATGAGATCCCGGGCCACGATGCCGCGCGCCTTGCCGTCGACGACGATCAGGTCGAGCATCTCGGTCCGCGGGTGCATCTCCACGTTCCCCGCGGCGATCTGCCTGCTCAGTGCCTGATACGCGCCGAGCAGCAGCTGCTGGCCCGTCTGGCCGCGGGCGTAGAACGTGCGCGACACCTGGACGCCGCCGAAGGAGCGGGTGTCGAGCAGGCCGCCGTACTCGCGGGCGAACGGCACGCCCTGGGCCACGCACTGGTCGATGATCTCGACGGAGATCTGGGCGAGCCGGTGGACGTTGGACTCCCGGGCGCGGAAGTCGCCGCCTTTCACCGTGTCGTAGAACAGGCGGTGCACGGAGTCGCCGTCGTTGCGGTAGTTCTTCGCGGCGTTGATGCCGCCCTGCGCGGCGATGGAGTGGGCGCGGCGCGGGGAGTCCTGGTAGCAGAACTGGACGACGTGGTAGCCCTGTTCGGCGAGGGTGGCGCCCGCTGAGCCGCCGGCCAGGCCCGTCCCCACCACGATCACCGTGTGCTTGCGCCGGTTGGCGGGGTTGACCAGCTTGGCCTCGAAGCGGCGCTTGTCCCAGCGCTCGCTCACGGGCCCGGCGGGGGCTTTGCTGTCGACGACCGGTTCGCCGGTCGTGTACTCGGCGTAGGTAGACATGTCAGCTCACCAATCCGGTCATGACGCCCACGGGTACGGCGATGAAACCGACCGTGAGCAGCAGCGCGAGAGTGTTGGCCGTGGCCTTCAGGGCGCGGTCGCGGGTGCGGCTGCCGGCGCCGAGGGTCTGGGCTGCGCTCCAGAAGCCGTGCCGGATGTGCAGGCCGAGGGCGAGCATCGCAACGATGTAGATGACGTTGCCGTACCAGGTGGAGAAGGTGTCCACGACGTTCTGGTACGGGTGGCCCTGCTGGAAGCCGCCGGAGTGCACGGTGCCGGTCGTCAGGTCCAGGACGTGCCAGACGATGAACAGGCCGAGGATGATGCCGCCCCAGCGCATGGTGCGCGTGGCGTAGGAGGCTCGCGGCTTCTTGTGCACGTACCTGCTGGGGCGCGCTTTGATGTCGCGGCGGCTGAGCTGGTAGGCCGACGTGGCATGGGCGACGACGGCGACGACCAGCACGATGCGGACGAGCCAGAGCGTCCACTCGTAGTGCATGAACGGCTCGCCGACCACGCGCAGCCAGTGCGCGTAGTGGTTGAACTCGCCCGCCCCGAAGAAGATCTTCAGGTTTCCGATCATGTGGACGACCAGGTACGCCAGCATGACCAGTCCGCTGACCGCCATGACGGTCTTCTTGCCGACGGTCGAGTCCCACACCGTGCGTGCCATGGACGGCCGTCGGTCCGTCCGCGTTGCCAGAGCCATGGAACAGGACGCTACGGCCGGGCCACCCCATCGGTCCAAGACATGGTCCGGCTCGTTTCGATAGGCAGGCCCTATGGTGGCTCGATGCAGTTCCAGCAGCTTCAGTACTTCGTGGCGGTCGCCGAGACCCGGCACTTCACCCGGGCCGCCGACCTGGTTCATGTCGCGCAGCCCTCGCTGTCGCAGCAGATCAAGTCGCTGGAGCGGGAGTTGGGCGCGGACCTGTTCCTGCGGGCGCGCGGCAACATCACGCTCACGGACGCCGGGGAGGCCCTGCTGCCGCTGGCCCGGCGCATCCTGGCCGACGCGGACACCGCACGGTACGAGGTGCAGGAACTGGTGCAGCTGCGCCGGGGCCGGGTCCGGCTGGGCGCGACGCCGAGCCTGTGCACGGGCCTGCTCCCGGATGTGCTGCGCGCCTTCCACGACCGCTATCCCGGCATCCAGCTGATGATCGAGGAGGGCGGCTCGCACGACCTGATCCGGGAGCTGGCCCGCGGCGCCCTCGACCTGGCCCTGGTGGTCCTGCCCCTGCCGACGGCCTCCCCCGCGCTGACCACGGTGGAGCTGCTGCGCGAGGACCTGGTGGTCGTCTCCTCGCCGGAGGCGCCCCGCCCCGGTGGCGGCCGGCGTACCGTGCGTATCGCCGATCTGGAGGGCGAGCGCCTGGTGATGTTCCGGCACGGCTACGACCTGCGTGAGCTGACGGTGGCCGCCTGCCGTGCCGAGGGCTTCGAGCCGGACTTCGCGGTCGAGGGCGGGGAGATGGACGCGGTGCTGGGGTTCGTGCGGGCGGGGCTGGGGATGGCCGTCGTCCCGCGCATGGTGGCGGCCCGGTCGGGCCGGGGGCTGCGGGTCACCCCGCTGGCCCGGCCCGGACTGCACCGCACGATCGCCCTGGCCCACCGCAGTGACGTGGCTCCGCCGCGGGCCGCGCGGGAGTTGCAGCGGATGCTGCTGGAGCGGTGAGGGTCAGCCGGCCGTGCGGGGTGTGAGCAGGTCCGTCATGCCGATGCGCTCGTAGAAGTCGGCACGGACACCGTCGGCGACGTCGCTGACCCGCTCCGAACCGTCGTCGGCCGGGTCGATGGTGACGCGGAACGGGCGTTCGCCCTTCGGGGTGCCGACGATGCGGACGATGGCTCGGGCCACCTCCATGACGTCGGCGTCGGCGGGTGCCAGGGCGGCCAGGGCCTTGCCGACGTCGTCCATCAGTCCCGCGTAGCAGGCGTCGTACGCCTCCGCGGTGGCCGTGTCCTCCGGGTGCATCGCGTGGGCGAAGTGGTTGGTGCCCGAGGTGAAGGAGCCGGGGACCACGATGGCCGTGTCGATGCCGAAGCGGCTCAGCTCGACCGCGTAGCTCTTGGCCAGATGGTCCATCGCGGCCTTCGCGCCGAAGTAGGGGCCGAGGTAGGGCGGAGTGCCGCCGTAGGTGCTGGACGACCCCACCCACAGCAGCAGACCGTCGCGCCGGTCCCGCATCTGCGGCAGCACGGCCCGGTTGACGCGCTGTGTGGACAGCACGTTGGTGTCGTAGATCTCGGCGATCTGCTCCGGTGTGAACGACTCGGTCGGGCCGAGCACCATGTGCCCGGCGTTGTGGACGACGACGTCGATCCGCCCGGCCTCGGTGGTGACCTGCGCGACCGCGGCGTCCACGGACTCCTGGGCGGAGACGTCCAGTTCGACGGCGTGCAGGGCCACGCCGTGCCGGTCGGCGTAGGTCCGCGCGTCCGCGACGGCGGGGGCGTTGCGGCCGGTGGTCTGCCGCATCCCGGCATAGACGGTGTGTCCGGCATCGGCGAGGGCGCGGGCGGCCAGGGCACCGAAGCCGCTGGAGGCACCCGTGACGAGGACGACGTAGGGCATGGCGAACTCCTTGGGGGCGTACGGAAACGTGGCGTGCGGAAACGTGGCGTACGGAAACACGGCGTACGGAAACTTGAGGGGTGGTTCCGGTCGGTCAGGCGAAGGTGATGACGCTGCGGCCGTGGGCGGAGCCCTCCGCCATGGCGTCGAGGACCGCCGGGGCCTGGTCCAGGGTGATCGGCGTGACCTCGGGCAGGATGCCGTGGGCCAGTGAGAAGGCGAGGGTGTCGCGCAGGTCGTGGGGCGAGCCGGAGGGGGACGCGGCCACGTGCAGGCGGTTGAGGACCATGGGCGGGGTGGGCAGCGTGAGCGGCTCGGAACCGTAGCCGAGGAGCAGGAGGGTGCCGTCGGGCGCGAGACCGCCCAGGGTGGCACCGGCCGCGGCGGTGGACGGAGCTGCGTTGAGCACCAGGTTGGCGCCGCCGTCCCACGCCTTGAGCGCCTCGGCCGGGTCGGACTCGTCGGTGGCGACGAACAGTTCGGCGCCCAGGGTCTTGGCCTGGTCCTCGCCGCGCCGGGAGCGGCCCACCACCGCGACCCGCGCGCCCATGGCGGCGGCGTAGCGCACGGCCAGGGTGCCCACTCCGCCCAGACCGACGACGGCGACCCGGGAACCGGCCTTCACGCCACCCTGCCGCAGGCCGTTGAAGGCGGTGAGGCCGGCGCACATCAGCGGCGCCGCGGACACCGGGTCGAGGCCGTCGGGCAGCGGGGTGACGAAATTGGCCTTGAGCAGGGCGTACTCGGCGTAGCCGCCGTCGGCCACGATGCCGGTGATCCGCTTGCGGGGGCACAGGATCTGGTCGCCGCGCACGCAGTAGTCGCAGTGCTCGCAGGAGTCGTAGAGGAACTGGGCGCCCACCGTGGTGCCGACCTCGGGGAAGGTCACGCCCTCGCCGACGGCGGTCACGACTCCGGTGATCTCGTGGCCCGGGATGACGGGGAACCGGGCGAACGGGTAGTGGCCGCGCAGCAGGTTCAGGTCGGAGAAGCAGACGCCGCACGCGGTGACCTTGACCAGGACCTCGCCGGGGGCGGGCTGGGGGATGTCGAGGGTGTCGAGGGCGAGCGGAAGGTTCACGCCGGTGGCGACGGCAGCACGCATCGCGGACTCCAAGGGTCGGGGGAAGTAGTCCAGTTGAGTTCCTGGTACTTCCGAGTCTCCGAGCCCGCTGTGGTCCCGTCCAATGCCGGTTACGGCGCCATTGATGCCCGAGAGGCATCAGTGCAGCTCTACGTCGTGCCGCGGGCCCGCGCGGCGGCGTGAACGGTCTCGACGAAGCTTGTCACGAGGTGCGAGGGTCGCGAGGCGTTCCAGGCCAGGGACACCTGCCCCGGCGGTACGTCGGCGACGGGGACGTACGCGATGTCGGACCGGGGGAACGCGGCCGCGACGGAGTTCGGCACGAAGGCGATTCCGCGCCCGGCCCTGACGTAGCCCAGCAGCTCCTCCATGTCGTGGAAGGCGGGGCCGTGGCCGGGCCGGGTGCCGTCGGGGCGTGGGTCGGCGTTCCATACGGCCGACCAGGCCTCGGCCGCCTCGGCGTACTCCAGGACGGGGTCGTCGGTCAGGGCCGCGAGGGCGACCTTGGCGTCGCGGGCCCGCGGATGATCGATCGGCAGGACGGCGGCGAGATGCTCGGCGTACAGGGCGAGGAGATCCACCCCCTCGGCCTCCAGAGGCGGACGGACGAATGCGACGTCGACACTGCCGTCCAGCAGGGCCCGTGCCTGGCTCCACCAGCGCAGCCGGACCAGTTCGATGGAGACGCGGGGGAAACGTGCGGAGAACGCGTTCAGTGCCAGGCTCACATCCGTGCCCAGCATGAACCCGACGACCAGCGCGTCGTCACCGGCGCCGATGCGGCGGGCACGCTCCTGGGCGGCCTCCGCGGCGGCGAGGAGCGCCTTGGCGTCGCGCAGGAACTGCTCGCCGGCCGGGGTGAGCGAGACCTCGCGCGTGCTGCGGGTGAACAGCTCGACCCGCAGTTCGTGCTCCAGCTGCCGTACCTGCCGGGACAGCGCGGGCTGGGTGACGTGCAGGGCCACGGCCGCCTGCCCGAAGTGCTGGCGCTCGGCCACGGCCACGAAGTAGCGCAGCTTGCGCAGATCCAGATCGATCGGCCTGTCGGGCATGGCGTGTCCTGCCTTTCCGCCCCATCCGCACTCCCCGCCGACCGGCGCGGCGCACGATGGTGCAGTCGACGCACTTCACGCTAGCCGACCCGACCGGACGCGCTGCACGGATCGCCCGCCGGGCGTGCCCGACGGTGGTTCGCCGACGGATGCGCCGACAACCGCGGCTGTACGGCACGGGAGCGGCCGACTCCGCGACGCGGCCCACCTGCGGTCGACCTTCTCCGGTCCCGAGAAGGGGTTCAGCGCGCCTCTCGCCGGTCCGGGACCACCTCGTTGCCCGCCCCTCGCGCCGGTCCGAGAACAGGTCCAACGCCGCCCCACTCCGATCGCGGAACGGCGTCCGGCCCGCACGCTCCGGTCCGGGGCAGGTCCCGCAGTCCGCCCCTCTCCTCTCCCCGGTCGGAGAACAGGTCCAACCCGCCTCACTCCGATCGCGGAACGGGGTCCGGCCCGCACTCTCCGGTCCGGGGCAGCTCCCGCAGTCCGCCCCTCTCCTCTCCCCGGTCGGAGAACAGGTCCAACCCGCCTCACTCCGATCGCGGAACGGCGTCCGGCCCGCACGCTCCCGTCCGGGGCAGCTCCCGCAGTCCGCCCCTCTCCTCGGCCCGGGAACAGGTTCAGCGCGCCCCCTCCACGCACGGAACGGGCTTCGGACCGGCCTCCCCGTCCGGGACATGCCTCACAGCGCGCCCCTCTCCCAGTCCCGGAAGAGATCCACCCCGACGCACTCCGATCGACGAACGGGCACAGCCCGCCCTCCCCGGCCGGGACAGGCCCCACACTGCGCCCATCCCTGCGGCCCCGCCGCCTCAGCCCGTTGCGTCGACCAGTGCCAGTTCATGGAGGCGGTCCGGTGGGCCCGGGCGGGCGTAGTACCAGCCCTGGGCCGTGTCGCAGCCGAGTATCCGCAGTTGCTCGGCCTGGGCGCCGGTCTCCACGCCCTCCACGGTCACCGCCAGGCTCAGGCTGTGGGCCAGGGAGACGATCCCCTCGACGATCTTGAGATCGACGGGGTCGGCCGGGAACTGCTGCATGCTCTGCGTGAAGGAGCGGTCCAGCTTGAGGATGCTCACCGGCAGCCGGCGCAGGTTGGCGAGGTTGGAGTAGCCGGTGCCGAAGTCGTCCAGGGCGATGTCGACGCCCATCTCGGCGAGGCGCCGCAGAGGCTTGAGCAGGTCGTCGTCGGCGCCGATCAACGCCGACTCGGTGACCTCCAGGCAGAGCGCGTCGGGTGCGACGCCCGCGCGCTCCAGGATGTCCACCGTGTCCTGCACCAGCCCGGGGTGGGTCAATTGGCAGGGCGAGAGGTTGACGTTGATGCGGAGCGGGCCCGCGTCGACGTCGCGTTCCCGCCACTCGCGTGCCTGGCGCACCGACTGCTCCAGGACCCAGCGGCCGAGCGGAACGATGAGCCCGGTGTGCTCGGCGAGCGGGATGAACCGGTCCGGTCCGAGGACGCCGTGCTGCGGATGCAGCCAGCGCACCAGCGCCTCGGCGCCGCGTACACTGCCGTCGCCGAGGTGGACCAGCGGCTGGTACTCGATGAAGAACTCGCCCCGGTCCAGGGCCGTCGGCAGTGCCGTGGTCAGTCCGTGCCGGGTGATGGCGCGGGCGTCGGCCTCCGGGTCGGCGAGCTCGAAGCGGTTGCCGCCCGCCGACTTGGCCCGGTACATCGTGATGTCGGCGCTGCGCAGCACCTCGGCCGGGCTGCGCTCCCCGGCCGGGCCCTCGACGATGCCGATGCTGCCGCGCACGGTCAGGTCCCGGCCGTCGACGCTGATCGGAGCGATCAGCGCGTTCATGATGCGGGCGGCGAGCTCGTCGACCTCGCGCTCGGTGTCGGGGCCGGTGGTCAGCGCCACGAACTCGTCGCCACCGAGCCGGGCGACCATCTCGCCGGGCGCGGTGGCGCAGGACTGGAGCCGGTCGGCGACCTCGACGAGCAGCCGGTCGCCGGCGGCGTGGCCGAGGCTGTCGTTGACGGTCTTGAAGCCGTCCAGGTCGAGGTAGCACAGGCCGAACCGCTGGCCCTCCCCGGCGCCCAGTGCCTTCTCCAGGCGCTCGAAGAAGAAGGTGCGGTTGGGCAGTCCGGTGAGCGCGTCGTGGGTGGCCTCGTAGCGCAGCCTCAGATTGAGCAGGCGGCGCTCGGTGGTGTCCTCCATCAGGGCCAGCTGGTACTGCGGTTCGCCGTCGGCGTCACGCAGCAGGGAAACCGTGAGGTTGGTCCACAGGGCCGTTCCGTCGGGGCGGTAGAACGCCTTCTCGACGTGGTAGTGCTCGCGCTCGCCGCGGACGAGCTCCTCGTAGAGCTTCCAGGTCTGCGGCGCGTCCTCGGGGTGGGTCCACTCCATGACCTTGCGGCCCTGCATGGACTGCTCGGAGAGGCCGAACATCCGCAGCAGCGCGCCGTTGACCTGCAGGACGTTGCCGTCCAGGTCGGCGATGCCGATTCCTATGGCGGCGCCCTCGAAGACGGCGCGGAAGCGGGCCTCGGTGGCGTGCAGGGCCTGCGCGACCACGCCCTGCGCCTTGAGGGCGGCCGCGGAGATCGCCTCCTGCTCGGCCAGCGTCCGCTCGCGCAGCGCCTGCGCGAATCCGGCGGCCATGGCGTGCTGGAGCCGTGCCGAGCGGGCCCGCTGGTCCTCCTGGTCGCCGTCGGTGCCGCAGTACAGCACGAGGTAGGCGTCGACGCAGTCCAGCGAGCGGCTGAGCGCCTCGGGGTCGGTGCAGTGCGCGGCGACGAGTGCGGCGCCGACCGCCTTGCCCTCGCCGGCCTCGAAGGTCCTGGACCTGAGCGCCTCACTCAACCGCCTGGCCAGCGGAAGCAGTTGCTTCTCGAACTCCGGCCGGGTCGACGACGTCGAGGTGACCGGGAAGACCGCCCGGCTCCAGATCGTCGCGAACCGGCGCAGTCTGTCCTCCGGCCCGTCCGGCCCCGCGCTCACGCCGTACGTCCCACGCCGGCGAAGCCGGAGAAGGCATACGGATCCTCGTCGTCCGGTGCGGTGTCCGGCCGCCAGAGCGGCATCGGCACCAGTCCGGGTTCCACCATGTCGTACCCCTCGAAGAACCGCGCGATGGCCTCGCGCGAGCGCATGATCAGCGGGTTGCGAATGTCCTTGTACACATCCACCGTGCCCTTGGCCCGCTCCTCGGGCAGCGGGATGCCCTCGTACGACGCATGCGTGAGCAGCAGCATGCTGCCGGGCGCGAGCGCGTCGCGCAGCTCGGCCACCACCGCGTACGGGTCGTCCTCGTCCTCCACGAAGTGCAGTATGGCAACGAGCAGCAGCGCCACTGGCCGGTTCAGGTCGATCAGGCGCTCGACCTCGGAACTGCCCAGGATCTCCTGCGGCTTGAGCAGGTCCGCGGCGACGATGTCCGCGGCGTCGTTGCCGTCGAGGACCGCCTGGCTGTGGGCGACGGCGACCGGGTCGTGGTCGACGTACACCACGCGGGCACCGGGGACGGCGGCCTGGGCCACCTCGTGGACGTTGCCGAACGTCGGGATGCCGGAGCCGATGTCCAGGAACTGGGTGATGCCCTCGTCGACCGCGAAGCGCACCGCGCGGCGCATGAATGCCCGGTTGGCCTGCATGATCTTGGGGAGCCCCGGCATGAACTCCATGGCCCTGCGGCCGGCTTCCCGGTCGACCTCGAAGTTGTGCGAACCGCCCAGGTAGTAGTCGTAGATCCGCGAGACACTGGGCACCGAGATGTCGATGCTCCGAGGGGCCCAGGCGGGACGCTCCATCTATCTCTCCAAGGCGTAGGCGATCCGGTGTTCGAGCTGAGGCTACTGATCGCCCGCCAAAGGAGCGAGCAGAAACGGAAATTGACCATCCGTTCCCGGTCACTGCCCGTGGCACGTGCCGTATTGATGCCCCACGCACCCGCTACGAAAGCATCCGAAGCATTCCACAGAGTTCCGAACCATGGCGAAAGAGGGCGAAGAATCATGGTGAATGACGGCAAACCGGTCCGCCCCCTGCGCATGCGCATCAGGGGGCGGACCGGTGGGTCGTGCGCGCCGTCCGTTCGTCCGGCACTCTCGCTGTCTCTCCCTCCCTTCCGTGGTCGGAACTCGACTGGGTGAGGCGATCAACCCTGGGGAGGTGTGATCTTCTTTACTGCTCCGACGCGCCGACCGGCTTGCCGTCGGGGCGAATGGCGAACCAAGTGCCGCCGACGCCCTGACCGTTGGTGTCGCCGGGCTTCTTGTCACCGGCGAAGGTGTAGATCGGCACACAGTCGATGGTCTGCTGCTTGATCCCGTCGGGCCGGTCGAAGACCACGTAGCCCTGCCCCCGGGGACCGGAGCCCTTCAGATCGATGCCCTCGGTGTCCTCGGCGTCGACCGGCGCGATGACCGGCCACTTCTCCAGGCACTCGCCGGTGCACGCCGTCTTCATCGGCCAGGGCGAGTCCTTCATGAAGCGGTAGACCGTGTGACCGTTCTTGTCGATGACGATCTCGCCGAGCTTCGGGTCCTCGCGGGTGGACAGACCGGGCAGATCGCCCGCCTCGGCGCCCGCACCGCCCTGCGCCTTCTTGCCGTCGGGCGAGAGCGCGTACCAAGTCCCGCCCACGCCCTGACCGTTGACGTCACCTGCGTTGGTGTCCTTCGCGAAGCGGTACGCCGGCCAGCCGTCGACGGTCAGCTGCTTGGTGCCGTCGGTCCGGGTGACCGAGCCGAGCAGCGCCTTGTCGATACCGGCGCCGGCCGTGGCGTCGTCCGCGGGGACCGGCGGCCACTTCTTGGCGCAGTCGCCGTCACAGCTCGACTTGGGCGGCTCGGCGGTGTCCTTGTCGAAGCGGTACAGCGTCAGACCGGAGCTGTCGGTCAGCACCTTGCCGAGTTCCTGGTTGGTGGAAACGGCCAGCTCACCCGCGGAGGACGGCTTGGTGGCGGTGCTCTCCTGGCCCGCCGCACCCGAGTCGTAACCGGTGCCGTTCCCAAGGCCCGTACCGGCGGTTCCGTAATCACCGGCCGCGGCCGTGGCACCGACGTTCTGGCTGCTCGCCGGCGGGGCCGTTTCCTGCCCACATGCCGTTGTCAGCGCCAGCACTGCCACGGCGCTCACCACGAGCGAGGCGCTCCGCCACGAGGTCTTCATCGTCAACTCCCCATAATCACAAGGGTGTTGCAGCGCCCTGCTGCGCCGCCGCACGACAAGAGGTACGCACGAAAGCCACTCTCGTGTTCAACCGGCGCACAAATTTCTTTCCGGAAGCTGTGAACTCCTCCTCGCGTCGCACGCACATGCGCCTCGTCGGTTACGCCTCCGTCCGCTGATCAAACCTTTCGTGGGGCATCCGTCGCCCGTTCGGGGCATTCCTCTCACTCTTTGGCCTGTCGCCTCGCCCGCGGGGCTCAGGATCTTCGTCGTGCATGGACTCGAACCGATGCAATCCACGCTCACCACACGGGCGTTGACGGTGCTGACCCTGACCTGGCTTCTGGTGTCGGCACCGGCCGGCGTGGCCGGGGCCACCGCCTGCGCCTACGCCGACACCGGCCCGGACGGTGCGAAGGCGGTAGCGGTCGCAGGGAGCCTCACCTGGCCCACTCCCCCGCAGTGCCCGTCGCCGACACCGACCCCGACACCTACCCCGACCCCGACGCCCACGCCGTCGCCGTCTCCGGACCCCACACCCACGCCACCGCCGAAGCCCACGCCCACGCCGAGACCCGAGCCGCCGCCTCCGCCGCCCCCACCTCCCCCGGCGGTCCCGGCGCCCCCGGCTCCTCGGCCCGCGCCACCCCGTCCGCGGCCGACCCCCACGCCCACGCCGCCACCGGCCCCGGCGCCCACGCCGAAGCCGTCGGCCAAGCCCACCCCGAGTCCGTCCATCGCGCCGGTGCACTACCCGCCCTACCGGGCCACCCAACACCGGCGGCCGGCGCACAGCGCCCCGTCGCCGCTCATCTTCGTCCTGCTCATCGCGGCACCGGCGATCGTCGCCGTCGCCGCACTGCGTCCGCGCTGACCCTGGAGGCTCCCCTTGCCGGAATGGCTTGTTCTCACCCTCGCGATGCTGGCCGCCTGTGCCGTGGTGGTCCTCATCACCTTCGTCCGGCACCGTACGGCGCCGGACGACGAGGACCCTTCCGAGACCCCGGACGTCATCGAGTACATGACGATGTGGATCGGTGTGGTGTACGCCATCGTCCTGGGCCTGGCCATCGCGGGCGTGTGGGAGGGCCGTAGCGCCGCCCAGGACCACGTCCAGGCGGAGGCCGTGGCGCTGCACGAGATCTCGGAGCGGGTGCGGATCTATCCGACTGACGTCCGTGACCGTATTCGTGAGGATGTCAACGCCTATGTCGGACACGTCGTGACCGCCGAGTGGAAGGCGATGGCCGACGACGGCCGGATGACCGAACGCGGCACCGAACTCCTGCAGCGCGTTCGTGAGGACGTCACCGACTACGAGCCGAGGACGGACTTCGAGGCCCAGGCCTACCAGCCGCTCCTCGATCAGGTGACCGCCGCCGACCAGGCGCGCAATGCCCGCTCGAACTCGACCGGGGAGACCATGCCGGGCGTGGTGTGGTTCGGGCTGATCGCAGGTGGCATCGTCACCATCGGGATGATCTTCGCGCTGCAGATCCGGCGCACAGCCCGCGAACTGGTCCTCGCCGGGCTGTTCTCCGCGCTGATCGCCTTCCTGCTCTTCCTCATCTGGGACTTCGACGCGCCCTACAGCCGTGGCGTCACGGCGTCGGCGGAACCGTTCCTCGAACTCTTCCCACAGGCCAAGGACTGACAGCCCTTCACCTGACGCAGCGCCGGGGGGCGGCGACGGAACGGCGGGCCGGCACGGGGCGAGGCGAGGCCGCCACGCCGCACACGCCCCCCGGTCGCGGGAACGAACGTCCCCCGGGCGGCCCACCGGGTTGCCCCATTCGTACGACAGCGATCGCGCAGGTGCGCGCTCCCTTCCTAGCGTTTCGCTCATCGAGGTGCATTTCCGGCGCGAGCGGAAGAAGGTCCGCCGCTGCTCCTCGGGGAAACCGGAGGACCCACCATGCGCGCGATACGTGTCGCTTCGGCCGCCCTGCTGGGCCTCGGCGCCTTCACCATGGCCGTCCCCGCCGCCCACGCGGACGGCGACAACTCCGGTTTCTGGGCCAGGGTCGTGCCCACCACCGTCGCGCCCGGCGGAGAGGTCAGGCTGCGCGCGACCGGCTGCGAGCAGAGCGTGACGGTGGCGTCGGCGGTCTTCGACACGGTCACCATTCCCCGGGGGCGGACGACGGCCAGGGTGACGGTCGACCGGGACGCCGGGCCCGGTGCCGTGTACGAGGTGTCCTTCTACTGCGGCACGTTCTGGCAGAACGTGGACCTCACGATCGCCGGCGGCCGACCGGAACCGGTGCGGCCGGATCACCCGCAGAAGGGCGTGCACGCGGGCGGGGGCGGCACCCTAGCCGGGCTGGACCTCAAGGAGATCGCTCTGGGCACCGCGCTCATCACGGCCGCGCTCGGAACGGCGTACCACCTGTCCCGGCGCCGCACCGACGAGGACGGAGCCTGACGGCCCTGCCGGGTGTCCAGCCTTCGTCACCACCGCCGGGCGCCGGGCCATCACCCGAATCCCCGGGATCGGCAGAGGCTTTGGCCGTCCATCCCACCGCAGGGGTTTGCCCCGCCCCCCGCAGGGGTTGCCCCGCACCTCACAACCCGCACAGGCCTTCGCCCCGGATCCCCGCTAGGGGGGCCGGGGCGAAGGCCTGTGGACGTGCGATCCCGCTCCGACGGGCCCGCGGGTCAGATCCGCTTCTCCGCGCGGCGCCGCATCCAGAACACGCCGCCTCCGACGACGGCCACGGTGATGAGACCGCCTCCGATGGCCATGTCGGTCGGCGTCGCCCCGGTGGAGCTGCTGCCGCCGAGACCGCCCTGGACGCCGCCGATGACGGTGAAGGCAGTGGGGTTGGTCAGCGTCCTGGAGTCGCAGGTGACCGTGACGCTGTGGGCACCCGGCCGCGCGTGCCTGTTGACGGTGGCCGTGCCCCTGGCGGTGTTGCTCCCGCGCACCGTGCTCAGGTGGGTGGGCCGGAAGGCGTCCGAGGTCGCGGTGCCGCCTCGCGGGCAGTTGTCGACCGTGATGGTGATCTGCCCGCCCCGGGCGATGACGCTGGGCAGGACGACGATGTTGCTCGGTCCGACGGGCATGCCGTCCCGCGCGACGGCCGCGGGGGCGGCAAGGCTGAGAGCGGCTACCGCGGTGGCAGCGGCCGCCATGGCACGAGTGGTACGCATGTGATCCTCCGCGGAAGACGCCCCGGGAACCGTCCCCGGTCGATCGGCGAGAAAGCGCCTCCCAGAAAAACCCTCAGATGCCATGCCCCAGGCCGCATTTCGGCGATGGTCCGTCCTGGTGAGAGGACACGCCGACAGATAACCCCACAAGCTGAATTGCCGCAGGTCACACACCGTCAGAATTTTCCTGCGGGCGGCAACTCGGATGGCGCACCGAAAGGAGCGGGGCCACCCGTTCGTATCTGCCCCGTCGCCGCTTTCGCACGCGGGACTTAGCGTTCACATATGCGCGAATGACGGGGCGACGGCCGCGTCGAGAGGGGTAGTGGAATGTCTGCGTCCGAGCTGGCCGAACTGGCCGAAGAGGAGGAGCGACGAAAGAGGCGTGCTCCTTGGGGTGTGATAGCGCTGGTTCTGCTGACCGGCCTCGCGCTCGTTCGCAACGGCTCGGGGGAGTTCGACCAGGGGCCGCCGCAGCCCGCCTCCGCCGCCGCCCCGGACACCCGGGTGCCCGCGGGCCTCTACGCCGGTGCCGCACAGCCGCTGCCGTACGCCCTGCCGGACCGCGTCAGGATTCCCGGCATCCAGGTCGACGCGCCGATGATCCCGGTCGGTCTGGACGTGGACGGCTGGGTCGGCGCACCACCGCCGGAGGACCCCAATCTGGCGGGCTGGTTCACCGGTTCGGTGTCTCCGGGCGAGAAGGGCACCGCGGTCGTCGTCGGACATGTCGACAACGCTCAGGGCCCCGCCGTGTTCTACGGACTCGGCGGCCTGCAGAAGGGCAATCGCGTCGAGATCGTCCGCAAGGACGGAAAGACGGTCGTTTTCGAGATCTACGGCATCGAGGTGTTCGAGAAGAACAACTTTCCCGGCGACCGGGTCTACGCCTCGAAGGGGAGCGCCGAGTTGCGGGTCATCACCTGCGGCGGGGGTTTCTCCCAGCAGAACGGTTACGACGGGAACGTCGTCGCTTTCGCCAGCCTGGTCGAGGTGCGCTGAGCGTCCCTGCCGGGCGGGCGAAAGCCGTCACGCGTAATGCCGTTCCGGAACGGTGAGGTAATACCCGGAGTCCAGCAGCTGCGGCAGATAGGCGCGCAGGGCCCGGACGCTCTGGGAGCGGTCGCCCCCGGCGTCGTGCGAGAGCACCACGACGCCGGGGGCGGCGCCGTTCTCGACCCGGTCGACGATCGTGCGGGTGCCGGGGGCGGTCCAGTCGAGGGTGTCGACGGTCCAGGCCAGCGGCTCCATGCCCAGCTCGGCGCCGAGCCGGAAGGCGGTGCGGTTCCAGGCGCCGTAGGGGGCGCGGAACCAGGCGGGGCGCTCGCCGTACGTCTCCTCGATGACGTCGCTGGTGCGCTCCATCTCCTCGCGGATCCGGCGCCGGCCGAGACCGGTGAGCAGCGGGTGGGACCAGGTGTGGTTGCCGACGACATGGCCCTCGTCGGCCATCCGCGCGACGAGGTCCCCGTTCGCGGCGACCATCTCGCCGCACACGAAGAACATCGCGCGGACGTCGTACTCGCGCAGGGTGTCCAGGATGTGCGGCGTGTAGCGGGGGTCGGGCCCGTCGTCGAAGGTCAGCACCATGGTGCGGCCGCGCCCCGACACACGCAGCAGGGGCTCGCGCCGGACGAGGGTCCGCCGGGGCGCCGCCCGGGGCGGGCCGTACCCCGTCAGGGGCTGGAGCCGGTAGCTGGAGGGCTTGAGCGCGGGGCGCGCCTGTGCGCCCGCGGCGGGGGCGGCGGGCCGGACCGGCTTGTCGGCGTCGCCCGCGACCGTCGCGAACAGGCCGGCCGAGCCGGCGGCTCCGACGGCGGCGGCACCGGCCAGCAGCGCGCGGCGTCGCGTGAGCAGACGTGGGGGCACCTGATCCTTCGTCATGACTCATCAGTCGCCCGATGCGGGACCGGCGCACCAGTGCGACACCGGTACGGCGGTACGAATACACCCGCCCGGCGCAGCCCTCAGGCCTGCGAGACGCCGTCAGCGGCGGCGGACCAGGGGGAACGGCAGGGTCTCACGGATCGTCAGGCCGGTGAGGAACATCACCAGTCGGTCCACGCCGATGCCGAGGCCCCCGGTGGGCGGCATGGCGTACTCGAGGGCGTCGAGGAAGTCCTCGTCCAGTTCCATGGCCTCCGGGTCTCCCCCGGCGGCGAGCAAGGACTGGGCGGTGAGGCGGCGGCGCTGCTCGACGGGGTCGGTGAGTTCGGAGTAGGCGGTGCCGAGTTCGGTGCCGAAGGCGACGAGGTCCCAGCGCTCGGCGAGCCTTGGGTCGGAGCGGTGCTGGCGGGTGAGCGGGGAGACGTCGGTCGGGAAGTCCTTGTAGAAGGTCGGCAGCTGGGTCTTCTCCTCGACGAGCCGCTCGTACATCTCCAGGACGACGTCGCCATGGCCGTCGTCGGCGGTGTACGGCACGCCCACGCGGTCGCAGTGCCGGTGCAGTCGCAGCAGTTCCGTGTCGGGGCGGATCTCCTCCCCCAGCGCCTCGGAGATCGCGCCGTACACCGTCTTGACCGGCCACTGCCCCGCGATGTCGTACTCGTGGCCGTCCTTGCGGGCGACCGGCGAGCCGAAGGCGGCGGTGGCGGCGCCCTGGATCAGCTCGCGGACGAGGTCGAGCATCACGTCGTAGTCGGCGTACGCCTGGTAGGCCTCCAGGATCGTGAACTCGGGGTTGTGCTTGTAGTCGACGCCCTCGTTGCGGAAGGTGCGGCCCATCTCGAAGACCTTCTCCACGCCGCCGACGCACAGCCGCTTGAGATAGAGCTCGGGGGCGATGCGCAGATAGAGGTCGAGGTCGTAGGCGTTGATGTGGGTGGTGAAGGGGCGGGCGTTGGCGCCGCCGTGGATCTGCTGCAGCACCGGCGTCTCGACCTCCAGGAAGCCGCGTTGCAGCAGGCCCTGGCGCACCGCCTGGATGGCGGTGGAGCGGGCCCGGACCACGTCGCGGGCGGCGGGGCTGGAGACCAGGTCGAGGTAGCGCATGCGGACCTTGGCCTCGGGGTCGGCGAGGCCGCGGCGTTTGTCGGGCAGCGGGCGCAGGCACTTGCCGATGAGCTGCCAGGAGGTGACGAAGACGGTCGGTTCGCCCTTGTCGCTGACGCCGGCCAGGCCGGTGACGCTGATGAGGTCGCCGATGTCGGTGTCGGAGGTGAAGCGGTCGAGGGCGGCGCCGGAGTCCTTGCGGGTGAGGGCGAGCTGGTGATCGCCGGACCAGTCGCGCAGCACTACGAAGACGATGCCGCCGAAGTCGCGTACCAGCATCATCCGGCCGGCCACGGTGACCTGCTCGCCCTTGTGGATCTGGGCCAGGGCGTGGGTGCGGACCGGGATGCCGACCGGGTAGGGGTCGATGCCGTCGGTGCGCAGCCGGTCGAGGGTGTGGTGCCGGATGCGGACCTGCTCGGGCAGGCCCGCATCCGGCCCGGCCGCCCCGGCCTCGTCCCCTCCGTCGAGGCCGAGCGCCGCCAGCGAGGGCAGCCCTTCGGTGGTGGCGGGCCGCGGTCCCCCTCGCGGGTGCCCCTTTCTTCGGAGTTGGTGCAGCGACGGTACGGAGACGAAGCCCTCGGCGATGGCGGAGGCCGTGCCGATGCGAGCGAGGGAGGCGGCCTCGCCGTAGCAGATGAAGCGCGGGAACCACTGCGGCTGGTACTTGGCGTTGGAGCGGTACAGGGCCTCCAGCTGCCACCACTTGGAGAAGAACAGCAGCAGCCGGCGCCACAGCCGCAGCACGGGTCCGGCGCCGATGCGCGCGCCCTCCTCGAAGACGGAGCGGAACACGGCGAAGTTCAGCGAGATCCTGCGGATGCCCATCTTCGGTGCCGCCGCGCACAGGTCGGCGACCATGAACTCCATGACCCCGTTGGGGGCTTCGCGGTCCCGGCGCATCAGGTCCAGGGAGATGCCGTCCCTGCCCCAGGGCACGAAGGAGAGCAGCGCGAGCAGCTGGCCGTCCTCGCCGAGGGCCTCCACGAAGAGGCAGTCGCCGTCGGCCGGGTCGCCGAGTCGGTCCAGGGCCATGGAGAAGCCGCGTTCGGTCTCGGTGTCGCGCCAGGCGTCGGCCTTGGCGATCAGCTCCTCCATCTCCCCCTCGGTGAGGGTGGAGTGGCGGCGGATGCGGCAGTGGGCGCCGGTGCGGCGGACCCGGTGCACGGCCTGCCGGGTGACTCGCATGTCACGGCCGTCGAGGTCGAAGTCCGCCACCTGAAGGATCGCCTCGTCGCCGAGTTGGAGGGCGCCGAGCCCGGCGCGCGCGTAGGCCTTGGCCCCGTCCTCGGAGGCGCCCATCGCGGCGGGCGCCCAGGCGTGCCGACGGGCCACGTCCAGCCATACGGCGATGGCGCGCGGCCAGGCCTCCCGGTCGCCGACCGGGTCTCCGCTGGCGAGGCATACCCCGGCCTCGACGCGATAGGTGACGGCGGCCTTGCCGCTGGGCGAGAAGACGACCGCCTTGTCCCGCCGGGTGGCGAAGTAGCCGAGGGAGTCCTGGCCGCCGTAGGCCTTGAGGAGGGCGCGGATGCGGGCCTCCTCGTCGTCGTGCAGGGCGGCCTCCATGCGCTGCGAGCGGAACAGTGTCGCGGCGGCGTTCAGCAGGGCGAGCGCGCCGAACAGGCCGAGCACGAAGAACAGCGGGCGGGGCGGGCGTCCGTCGTAGGAGGCGCCGGAGACGAGGCCGCCGCAGACCCGGTCGGCGGCCCAGGCCAGCCGCTGGCTCTGCGGCAGGGTGCCGGGGAACAGCTCGACCAGCCCCCAGCCGATCAGGATCCCGATGGCCAGCCCGGCGACCAGGACGCCGAGGGCCCGGCGTACGGCGGCGCGGCGGGAGGCGGCGTAGAACTCCTTGCGGGCGACGATCAGCAGGGCCAGTGCGAGCGCGCAGACGATCAGGGACGGGACGGAGTCTGCGTAGTCGCCGAACACCGTGCCGAGCAGGTCGCTCAGGACCAGCAACCCGAGGTAGACGACCACCAGCCACCAGGCGATCTTCTTGCGGGCCGCCGTCGCGGCGGCGAGCAGGAAGAGGAAGACGGCGTAGGCGAGGTTGGCGCTGACGGGGACGATGATCTGGTCGAGGCCGCGCACGACCGGGCGGAGCGCGGTGCGCAGCGGCGGGATGACGGCCAGTAGGGTGCAGAGCAGTCCCAGGGCGCCGAAAAAGGTCGCGAATCCCTCCGGCACCCTGCGCAGGAAACCGTTCCGGGGCGACCGTATCGGGCCCGTGGCACCCTTCTCGCGGGTGACCTCCACGGTGGCACTCATGCTCCGACTCTAGGAAGCCCGCAGCCTCCTCGCCCGTCGAGCGGCCTGCACGACGGCGGGACCAGCGGCTTCCGATAGCCTCCGTGCCGTGACGGAACAGCACTCGCACCAGTTCGAGCGGGGCACTGACGGGCCCAAGGTCATCGTGGTCGGAGTGGACGGCTCCGACTCCTCGCTCCGCGCGGCGGCCTACGCCGGTGGCCTGGCCCGACGGCAGCACGCGCTGCTCGCCGTCGTGTACGTGCAGCCGGTGATGTCGGCGGGCGCCGCCCTCGGGGCGCCGGTCGCGGAGACCACCGACGAGATCGCCGAGGACCTGATCGCACAGATCAGGGACGCGACCGAGCGGGTGAAGGGGATATTCGACATCCGCTGGGAGTTCCACACCTTCCCCGGCGACCCCTACAACGGCCTGGTCAAGGCGGCGGACGATCTGAAGGCGGACGCCGTGGTCGTCGGCGCGTCGGAACAGGCCGGGCACCGGATCATCGGTTCCGTCGCGGTGCGGTTGGTCAAGGCGGGGCGCTGGCCGGTGACGGTGGTGCCGTAGCCGCGGAAGGGCGGCGGGACGAGGGCGTCGTCGCCTGGCCGTACGACGATCCGCCGCGGCGCGGGGGCGCGTGGCTGTTCGGGTCATGGCCGACGCCTTCGACCACCTCGGCGCGTGCGCGGGACCGTCGTCCGTGCACAGGAACTCCCCGGTCGCGGCGCCGCAGGTGACCACCGCACGGATGAGTTCCGGGCACCCCCGCACCGTGTCGGTGGCGTCCGGCCCACCCATCGAGAAGCCGACGAGTACCGCGGACCCGGCGTCGACGTGGCCGGGTTCGACCACGTCGACGTCGACCGACTCCGCCCACCTACTCCGCCATCACCAGCCCGTCCTTCCCGGCCCCCCTGCTCAGCACGACGTCCCGGATCCGGTCCCGCACCCCGCGCACGTCGGCGCCCTTGGCGAGTGCCCGGTTGAGATCGATCACACGGCCGGCGTCGATGTCGAACAGCTGGGGCACGAACTCGGCCTTGGACACCTGCCAGCGACCGCCCTTTCGGGCCGGCGGTTCGAAGGTGAAGCGGCCGAGGGTGGACTGGTTGCCGCGCGGGTCCTGCACGCCCCGGTCGTTGTACATCGCGCCGGCGATCTGGTTGCCCATGCCGTAGACCACCCAGGTGCCGTTGACCTTCTCGTACGCCTGCGGCACATGGGCGTGGGTGCCGAGGATCAGGTCGATGTCGGGGCGGCCGCCGGTGCGGGCGGCCGTGAGCTCGCGGGACAGGGTCAACTGCTCGCCGTCGGGCGCGTCGCGCCATTCGGTGCCCCAGTGCAGCGATACGACGACCACGTCGGCGCCCGCCTTACGGGCGGCCCGGGCGTCCGTGAGGATCTTGGTCTGGTCGGTCATGTTGACCGCCCAGGGCTGTCCCGACGGCAGCGGGAAACCGTTGACGCCGTAGGTGTACGCGAGGTGCGCGACCTTGGCCCGCCCCGCGCGCAGCACGGTCACGGTGCGCGACTCGGCCTCGGTGCGCGCCGTTCCCGCGTGCCGCACCTTCGCCCGGTCGAGGGCGTTCAAGGTGCGCAGAATGCCGGCGGCGCCGTCGTCGAGGCTGTGTTCGGAGGCGGTGGAACAGCCGTCGTAGCCGGTGGCGGCGAGAGCCCGGGCCACCTCCGGCGGGGACTTGAACCGGGGGTAGCCGGTGTACTCGCCGTTCTCGCCGTAGACGGTCTCCATGTGACACAGCGCCAGATCGGCGCGGGAGACCACGGGTCTGACGCCGGCGAGCATCGGGCGGAAGTCGTATCCGGAGCCGCCCGAGTCGAAGCGGGCGCGTTCGATGATCGCGCTGTGCGGCAGGACGTCCCCGGAGGCCACGAGCGTGAAGCCGCGGGGCTCCTTGGCGGCCGGGCCCGGATTTCCCGGGGCCTCCCGGCTGTGGGCCTGACAGGCGGCGCCTGCGGCGAGAACGGCGGTCGCAGCGAGGGCCACAACTCGACTGCGTGCGATCATCGGCTCACCCCTCGTGGTCGTATATACGGATCAATAGGTACGAAGCCCTACCCGCCCGCAAACAATCCGGCCACTTTCATTAGGCCGTCCGGCGCGCACCCCATAGGCGGAATGAACCGTTCGTCGAACCGTTCGCCGACGCGATCGACCGTCCGCCGCAGATCCGTGTGCGTGCCCTGTCCCGCAACGGGCGCCTGCGATGCCATACGGCCATGACGGCCGGAATCACCCTCACGAACGGGACAACCGCCGAGCACGAGCTCGCAGCACTGCAGCGCGAGCACGGCCGGCCCCTCTTCGCGCTCCTGCTCCGGCTCTGCGACGGCGACCGGCAGCGTGCCGAGGACCTCGTCCAGGAGACGCTGGTGCGCGCCTGGCAGCATCCCGAGGCCCTGCGTGCCGACGACTTCGACTCCGTGCGGCCGTGGCTGATGACGGTCGGGCGGCGGCTCGCGATCGATGCCCGGCGGGCCCGGCAGGCCCGGCCTCCCGAGGTGGGCGACGCGATCCTGGAGAACGCACGGGTCATCTCCGATCACGCCGAGCGGGCCGCGGAGATGCTCGATGTACGCGAAGCTGTGAAGACACTCACTCCGGAGCACCGTGAAGTTCTGGTGCTGGTGTACTTCCAAGGGGCGAGTGTTGCGGAAGCCGCTCAGACCCTGGGAATTCCGCCCGGTACCGTGAAGTCCCGCGCGTACTATGCGCTGCGCGCCCTGCGCCGGGTGCTTCCTGGATACGCGGCCGACCTGCGGTGAAACCAATGGCTGAGTCAAACCTCCGTAAAGCGCCTTGCTGAACACCCCGGTTGAGTAATCGGCTGTCCTCATCCGTGTTCCGGATTGGGCCAGGGCCCAGGCCCCGGGGTAGGGCGACGCACTCACCGGAGGAAGGCAGGAAGGGATGCTGCACAGAGGTCAAGAGAGCACGGACGGCACCGGTGGCGGTGAACTGACCGTCCCCATGGCGTGGTTGTACGCCGAGTACATTGCCGACGAGCTGCTGCGGACCGGCGATCTCATGCCGCCGACGTCCTTCGAGTTCCGTGCCGGGCGCGATGCCCTGGCGCTGACCATCTTCCTGTCCGACACCGACGGCGAACTCTCCGGCATCCGGGTCGTCACCCAGCTGGAGACCTGGCTGTCGCTCACGGCGTACGACCAGCCGTGGCAGGACTGGGTGCGCGAGCGCATGGCGGGCCTGGCGGCCGAGGCGGTGGAGTCCGGCGGGCCGGCGCCCGACCTGGAGCTGGCCGAGGCGGCCTGGCGCTGGCTGCAGGAGACCGAGCTGCTCGCGCCCGATCTGAACGCGGTGCCGGGCGGCGCAGCGCCGGTCGGTGAGGACGACGGGCCGAAGGTGTGGACGCCGGCGTGGCAGCTCGGGCTGCCGCTCGGGCACCTCGCCATCCATCTTTTCTAAGTTGTTCTCTTCTCGGACCAATCCTCGGCCCCGGCCGCTCCGAATCCTTTGGTTGCGATTCGGTAGCGGCCTTGAGTGATTCGACTGCCTGGTGCGTACCTGTGGGTGCAAGGAGTAACCCACCCCGCACCCAACGGCACGAGGATTCGGCATGAGGTCCCTGGAGAGGCATCGCGACGTCGCCGCGTACGCGCTCGGCGTGCTGAACGAGGCGGAGGCTTTCCGCTTCGAGGACCACCTCATGGAGTGCCCCCAGTGTGCGGCACACGTGACCGAGTTCGGGCCCATCACCCGCCAGTTGATGCTGTACCGGCGTTCGACGCCCCGGTTCGTGCACCCGATGGCCACGCCCGGCCCGCAGATGCTGAACCGGCTGCTGGAAACGGTGGCGACCCGCCACCGCGCCCGGCGTCGGCGCACGATGTACGCCGTGGCCGCCTCGGTGGTGATCGCCCTGGCCGGTCCCGGGGTCGCGATGATGGCGAGCGGCGACACCAGTGCCGTACAGGTGGTCGAGGCGACCGACGCCCGCTCGGGTGTGTGGGCGCAGGTCACCACCGAGAACGAGGGCTACGGCAGCCAGGTGGAGCTGAAGGTGAAGGACAGCGCGGGGTCGCGCCCCTGTCATCTGATCGCCGTCGGCCGGGACGGCGCGCAGGAGACCGTCACCAGTTGGCACGGCGGCGATCACGACTCCGGCGAGAACACCATGACGGGTGCCTCGGCGATGCACATGGACGAGATCGCCCGCTACGAGGTGAGAACCGCGGACGGGGAGCACCTGGTCACGCTCCAGCCCCGCTGAGCCATTGCTCCGCTGTCCGGTTCCGGCTACTTCAGCAGGCGGGACAGTCTGCGGTCCGCCAGCGGCTTCCCGCCCGTCTGGCAGGTCGGGCAGTACTGGAGCGAGGAGTCGCTGAAGGAGACCTCGCGGATGGTGTCGCCGCACACCGGGCAGGGCTCGCCGGCGCGGCCGTGGACCCGCAGGCCGCTCTTCTTCTCGGCCTTCAGCCGGCCGGCCGCCACCCCGCGCGAGCGCTCGACCGCCTCGGTGAGGGTCGTCCGCAGAGCCTCGTACAGCGTGGCCGTCTCGCCGGGAGTCAGGGACGCCGCCAGCTTGAACGGGGACATTTTCGCCGCGTGCAGGATCTCGTCGCTGTAGGCGTTGCCGACTCCGGCGATCAGGCTCTGGTCGCGCAGGGCACCCTTGAGTTGGCGGCGCTCGTCCTTCAGCAGGGCCGCGAAGCGTGCCTCGTCGAAGTCGTCGGCGAGCGGGTCCGGGCCGAGGCGGGCGACGCCCGGGACCTCCTGGGGATCGCCCACCACGTACACCGCGAGGCGCTTTTGGGTGCCGGCCTCCGTGAGGTCGAAGCCCGCGCCGGTCTCCAGGGCCACGCGCAGCGCGAGCGGACCCTTGCCGGGGCGGGGCATCCCGCTCGGCAGCTCGTCCTTCCAGTGGAGCCAGCCCGCGCGGGCGAGGTGGGTCACCAGGTGGGGGCCGTCGGCCGTGACGAGGTCGAGGAACTTGCCGTAGCGGTGCACCTCGGTGACCTCGTGCCCCTCAAGGGCGGTGACCGGCGGGTTGTACGTCTTCAGGACGCTGATCGCGACGGGCAGCACCCTCACGACCTCGTGGCCGACCAGGTTCTCGGTCAGGAAGTCCTTGAGCGCTTCGACCTCGGGGAGTTCCGGCATACGTCCAGAGTGCCACCCGGCACCGACAGCCTCAGCTCCGCTCCGGCACCACGAACTCGCACCACACCGCTTTGCCGCCGCCCCGCGCCTCGACGCCCCACACGTCCGTGAGCAGGTCGACCAGGAGCAGGCCCCGGCCGGAGACGCCCGACTCCCCCGCCTCACGGCGCCGCGGCAGGGCGCTGGAGGAGTCCTCGACCTCGACCCGCAGCCGCCGGTCGGAGCCCGCCAGGACCCGCAGGGTCACGACGGCCGCGCCCTCGGTGTGCATCAGCGCGTTGGTGATCAGCTCGTCGGCGACCAGTTCGATCTCGTCGTCCCGGTCCCCGGCGCCCCAGGCGCGCACGGCGGCGCGGATCATGTGGCGGGCGCCGGTCAGGGCCTCGGGGTCACCGGGGGCGACATGCTGCTGGAGGCGGCCGCCGGCCTGCGGGGCGTCCAGGACGCGGCGGCGCAGCAGGAGCAGGGCAACGTCGTCGTCGCCGCCGCGTTCCTCGGCGACGTCGATGAGGAGGTCCGCGAGTTCCCGTACGTCGTTCGGGCCGGTGGCGATGAGCGCGGTCAGGGCCTGCATGCCGTCGTCGAGGTCGGCGCCGGGCTGTTCGACCAGGCCGTCGGTGCACAGCAGCAGGGTGTGGTCGGAGTCCAGTTCGATGGTGCCGACCGGGTATTCGAGCCGCCCGAACTCCGCCGACAGGCCGAGCGGCAGCCCGCCCTCCACCGCGACGCGCCGGCAGGCACCGCCGGGCTCCCGGAGCAGGGGGTCGATATGGCCGGCCCTGACCACCTGCACGACGCCGGTGGACAGGTCGGCCTCCGCGTACAGACAGGTCGCGAAGCGGTCGGTGTCCAGTTCGTGCAGGAACACCGAGGCGCGGGCCATCACCGTGGCGGGGGTGTGCCCCTCGGCGGCGTAGGCACGCAGGACGATGCGCAACTGGCCCATGACGGCGGCGGCGTGTGTGTCGTGGCCCTGGACGTCGCCGATGACGGCACCGACCCGGCCGCCCGGCAGCGGGATCAGGTCGTACCAGTCGCCGCCGATGTCGCGGCCGAGCGAGGCGGAACGGTAGCGGACGGCGACGTCGGCGCCGGGGACGCTGGGGATGGTGCGCGGCAGCATCGCCTGCTGGAGGCCGGTGGCGAGGTCCTTCTCCTGCTCGTAGAGCATGGCCCGCTGCAGGCTCTGCGCGATGCTGCTGCCGAGGGCGACGAGGACGTTGCGGTCCTCGGCGGAGAAGCCGTCGCGGTCGCTGTAGAGCAGGCCGATGGCCCCGATGGGCCGGGCCTGGGCGATCAGCGGCATGTAGGCGGCGGCCGTGATGTGCAGGTCCGTGATGTGCGGCCAGAGGATCGGATAGCGCTCCGCGAACTCCTCCGGCGACTCGATGAAGCGTGGGCTGAGGGTCCGTACGACCTCGCTCATCGGGTACTGCTCGTCGATCCGGGTGACCATCGTGCCGGGCACGAAGCTGCCCGCGGGCCCCTCTGCGACCAGCCGGATACGGCCGGCCTCGACCAGACCCATGACCAGGCTGGTGGCGCCCAGGTGGGTGATGCCGTGGGTGTCCTTGAGGACGTCGATGACGTCCTGGACGGTGCGGGCGTGGGCGAGAGCGGCCGTGGTGAGCTGGACGACGCTCGTCTGCTGACGGCGCGCTTCGAGTTCGGCCGCCTGCTCCCGCCGCTCCTCGCTCTCGGCGAGTTCGTCGGTGGCGTCCCGGACGATGCCGATGATGCGGCGCGGGCGGCCCGTCTCGTCGCGGCGGATGTAGCCCTGGGTGTGAGTCCAGCGCAGGGTGCCGTCGCGGCAGCGGATGCGGAAGTACGCGCCGTAGTTCTCGCTGCCGTCCTTCAGGGCCTTGGAGACCATGCCGTCCAGCCGGTAGGCCTCGTGTCGCGGCACCCGGACCGCCAGGCTCTGGGGGTTTCCGTCGTATTCGTCGGGGCGCAGGTCGAAGACCTCGTGGGCCTGGGCGTCCATGTGGAACACACCGGAGTCCAGGTCCCAGTCGAAGCTGCCCATGCGGTTGAGCGCCAGGATCGGATCCGGGTGGGCGGGCCAGTCGTCCGGGAGTGACAGGGCGCTCGCTCCCCGATCAACCATGGGGCCACCTTGCCAGGATTTGCCGGATTCTTCGACCGGGGCGACGGAACCGCCTCGGCCCGATTCCATGACCATGTTCCGGCCTCGGTCAGCCGTCGAAGATGTCGGTCGGACTGCCGAAGATGCTGCCGGAGGTCCGGTCGGAGGCGCCGGGGGTGGCGGGTGCGTCGGGGCCGTCAGGGATCAGCCCGCCGCCGTCGGGTGTGTCCGGGGCGTCCGGGACGGCCTGAGGTCCGACCTCTTCCGCGGAGCCGGAGGTGGTATCCGGCTGTGTACGGGGTTGGGGGGCACTGGGCCCATCGGGCGACGTGGACGACCGGGGTGACTCCGACGGGGCGGGCGGGTGGCCGGGGTCGGACTCCGGGGGCGACGCCGTGACGGTGTCCGTCGGGCAGTCGGCGGGGAGGGTGCTGGGGGTGTCCGACGGGGCCCTGGCCGGCCTGCCGTCGGTGGTCCCGGGCGCGACCGTGGCGGTGGCCGTCGGAGTCACACAGTCGGTCGGCGACTCGGGCGTGGAGGTACGCCCACCGGACGGGGGTTCGCTGCCGTCCTCGGGGAACCCGCCGACGTCATTGCGCGGGCCGCTGTCGTGCGGAGTCGGGGTCACCGGCCTCGCCGGGCGTACGGCGTGGTCGCGGTCGTGGCCCCGATGACCGATCGGCCGTTCGATCCAGGTGTTGTCGGCGACGTTGATGATCGTGATGTTGGTGATCAGCCGGATCGTCGGGGCCACCACGACCACCTGGCTCGGCCGGTACCCCGGCCAGGCCCGGCCGCTGGTGCCCGGGTTGCCGCGCGGGTCGACGGGCGGGGCGAGCGGATTTCCGCAGGCGCAGCGGACGCGGGGCACACCGTGGTTGTCGACGAGGACGGCGGTGCCCGCCTGCAGGACGGACTGGTAGCCGGTTCCCATGCCGTCGCGGAACCCGTGGTTGGTGACCCGGGTGTCGGCACGCAGGACGACCGAGGTCAGCCCGCGCAGATAGGTGGCGATCGACGCCTGGGGGATGCCCGCCGTCTGGGCGAAGGCGCGGGCCCTGGCCCGGTCGGAGGTGAGCTGGTCGATCTGCCGCGGCACGTCACAGCTTCCGGAGCCCGGCGTGCCGCCGTACAGGCCGGGCGTTTCGCCGGACAGGGGCTGGAGCCCGGTCCGCCCCGAGCGCGCGGGCCTCGGCGTCCGGGTGACCGGCGACGGGGTGACGGTCGAGGTGACCGTGGAGTCGGTGAAGGGGTCCGGCCCCTGGTCGGCGACAGGCTGGAGGAAGAGCGTCCCGCTCGCGTCCGTGTCCTCGTCGCCGGCGGTACCGCAGCCGGCGGCGACGAGGGCCGCCGAGAGCGCGCAGGCCGTGACGAGGGTTCGGGTGGGTGTCCGCACCACGTCCTCCCGCCGGTCATCGGAGATGATCAGGAACTTCGTCCCCAATTGTCTGCTTCACTCACTCGGGTTACGCAAGCGGAGAGGTGGTATACGGAGAGTCACACGGGTCTCCCGGAGCGACAATGGAGAGAAGAGGGGCACGGCCGTGGACTGGTTCATCGCACCGGACTACTGGACGAGCCGGCTGGTCTTCCAGCGGGCTCTGGCCGGTGTGTATCTCGTCGCGTTCCTGACGGCGGCGCTGCAGTTCCGCCCGCTGATGGGTGAGCGCGGCATGCTGCCCGTGCCCCGCTTCGTCGAACGGGTGCGCTTCAGGGCCGCGCCGAGCCTGTTCCAACTCCATTACTCGGACCGGTTCTTCGCGGCCTGCGCCTGGTCGGGCTGCGCGGTGTCGGCGGCACTGCTCGGCGGGCTGGACTCCCTGGTGCCCCTGTGGGGCGCCATGCTGCTGTGGCTGATCCCGTGGGCGCTGTATCTGTCGATCGTGAACGTCGGCCAGACCTGGTACTCGTTCGGCTGGGAGTCCCTGCTGCTGGAGGTCGGCTTCCTCGCGGTCTTCCTGGGCAACGACGAGGTGGCGCCGCCGGTCGTGGTGCTGTTCCTGCTGCGCTGGATCCTGTTCCGTGTCGAGTTCGGCGCGGGCTTGATCAAGATGCGCGGCGACGCCTGCTGGCGCAAGCTGACCTGCCTGGACCACCACCACGAGACGCAGCCGATGCCGGGCCCGCTGAGCTGGTTCTTCCACCATCTGCCCAAACCCGTGCACCGGGTCGAGGTGGCCGCCAACCACGTCACCCAACTCGCCGTGCCCGTCCTGCTGTTCACTCCGCAGCCGATCGCCACGGCCGCCGCCGCGCTGATGATCGTCACCCAGCTGTGGCTGGTCCTGTCGGGCAACTTCTCCTGGCTGAACTGGATCACCATCGTGCTGGCCCTGTCGGCGGTGCGCTTCCCGAGCGATCCGCCGGCCGTGCCCGGCCCGCCGCTGTGGTACGTGATCGTGGTGATCGCGGTCGCCGTGCTCCTCGTCGGCCTGAGCTACCACCCGGTCGCGAACATGATCTCCCGCCGCCAGATCATGAACCGCTCCTTCGACCCGCTCCACCTGGTCAACACCTACGGCGCGTTCGGCAGCGTCAGCAGGGTCCGGTACGAGGTGGTGATCGAGGGCACCGCCGACGACGTTCCGCGCGAGGACTCGGACTGGCGGGAGTACGAGTTCAAGGGCAAGCCGGGCGATCCGCGGCGCTGGCCGCGGCAGTTCGCGCCGTACCATCTGCGGCTGGACTGGCTGATGTGGTTCGCCGCGCTGTCGCCCGCCTACGCCGGCTCCTGGTTCGGCACGCTGATGGAGCGGCTGCTGGAGAACGACCGCGACACACTGAAGCTGCTGCGTCGCTCACCGTTCCCGCCGGACGCGCCGCCCTGCTATGTCCGCGCCCGCCTCTTCCGCTACCGGTACACGACCTGGCAGGAGCTGCGGGAGACGGGCGCGTGCTGGGAGCGGACGTATGTGCGGGAGTATCTGCCGCCGACCCGGCTCGCGGGAGTGGCTCAGAGGTCGTAGACGCGGGCGGCGGTGGTCTCGAAGATGTGCGTGCGATCGCCGGAGTCTGTCAGCTCCCGTGCTGTGGCGAGTGCTTGACCGTACGACGTGGCCAGCGTGCACACCGGCCAGTCCGAGCCGTACATCAGCCGCTGCGGGCCGAACGCCTCCAGCACCACATCGGCGTACGGGCGCAGGTCGTCGACGGTCCAGGAGGCGAGGTCGGCCTCGGTGACCATGCCGGAGAGCTTGCAGACGGTGTTGGGGAGTGCGGCGAGGGCACGGACATCGGACGTCCAGGGCTCGCGGGCGGCGGACGCGATGGGCGGTTTGCCCAAGTGATCGAGGACGAAGGTGAGTTCGGGCAGCAAGGCCGCCGCCTTGGTGCAGGCGGGCAGTTGGTGGGGCAGGACCACGAGGTCGTAGACCAGCCCCGCCTCCGCCACGGCGGCCAGTCCGCGCCGTACGTCCGCACGCAGCAGCCACTGAGGATCGGGCTCGCCCTGCACCTGATGGCGGATGCCCTTGAGGTAGCGGCCGCCGGGCAGTTCCCGCAGCCGGGCCAGTTCCTCGGCGACGTCCGGGCGGGTGAGGTCGGTCCAGCCGACGACGCCCGCGATGAGGTCGTGCTCGGCGGCGAGGGCGAGAAACTCCGGGGTCTCCTCGGGCACGGTGACGGTCTGCACCAGGACGGTACGGCCGACCCCGGCCGCCCGCGCCTCGGAGGCGAGGTCGGCGACCGTGAAGTTCCGCCGCAGCGGCCAAAGTTCGGGACCCGCGATCCAGTCCTGGTCCCGCACCGAAAGGTCCCACACATGGTGGTGGGCATCCACGACCGTCACGGCAGCTCCCACACCAGAGGCAGCCCGGCGTCGGCGCCCTCGCCGGAGTAGTCGTGCACCACGTCGAGCAACTGGGCCATGCGGGCCTGCCAGGCCACATTGACCGGCAACTGCTCCAGCTCGGCGAGGAGGCGGCCGTAGTCCTCGCACTCCAGGACGTGGAAGAGGTCGGTGCCGCTGCGCCAGATCGTCCAGGAGGTGGCGCCGGCGGCACGGATCGCGTCCGTGAGCTCGACCGGCACCTCCCGGTGGGCGGCCTCGTACTCGGCGACCCGGTCCGCGCGGACCTTGGTGTGCAGGGCGACTCTCATGAGGGCTCCTCGGTGGCCAGGAGTCCGGTGTCCCGTAGCTCCTGCCAGAAGGCTGCGGGGACCGGCGTGACGAACTGGTCGACACTGTCGTGGACTTCACCGGCCGAGCGGGCACCGACCAGGACGCTCGCCACCGCCGGGTGGGCCATGCAGAAGGCCAGCGCGGCGGCGCGCAAGGTGATGCCGTGACGCCGCGCGATCTCGTTCATGCGTACGGCCCTCTCCAGCAAGTCGGCCGGTGCCTGGGCGTAGTTGTACGTCGCCCCCGGCCTGGGGTCCGCGAGCAGACCCGAGTTGAAGGCACCGCCGATCACCACGGCGACGCCTCGCTCCACGGCTGTGGGCAGCAGTGCCGTGAGCGCGCTCTGGTCGAGCAGGGTGTAGCGGCCGGCGCACAGCACCACGTCGACGTCCGTGTCGCGGACGAAGCGGGTGAGCATCTCCGCCTGGTTCATGCCCACGCCGATCGCGCCGACCACGCCCTGCGAGCGGAGCTTCTCCAGGGCCGGGTAGCCCTCCCGGAAGGCCTGCTCGCCGTGGTCGTCGGGGTCGTGGAGGTAGACGATGTCGACCCGGTCGAGGCCCAGCCGTTCCAGGCAGGCGTCCAGGGTGCGTCGTACGCCGTCCGCGCTGAAGTCCCAGACGCGGCGGTGCGTGGCGGGGACGGCGAAGCCGTTCGCCAGATCGTCGCCGGCGCCGGCCTGAGGTTCCAGACGGCGGCCCACCTTGGTGGAGACCGTGTATGCCTCGCGTGGGTGCTCGCGCAGGGCCGCGCCGAGGCGGCGTTCGGACAGTCCGAGGCCGTAGTGGGGCGCGGTGTCGAAGTAGCGGATGCCGCGCTGCCAGGCGGCGGACACCGCCTCGTGTGCCTGCTCGTCGGTGACCTCGGTGTAGAGGTTGCCGATGACGGCGGCTCCGAAACCGAGTCCCCGGGGGATGCTCACTGACCCACCGGCCGCAGGCGCAGGCCCTGCATGCCGCCGTCGACGGCGAGGGCGGTACCGGTCGTGGCGCCGGAGAGCGGGCTCGCCAGGTAGGCGACGGCGCCCGCGACCTCGGCGGCCGAGACGAGGCGCCCGGTGGGCTGGCGGGCCTCCAGCGCGGCGCGTTCGGCGGTGGGGTCGGGTGCGGCGTCGAGCAGGCGGCCGACCCAGGGCGTGTCCACCGTGCCGGGGTTGACGCAGTTGACGCGGATGCCCTCGCGGACGTGGTCGGCGGCCATGGCGAGGGTGAGCGAGTACACGGCGCCCTTGGTGGCGCTGTAGAGCGCCCGCTGCGGGAGTCCGGCCGTGGCTGCGATGGAGCAGGTGTTGACGATCGCCGCGTGCGAGGACTCCCGCAGCTCGGGCAGAGCGGCGCGGGCCACCCGGACCATGCCGACGACGTTGACGTCGAGGACCCTGTGCCACTCGGCGTCGTCGTTGTCCTCGACGGTGCCCTGGGCGCCGATGCCGGCGTTGTTGACCAGCACGTCCAGTCCACCGAGGCCGGCCACGGCGGCCGCCACGGCCTCGCGCACGGACGCGTCGTCGGTGACGTCGGCACGGAAGGCGAGCAGTGGCTTGTCGACGGAGGACGGGTCCAGGTCCAGCACGGCGACCTGGGCACCGCGCGCGGCGAGGAGTTCGGCCGTGGCCCGCCCGATGCCGGAGGCGCCTCCCGTCACCAGCGCCTTGAGTCCGTCGAAGTCGCTCATGCCGCGTGCCCCTTCTTCTGCGTCTGGAGGTCGGCGGCCCAGAAGGCGCCGTCCGGGAACGTGTACCGCTCGATCGACTCGGGCCGCATGGCGGCCGAGAAGCCGGGCGCGGTGGGTGCCGTGTAGTGACCTTCCCTGATGACCACCGGGTCGAGGAAGTGGTCGTGCAGATGGTCGACGTACTCGATGACGCGGTCCTCGGTGGTGCCGGTGACGGCCACGTAGTCGTACATCGACAGGTGCTGGACGAGTTCGCACAGGCCGACGCCGCCCGCGTGCGGGCAGACCGGGACGCCGAACTTGGCGGCCAGCAGCAGGATGGCGAGGTTCTCGTTGACTCCGCCCACGCGGGCCGCGTCGATCTGGACGACGTCGAGGGCGCCGGCCTGGAGGAGCTGTTTGAAGACGACCCTGTTCTGCACGTGCTCGCCGGTGGCCACCTTCACCGGGGCGACGGCCTCGCGGACGGCCGCGTGGCCGAGGACGTCGTCGGGGCTGGTGGGCTCCTCGATCCAGTACGGGGCGAACTCCGCGAGGGCCTTGGTCCAGCGGATCGCCTCGGCCACGTCCCAGCGCTGATTGGCGTCGATCGCCATGCGGATGTCCGGCCCGACGACCGAACGGGCGACACGGCAGCGCCGTACGTCGTCCTCCAGGTCGGCGCCGACCTTCAGCTTGATCTGCCGGAAGCCGTCGGCGACGGCCTCGGCGGCGAGCCGGCTGAGCTTGTCGTCGTCGTAGCCGAGCCAGCCGGCGGAGGTGGTGTAGGCGGGGTATCCGCGCTCCAGCAGCCGGGCCGTGCGCTCCTCCGCTCCCTCCCGACCGCGACGCAGCAGGGCCAGCGCCTCGTCGGGGGTGAGCGCGTCGGTGAGGTACCGGAAGTCGATCTGGCGGACGATCCACTCCGGGTCGGCGTCGGCGAGCAGGCGCCACAGGGGCTTGTCGGCGCGCTTGGCGGCCAGGTCCCACACGGCGTTCATGACGGCGCCGATGGCCATGTGCATCACGCCCTTCTCGGGGCCGAGCCAGCGCAGCTGGCTGTCGCCGATCAGGTCGCGGTTCAGGGTCCCCGGGTCGGCGCACAGTTCGTCGACCGACCGGCCCACGACGTGTCCGCGCAGCGCCTCGATCGCGGCGACCTGGACCTCGTTGCCCCGCCCGATGGTGAAGGTGAATCCGTGCCCCGCGTGCCCGTCCGTCCCGTCGGTGCGCAGCACGACGTAGGCGGCCGAGTAGTCCGGGTCCGGGTTCATCGCGTCGGAGCCGTCGAGCTCGCGCGAGGTGGGGAAGCGGATGTCGTAGGTGTCGAGCGCGGTCACGCGGACGGGGGGACCGGGGGTCGGGGACACAGAGGGCCTTTCGGTCGAGGGTGGGGACGGCGCCGGGTCAGTCCTGCGCACGGCCCGTCGTCACGCGGGCGATCATGAGGGCGACCAGGATGATTCCGCCGTAGATGGCCTGGATCCAGAACGACGGGACCTGGGCGAGGGTGAGCAGGTTCTGGACGACACCCAGGAGGAGTACGCCGGTCAGGGCGCCGAACATGGTGCCCCGGCCGCCGTCCAGGCTGATGCCGCCGATCACCGCGGCCGCGAAGACCGTGAAGATCATGTTGTTGCCCTGGTTGGCGCTGATCGCCCCGACGTAGCCGGTCTGGATGATCCCGCCGACGGCCGCGAGCGTGCCGGCCACGACGAACACGCCGAGCATCACGCGCTCGACCCGGATACCGGCCGCGCGGGCGGCGTCCGCGTTGCCGCCGATGGCGTACAGGGCGCGCCCGATGCGGTGGTACTTCAGCACGAACCCGGTGATCGCGAAGGCGGCCGCCGCGAGCCATACCGACATGGGGATGCCGATGAAGGTGGTGGTGGCGAGGGAGTAGAAGCTGTCGGGCATGCCGAACAGCGTCTTGCCCTTGGTCGCGCCGACGAGCAGACCGCGCAGGACGATCAGCATCGCGAGCGTCACGATGAACGCGTTGAGCTTGAACTTCACGACCAGGATGCCGTTGAAGGCGCCGACGGCCGCGCCGACCACGAGGACGGCCAACAGGGCCAGGGCGGCGGGCAGTTCGGTGCCCCAGCCGGACTGGGCGGCGGGCAGCACGAGCAGCGCTCCGACGGCGGGTGCGATGCCGACGACCGATTCGAGGGACAGGTCGAACTTGCCGGTTATGAGGACCAGCGACTCCGCCAGGACGACCATCGCCAGTGCGGCGGAGGCGCCGAGGATCGAGATCAGGTTGCGTTCGGTGAGAAACGAGTCATTGACGACCGCGCCGAGCACCAGCAGCAGCAACAGGGCCGGCACCAGGGCGAGTTCGCGGGCACGGCGGAGCAGGACCGTCCTGGCGGCACGGGCGTCCGGCACCTTGACGGGCAGGGCCGGTGGGGCCTTGGTGTCAGCCATTGTTGTCCACTCCTTCGATGGAGGCGATCAGCTCGTGGTCGCGCCAGCCCGCCGGGTGCTCGGCGACGACACGGCCGTGGAACAGGACGAGGACGCGGTCGCAGCGCCGCAGGTCGTCGAGTTCGTCGGAGACGACGAGTACGGATGTGCCGTCCTCGCGGGCGCTGTCCATGCGGGCGAGCAGGGACTCCTTGGACTTCACGTCGACACCCGCGGTGGGGTTGATCAGCACGAGCAGCCGGGGGTCGGACGCGAGGGCGCGGGCCATGACGACCTTCTGCGCGTTGCCGCCGGACAGGTCGGAGACGGGCTGGTCGGGTCCCTCGGTGTGGATGTCGAGGCGGTCGATGAGGGCATTGGCGAAGCCGCGCTTGCGTTCGGTGCCGACGAAGCCGAAGCGGCCGAGCCGGTCGAGGACGCTCATCGTGGCGTTGTCGCCGATGGTCATGCCGGCGACCAGGCCCTGGTCGTGCCGGTCGCGCGGCACACAGGCGACGCCCGCATTGAGAGCGGCCTGCACATCGCCGAACGGGAGCCGTTCGCCGTCCAGTTGTGCGGTGCCGCCGGTGGGGGTGTGCAGTCCCGCGAAGGACTCGGCGAGCTGGATCTTGCCGCTGCCGCTGATGCCGGCGAGTCCGACGACCTCGCCGCGGCGGACGGTGAGGTCGATGTCCTGGTACGCCGGTGAGGTGAGCCCGCGGGCTTCGAGCAGCACGGGGGCGTCGTGGTCGACGTCCCCGGGGTCCACGGCCTGCTCGGCGATGGCCTCCAGCGACTCCCCCGCCATGGCCTCCACCAGCGCCCGGCGCGGGAGTTCGGCGACCGGCGCCGTGGTGATCCAGCGGGCGTCGCGCAGGACCGTGACGGTCTGGCAGACCTCGTACACCTCCTGGAGGTGGTGCGAGATGAACAGGAAGGTGACGCCGGAGTCCTGGAGCGCACGCATCCGCGTGAACAGCCGCTCGATCTCGCGGTTGTCGAGCTGCGCGGTGGGCTCGTCGAGGATGATGAAGCGGGCGCCGAAGCTCAACGCCCGGGCGATCTCCACCATTTGACGGTCCTCGACCTTGAGGTCGGCGGTGCGGGCCTCCGGGTCTACGTGTACGTCCCAGGTGTCGAGGAGCTCGGCGGCCTCCGAGCGCAGCTTGCGCCAGCTGATGAAGCCGCGGTTGAGCGGCTGCCGGTTGATGTACAGGTTCTCGGCGACCGTCAGCTCGGGGACCACGGTGGGCTTCTGGTAGACGCAGGCCACCTTGCGTCGCCAGGCGTCCCGGTCGGCCAACGCGGGCGCGGGTCCGCCGTCGAAGCGGACCTCGCCCTCGTCGGCGGCCTGGAGGCCGGTGAGGATGTTGACCAGGGTCGACTTGCCGGCGCCGTTGCGGCCGACGAGGGCGTGGGACTCGCCGGGCAGGACGGTGAGCCGGCCGTCGGCGAGGGCGGTGGTGGGTCCATAGCGCTTGACGATGTCGCGCGCCTCGACGAGGGGTGTGATCACGGCCGTACTCATTTGACCGTGTTGCCCCAGAGCTTGGGGTCGTCGACGTTGTCCTTGGTGACCAGCGGGGCGGGCAGCTGGTCCTCCAGGATGCCGCTGGGGAGCTTCACGATGGTCGAGTCGTGGTCCGTCGGGCCGGGCTGGAACGTCTTCCCCTCCATCGCCGCCTTGATGTAGTACATGCCGTACTTGGCGTACAGGTCGGCGGGTTGCGAGACGGTCGCGTCGATATCGCCCTTGCGGATGGCGTCGAACTCCTGCGGGATGCCGTCGTTGGAGACGATCGTGATGTGCCCGTCCTGTCCGGCCTTCTTCAGCATCCCCTTGGACTTCAGGGTCTGGAGGGTCGGCGCGAGATAGACGCCGCCGGCCTGCATGTAGATGCCCTTGATGTCGGGGTTGGCGTTCAGGAGGGTGTCCAGCTTGGAGGCCGCGGTGTCGGACTCCCACTTGGCCGGTATCTCCAGGACCTTCAGCTTGGGGAAGTTCTTCTTGACGCAGGCGCGGAACGCCTCGGAGCGGTCGCGCCCGTTGACCGAGGCGAGGTCGCCCATGATCTGCACGACCTTGCCGGAGGGGATCTGCTCGCCGAGGTACTGGCAGGCCTTCTCGCCGTACGCCACGTTGTCGGCGCGCACCACCATCGCGACCTTGCCCTTGTCGGGCGCCACGTCGACGGCGACCACCGGCACGCCCTTGCGCTCCGCCTGGTCGAGGCCCGCTTCGATGGCCGCGCTGTCCAGCGGGGCGACGACGAGGCCCTTCACACCCTGGTTGAGCTGGTTGTTGATGTCGGTGATCTGCTGGGAGGGGTCACTGTTGGAGTTGACCGTCTTGAGCGCCTCGACGCTTTCGGAGTCGGCCATCTTCGGCACATAGTCGTTGTACGACTGCCAGAACGGCGAGGTCAGCAGGGGCAGGATCACCCCGACCTTGCCGCTGCCGCCGCCTTCGGCGCTCGCGGCGCCGGTGTCCTTGGTGCTGCCGCACGCGGCGAGCACGAGACAGCCGCCGACGACTGCGGCCACCGCTTTGCCCCTCCGCGAACTGTTCTGCTTCCGCGCTGTCGTGCCGTGCGTCTGGCCGTGCATCTGGCGGCTCCTCGTTGAGCGTGTTCGAGCAGATGCCGCATATTTATCAGACCACTTCGCCGACGCAACACCCTCGGGAGGCAGTTTTTCGGCGTTTCCAGCCGTAGTGGTCCGACCAACCTGGTGATTACACTGCGGCTCACCGGGCCCGCTCAGGCGCCTCGGGCGACGGGAGGAACGGCGTGGACGACGAGACAGCCCCGCAGAAGGGCACCGTGACGCAGCGCGCCCTGGAGCAGATCAAGGCGATGATCGCCGAGGGACGGCTGGAGCCCGGCCAGCGCCTGCCGACCGAACGCGATCTGGCGGTCCAGCTCGGCATCTCCCGCAGTTCGATGCGCGAGGCGATCCGCGCGCTGACCGTGCTGGGAGTGCTGGAGGCCCGGCACGGTTCGGGCATCTACGTCACCCAGCTGGAGGCCGGCGACCTGCTGGAGACGTTCGGCGTGGTCGCCGACCTCTCCCGGGGCCCGCGTCTGGTGGAGCTGCTGGAGGTGCGCCGCATCCTGGAGTCGACGGCGACGGCGCTGGCGGCGGCGCGCATCACGCCGGACCAGCTCGCCGAGGTCGAGAAGCACCTGACGGCGATGAACGCCACGGAGGACCCCGAGGAGATCCTCGCCCACGACCTGGCCTTCCATCGCGTGATCGCGGCCGCCGCCGGCAACGACACCATGGCCGCGATCCTGGAGGGCCTGTCCTCCCGCACCTTCCGCGCCCGCGTCTGGCGCGGCTACCAGGAGGAGGGCGCATTCACCCGCACCCGCCGCGAACACGCCGCGATCCACCGCGCCCTGGTGGCCCACGATCCGGAGGCGGCCCGGGCCGCGGCGGCCGCGCATGTGGGCGAGGTGGAGCAGTGGCTGCGGACGCAGCTGGGCGACTGATCACCGCCCGGCCGGGTCCGCGCCGTCGGCTACGGCTTCACGCCGAAACCGTGCTGCCGTCCGAGCGTCTCAAGTGACGCCTGGCCGGGGATGCCGTCGGCGTCGTCGCCGGTGAGACCGCAGCGGCGCTGCCAGGCGGCGTAAGCCTTGACGGTCGACGTGCCGAAGTGGCCGTCCGCGAGGTTCGGTTCGAGGAGGCCCTCCGCGACGAGCGCCTTCTCCACGGTCTTCACTCCCGGGTACGACACCGGTGTGCCCGGCTCGGCCGGGTCGTGCCGGGCCGCGGCGACCACCTTCGACACGTCGATCACCGGCCTCGGCGCGGGATCGGGGGGCGACCCACCCGGCCGCGGGGCGCCCTGCTTCACCCAGGCGTACAGGTGCCGGCCCGGGCACTCCGTGGCGAGGCCGTCCCGGTGCCCCTTGATCTCGTTGCCGGCACCGTGCTGCCGCAGCAGCTCGATGCCGTCGCGGATCGCTCCGAGCATCGCGTCCGTCGGCTCGGTGAGCCCCTCGTCGCCGACCAGGCCCATGATCGCGTAGTGGCCACGGTTGAGGTCCTGGTTGCCATTCGCCCCGGTGCGCTTGCCGAGGCCCCGGCCCTCCAGGAGGTGACCGTGCGGGCAGGCGCCGTAGTTGTAGGCGATGTCCGAGTAGTTCTCCTTCTTGTTCGCCAGGTGGTCGACCCGGATCTTCTTCCACTTGGCGATGCAGAGACCGTGGTCGTCGAGGAGCCGCACGCTGACCGGTGCGCCTTCGTAGTGGACTTTCACGCCCTTGGTCGATGTCTGCGTGGGTGCGGCGGATGCGGGCCAGCCCAGCTGGGCTCGCGTGACGAGCTTCAAGAGTGCCTCCAAGGCGCACATGGGACGCCGAATCGCCTTGATTCTGAGGCCAGTTGCCGCACGCCACGCGATGCCGCGCCGCCGTTCACCCGTCAGTGGACGCAGTCCGCCGCAGCCGCAACGTCACCAGTTCGAAGGGCCGCAGGCGCAGGGCGACGCGACGGCCGTCGTACGACGGTGCTTGCGGCAGCGGACGTTCCAGCAGGTCCGTCGCCGCGACGTCCGTGACGTCGAAGTCCGCCGCCATCGTGGCCCGTACCCGGCCGCCGTGGGCTTCATGGAGCCGCACCACCACATCTCCGCTGCCGTCGTCGGCCAGCTTGACGGCCGTGATCACGACTGCGTCCCGGTCCACCGTCACCAGCGGCGCCACCTCCCGCGCGCCGGTGATCGACCGCTCCGGCAGGTTGATCCGCCAGCCCTCGCGCACCGCGTCCCCGATGCCCGCGCCCGGCACCAGGGCATGCCGGAAGCGGTGGACGCCCTGATCGGTCTCCGGATCCGGGAAGCGCGGGGCGCGCAGGAGTGACACCCGGACCGTGGTGGTCGTGCCGTGGTCGCCGTCGGTGCGGACCGTGCGGGTCACGTCGTGGCCGTAGGTCGAGTCGTTGACGACGGCGACGCCCCAGCCAGGCTCCTCCAGGTGCACGAACCGGTGGTTGCAGGCCTCGAACTTGGCCGCTTCCCAGGAGGTGTTGGTGTGCGTGGGCCGGTGGAAGTGCCCGAACTGGGTCTCGGACGCGTACCTTTCGGCGTGCACGTCGAGCGGGAAGGCGAGCTTCAGGAACTTCTCCGTCTCGTGCCAGTCCACCTCGGTGTCCACGACCAGCCGCCGCTCCCCCGGAGCGAGGGAGAGCAGTTGGGTGACTTGGGAGTCGCCGAAGGACCGCACGATGCGCACGCCCTCCCCCTCGGCGGCGATCTCGTCCAGGCCGGTCAGATCGGTGACGGTGTTGCGGTAGAACTCGTCGACGTCCCAGGCGTCCCACATGTTCGGGAAGTCGGGGTGGAGCTGGAGGAGCCCCGCGGCTTTGCCGGGCGCGATGGTCTCGCGGTCGGCGTCGATGTCGTACGCCGACACGACCAGGCCCCGTGCGTCGATCTCGACGCGCAGCAGGCCGTTGTCGAGGACGAACCCGCCGTCCGGGCGCGGCGCGAGCGCCGTGCGGCCCTCGGTCACCGCGGGGCGTGCCCCGCCCGCCGGTACGCCCTCGCGAGGGTGCGGGGCGGAGTTGAAGACGAGCTCGGTCTCGCCCTCGCCGGCCAGGGCGCGCTGGGCGGACTCGATGATCGCGGTCAGCTCGCCCGCGAGGCGCTCGTACGTGGCGCGTGCCTCGCGGTGCACCCACGCGATGGACGAGCCGGGCAGGATGTCGTGGAACTGGTGCAGCAGCACCGACTTCCAGATGCGGTCCAACTCCTCGTACGGATAGGGGAATCCGGTACGCACGGCTGCGGTCGCGGCCCACAGTTCGGCCTCGCGCAGGAGGTGCTCGCTGCGGCGGTTGCCCTGTTTGGTCTTGGCCTGGCTGGTGAGGGTGGCGCGATGGAGTTCGAGGTAGAGCTCGCCGACCCAGACCGGTGGGTTCGCGTACTCGGCCTCGGCCTTCTCGAAGAACTCCGCCGGGGTCTCCCACACCACGGTCGCCGAGCCTTCCAGGTCGCGCAGCCGCGCAGCCTTCGCGACCATCTCCCGGGTGGTGCCGCCGCCTCCGTCGCCCCAGCCCGTCGGGGCGAGGGAGTGCCGGGCGACGCCCTTGTCCTTGAAGTTGCGGGCCGCGTGGGCGATCTCGCTGCCCTTCATGGAGCAGTTGTAGGTGTCGACGGGCGGGAAGTGGGTGAAGATCCGGGTGCCGTCGATGCCCTCCCACTGGAAGGTGTGATGCGGGAACTTGTTCGTCTGTGACCAGGAGATCTTCTGGGTCAGCAGCCACTTGGAGCCCGCGGCCTTGATGATCTGCGGCAGTCCGGCGGCGAAGCCGAACGTGTCCGGCAGCCACGCCTCGTCGTTCTCGACGCCGAACTCGTCGAGGAAGAACCGCTTGCCGTGCACGAACTGCCGGGCCATGGCCTCCGAGCCCGGCATGTTGGTGTCCGACTCCACCCACATACCCCCGGCCGGCACGAACCGCCCGTCCGCCACCGCCTTCTTCACCCGCGCCCACACCTCGGGCCGGTGCTCCTTCACCCACGCCCACTGCTGGGCCTGCGACATGGCGAAGACGAAGTCGGGCTCGTCCTCGATCAGCGCGGTCATGTTGGAGGTCGTACGGGCCACCTTGCGCACGGTCTCGCGCAGCGGCCACAGCCACGCCGAGTCGATGTGCGCGTGCCCGACGGCGCTGATGCGGTGGGCGGACGGCGCGGCGGGCGTGGCCAGTACCCCGGCCAGCCGTTCCCGCGCCCGCGCCGCAGTGCCGCCCACGTCCTGCAGGTCGATCGTGTCGAGGGCCTGGTCCACCGCCCGCAGGATGTCCCAGCGGCGCGCCGACTCCACCGGCAGCTCGGCCATCAGCTCGCCGAGCACCTCCAGGTCGATGACCAGCTGCCAGACGTTCTCGTCGAGGACGGCGAGGTCCATGCGGGTGAGCGTGTACTGGGGTTCGCTGCCGGCGGTGTCCTTGTCGCCCAACTGCGTGGGCAGGAAGGGGTGGTAGTCCAGGATGACCGGGTTGGACGCCGCCTCGATGTGCAGCCGCACCTGTTCCCCGCCCTCGACGGGGGCACCGATGCGCACCCACTGGTTGCGCGGGTTGAGGCCCTTCACCGGGGTGCCGTCGGGCCGGTAGACCAGGCCCTCGCACTGGAAGCCGGGCATGTTCTCGTCGAACCCGAGGTCGAGCACGGCCTCGACCGTCCTGCCGGCCCACGCCTCGGGCACGGTCCCGGTGACCCGGAACCAGCTGGTACCCCAGGGAGCACCCCACCGCGCTCCCACCTCGATCGGCTCGGGTTCGGCCGCGAGTCCCTCGGCGACCGGCACGGGTTCGCCGGGCGCATGCCACACCGCGACGTCCAGCGGCACGGACTCGGGGTACACGGCGGGTCGGATGCGCTCGTCGAGGACGCGCTTGAGGCGGGCTTCGACCAGGCTGCGGTCGTCATGCATGCGGGGTGCTCCAAGGGTGAGGGCGGTTACCAGGTGTGCGTCACGGTCACGGGAGCCGACGAGGTGTAGAGCTCCCCTACGGCACGCAGTTCCAACCGTGCGGCCTGCTCCCCCGGTTCGGGTTGCAGACCGGCGACGAAGTAGGCCGGCTGACAGGTGCCGCCGAGGAAGCGCCGGGTGCCGTCGGGCAGGACACGGTGCAGGGTGTGGTGGCGTACGTCGCCCGAGCCGGGGTTCCATGCGAGGCGCAGGTCTCCGCCGGACGCCGCGGTGATCCGGAAGCCGGTCGGCGCCGCCGGCGTGGTGACGGCCTCCCTCACCGCGATGCCGCCCAGCCGCCACTTCACGGCCCCGCCCGTCGCGGTAAGCCGGACGCCGATCGCGTGCGCGGTGCCGGTCATACCTGTGAGTCGTACGGTCGAGGTCTGCCAAGTGCTGCCCGAGTCCACGGGGAAGTACGTGTACGGCGGTGGCGCGCCCGGACTTCCCGGCTCGGCCGTGGCCACCGCCAGCTCGACCTTCACGCTGCCCGCGTCGCTCCGATGCGTCAGCTCGACCACCGTGTCGGCCGTGATCGGCAGGCGGCTCGCGTACACGTCCACGACCGTCGGCTCGTCCAGTTCACCGTCGACGAGCACACTGCTCCCGCCACGCCACGCGTCCTCGAAGTCGAACGTCACGGCGGGGCGCTGTCCGTCGGTGTGCACGACCCAGCGCCGGGACGGCAGCCGGTCCTGCAGGCCCAGATGGTTCCACGGCTTGTCCGACGTCACCTCCCCGTCCTCGTACCAGCGCAGCCCGTGCCCGGTGTTGAACACGCTGGCGAAGGGGACCTCCGTGACCGTCGACCGGTCGGCGACGGACACGGCCGGTGCCCGCCAGCCGTCCGTGCCGTCCGGCCGGGACGGGTCCAGGGAACGCCCGGTCCAGAACCGGTCGTCGGCGGCGTGGAACGCTTCCGGCCCCCGGCCGTCCGCGGGCAGGTGGTTGCGTGTCCACTCGGGCCGGTAGAAGCCGACCGACACCACGTGCGCTTTGTCGCGGGGCACCATCGCGTCCCAGTTCACGGACGAGTTCCAGCCGTTCGACTCGACGTCGACGCCCGCCCACAACTCGTAGCGGCTGCGGCCGAGTTGACCGGCTCGCTGACCGGACGAGGTCAGCTTCGCCGCCGTCCACCGGAAGTCGACGAACATGTCGTCGGCGGCCTGGAAGAACGCCTCGTTCTGGGAGTTGAGCGCGCCCTGCCAGCTCACGGACCCGTTCACGGTCATCGAGTCGTACCAGGTCACGCGCTGGCCCTTGGCCTTGGCGAGCGTCTTCAGCTCGCGCATGAAGCCCAGCATCGCCGTACCCAGCGCGGTGTTCCCGCCGCTGGTCTCGGCGTTGACGAACCACCCGTCGAACCCGTACGCGTCGGCGACCGCGACCAGCCGTTCGGCCAGCGGGTACCGCCCGGCTGCGTCCTTCTGCACCAGGTCTCGGGTCCACTGCAGCTGCCCGCCGTAGGCGACGGGCGGCAGGAAGACGTTGCCGAGCACGGGCACCCCGTGCCGGTGGGCGGCGTCGACGATCGGCGCGTTCGGCGCGAGGATGAGCCCCTCCCCCGACGAGCCGCCCCAGAAGACCAGTTCGTCGATGTACGCCCAGTGGGTGAGGGCGTAGTAGTCGGCGGTGGGTGCACCTTGGGAGGGGTTGCCGGCGGTGGGACCGAAGGACACCAGCGACTGGATACGGGCCTGGCCTGCGCGGGCGGTCGGGTTCGGCGGCGTCGGCGTGAAGCGCGGGGCGAGCGGGACGGTCGCCGCGTTGAAGACGAGGTCCGGATCGTCGGCCGGGCGCCAGGACTTCAGGCTTCGCCAGGTGATGCCGGTGCCCGGGGCGCCGGAGGGCAGCGAGGCGGGGTACCAGTAGGAGGCGTACGGCTGGAGCGCGGCGGCTTTGGGCCTCGGTGCTGCCACCGCCGGCGGGGAGGGGAGCATCGCGGCCGTGGCGGCGGCGATGAGGACGGTGCGTCTGGTGGGTTTCACGAGCGGGTGCCTCCTTGTGGGGTGGGGAGTACCTGATCGGGAGCGACGACCTCGGTGATGCCGCGCGCCGCGAGGTGTTCCTGGTCGGCGGCACGCACGTCGAGGACGGTGGTGGGGCGGACGCCGTCGGCGACCAGCCGGAAATAGGCGTCGAAGACAGTGCCGCCCGGCGCGCAGAGTGAGCGGGTGGCCGGATCGGCGGGGACGATCAGCGCCGTCGTACGCGGCTCGGGCGGCCGTGGCGGCTCCTGGGCCGCCCGCTCCAGCACCCGGGCCGCGTCCTTCGGCTTGCGGTCGTTGGTCAGCAGGCCGAGCCCGTATTCGAGCCCGGGGAAGTCGGCCAGCTCACGGGACACGTCGTGCGAGCACCACCAGGTGATGCCCCACAGGTCGGGACAGTCCAGCGCGTTGGCGACGGTCGCCTCGGTGAAGGCGGCGGCATGCTCGGGCGGAACGAGGGGCGCGGGCGCGCCGACCTCCTGGAGCCAGACGGGACGGCGCGGATCGGCGGCCCAGGCCTTGCTCAGCTCGACGAGGTAGGCGGCGTGGTGCTCGGCCGGGACGGAGGTACGGCCGTGACGCTGGGCGGTGCCGTTGAAGACCCAGGAGTGCACGGCCGTGACGGCGCCGTGCCGGGCGGCCTGCGCGGGCGTGAACGGCTGGTCGTCCTGGTACCAGGTGGCGTCGTACTCGGCGTGCAGGTGCAGCCGCCCGGGTGCGCCCTCCTCGCAGGCGGCGAGCATGCGCGTCAGCCAGCGGTCGATCTCGTCCTCGGTCGCCCGGTCGGGGTCGGGATGCGGGCCCGCCGAGAACTGGTTGACCTCGTTGCCGAGGGTCATGCCGAGAAAGTTGGGGCGGTCGTCGAGGGCGGCGGCGAGGGTGCGCAAGTAGGCGGCCTGGCCGTCGAGGACGTCCGGGTCGGTGAAGAGATTGCGGCGGTGCCAGGTCCGGGTCCAGGCGGGCAGGAAGTCGAAGCTGCTCAAGTGGCCTTGCAAACCGTCCACGTTGACGTCGAGGCCGCGTTCGGCGGCGGCGTCGACGAGCTGGACCAGCTGCTCGACGGCGCGGCCCCGGATCAGGGTGCGGTTCGGCTGGAAGTACGGCCACAGCGGGAACACCCGGACGTGGTCGAGGCCCAGCGCGGCGATGGAGTCGAGGTCGGCGCGTACGGAGTCGAGGTCGAAGTCGAGCCAGTGGTGGAACCACCCCTCGCTCGGGGTGTAGTTGACGCCGAAGCGCACGGCAGAAGGCATGCGTGTCCTTGTGACGGAGGTGCGACGGAGGTACGACGGAGGACGGATGGCCGGCTCTGCGGGTCAGCCCTTGACGGCGCCCTCGCCGACGCCCCGGAAGAAGTACCGCTGGAGACAGGCGAAGAGGGCGATCAGCGGCGCCACGGCGATGATCGTGCCCGCGGCGACGAGGCGTTCGTCGCCTGCGAAGGTGCCGTGCAGGTAGTTGAGGCCGATGGTCAGCGTGAACTTGGACGGGTCGCTCAGCACGATGAGCGGCCACAGGAAGTCGTCCCAGGCGCCCATGAAGGCGAAGATCGCGACGACGGCGAGGGTCCCCTTCACCGACGGCACGGCGATGCGCAGGAACCGCTGCCAGACGTTGGCGCCGTCGACGTAGGCCGCCTCCTCGATCTCGTACGGCAGGTTGAGGAAGGCGTTGCGCATCAGCAGGACGTTCAGGGCGCTGATGCAGCCGGGCAGTACGACGCCGACGAGGGTGTTGTTGAGGCCGAGCTCCCGCATGGTCGTGAACTGGGCGATGATGATGCCCTCCACGGGCACGAGCATCGCCAGGATGAACGCGAGCGTGGCCGCGCGGCGGCCCCGGTAGCGCAGCCGGGCGAGGGCATAGCCGGCGAGTGCCGCGCCGACGCAGTTGGTCACGACGTTGGCGGCGGCGACCTTCAGCGAGTTGAGGGCGTAGTCCCAGACGGGGATGGTCTCGGCGACGCGCTCGTAGTTGTGCAGGGTCGGATCGCCGGGCAGGAACTTCGGCGGGGAGCTGAAGATGTCCTCGGTGGGGCCCTTCAGCGAGGTCGACAGCTGCCAGAGGAACGGGCCGACGGTGAGGGCGAGCACACCGAGCAGCAGCAGGTAGCGCAGGGCGAGTTCCCATACTCGGACGCGGCGGCCGTGCTCGTCGGTGACGCGGGGTTCGCGAGCGCCGGCCGACGGCTTGACCTTCGCCTTCGCCTTCACCTTCGCCGCGGGCCGTACCTTCTCCAGGACGGTCATGACTCGTCCTTCCGGTCCGCGCGCAGCACGAGCAGCATCAGGGCGACGGTGACGACGAACACGACGACCGAGATGGCGGAGGCGTAGCCGACGCGGCCGGTCAGACCGGTGCCGGTGCGCTGGACGAGCATCACGAGGGTGGTGTCCTCGCCCGCCGGGCCACCGCTCGGGCCGGCCATCAGGTACACCTCGGAGAACACCTTGAACGCGGCGACCGACGACAGGGCCCCGACCAGGACCATGGTGGAGCGGACGGCGGGCACGGTGACCGTGAGGAACCGGCGGATCGCGCCCGCTCCGTCCACGGCGGCGGCCTCGTGCAGTTCGCGGGGCACGTTGGCGAGCGCGGCCAGATAAATGATCATGTAGTAGCCGAGGCCCTTCCAGACCGTCACGGCCATGGCGCTCAGCAGGAGCAGCCACTGGTCGCTGAGGAAGCCGATCCGGCCGACGCCGATCGTCTCCAGGAGCGAGTTCACCAGACCCCGCTCGTCGAGCAGCCACACCCAGATCAGCCCGACGACGACGATCGAGGCGACGACCGGCGTGTAGAAGGCGGACCGGAAGAAGGTGATGCCGGGGATGTTCTTCTGCACGAGCAGCGCGAGCAGCAGGGGCAGGACGACGAGGGCGGGGACGACACCGACGACGTAGAGCGTGCTGTTGCGCAGGCCGATCCAGAACATGTCGTCGCCGAGCAGCTCACGGAAGTTGGCGAGACCCACGAACTCGCCCGGGATCAGGGTGCGGCGGTCGGTGAAGGCGTTGACCAGCGTGGAGACGAACGGGTACAGGATGAAGGCGCCGATGACCAGCAGTCCCGGGGCGGCGAACAGCCAGGGGCTGGTGGGCAGTTGGCGCCGCACCCGGGAGACACGAGGGACAGCCGAGCTCGCCATGACGGCTCAGCCCTGCTGCTGAAGAAGCCGGTTACAGGCCTCGACAGCGTTGTCAAGAGCTTCCTTCGGGCTCTCCTTGCCCTGCAGCGCCTTGGCGACCTCGTTGCGCAGCTCGGTCTTCATCTGCTCGCTGAACAGCACGGGCGTGTAGTTGACGGCGTTCTTCAGCGACTTGGCGGCGGCGACCCGCACGCGCGTCTCGTCGGTGCCGTCCTCCTTGGTGAAGTACGGGTCGTCGAGGGAGCCTGCGGTGCTGGGGAAGATCGCGACCTGCTTGGCGAACGACATCTGGTGCGCGGCGTCGGTGACGTAGTGGGCGAAGGCGACCGCGGCGGGCGCACGCTTCGTCCGCGCGTTGACCATCACGCCCATCACGTACATGTTGACGTGGCCGGTGCTGGTGATCTGGTCGGTGATCCCGATGTTCTTGTACAGGTTGGGAGCCTGCTTCTTGAAGTTGCCGAGGTCCAGTGCGCTGCCGGGGTTCATGGCGACGGCGCCGGTCAGGAACTTCTTGCCGGACGACTCGGGGGTGGCGGTCAGCGCCTGCGGGTCGAGGGCCTTGGCGTCGTACAACTCCTTGTACTTGGTGAGGAGTTCGACGCCCTTCGCGTCGTTGAAGGTGAAGGCGGTGCCTTCCTTGTTCATGAGCTCGACGCCGTAGCGGCCGAAGTCCTCGACGGTGGGCACGTTGGCGAGGGTGGCGACCTTGCCGTCGGTCTTGTCCGCCATCTTCAGGGCCGCGTCGAAGACCTCGTCGTACGTCTTCGGCGGCTGCTCGGAGTCGAGTCCGGCCTCCTTGAAGAGGGACTTGTTGTAGAACAGCGGGCCGGTGTTGAGGTACCAGGGGAAGGCGTACGTGCCGGTCATGCCCGGTATCTGATGGCTGGCCCAGGCCCCCTCCAGATACTCCTTCTTGTACTGGGAGGCCGCCTTGTCGAGGTCGAGTGCGAGGCCCGCCTTGGCGAGCGGGGCGACCAGGTCCGGCGAGACGTTGACGACGTCGGGGAGCGTGCCGCCGGCGGCGTCCGCGCTGATCTTGTCGGCGTAGCCCTCGGCGGGCTGGTCGATCCACTTCACGTCGGTGCCGGGGTACTTCTTCTCGAAGTCGGCGATCAGGCTCTCGAAGTAGGGCTTGAAGTTGGCGCGGAGGTTCCAGGTCTGGAAGGTGATGTCGCCCTCGACCTTGCCGGAGGCGTCGGCTGTGCCGCTGTCGCCTCCTGACGAGCCGCACGCACTGAGCGGCAGGACGACACAGGCGGCGAAAACAGCGGCGAGGGCTCTGCGGGGACTGCGGGAAGCGGGCACCGTGAACCGTCCTCCTTTGCGGGCGGGTTGGTCGACGAGGCAGACCCTGCACGCCGCTCCACGGGCCCGTCAATGGCTCTTGCGGAGCTAATTTCATTAGTGACTAATGCGCATTAGGATCAGCGAGCTGAACCGCATTAGGTTCACGGACCTGAACCGCATTAGTGCATACTGCTGCGGGAATGAGCCGTGGGAATGTGTCGGCGGAATGGGGAATCGCCATGTCAGGCAAACGGTCACCGGCCCGTCGGCCGACGATGAAGGACATAGCGCGGCACGCGGGGGTCTCGCAGAGCGCGGTCTCCTTCGCCCTCAACGGCCGGCCCGGCGTGTCGGAGGAGACCCGCGACCGGGTGCGGCTGGTCGCCGAGGAGCTGGGCTGGCGGCCCAGTACGGCAGCGAGGGCACTGTCCGGGGAGGGCGCGGCGACGGTCGGCTTCGTGCTGGCTCGTCCGGCCGACACATTGGGGGTGGACTCGTTCTTCCTCCAACTCGTCTCGGGCATCCAGGAGGTGCTCGCGGAGCGGCATCTCGGACTGCTGTTCCAGGTGGTGGAGGACGTCACCGACGAGTGCGCGGTGTATCGCCGCTGGTGGGCCGAGCACCGGGTGGACGGTGTCCTCGTCGTCGACCCGCGCACCGACGATCCCCGCCCTGACCTCCTCGACGAACTCGGCCTGCCCGCCGTCGTGATCGGCGGCGCCCCCGACGACCGTCACCCGGGGCTCTCGACCGTCTGGGCGGACGACGCCGGCGCGATGGCCTCGGTCGTGGACGGCCTGTTCGCCCTCGGCCACCGGCGGATCGTGCACATCGCCGGCCTGCCGGGCCTCGCCCACACCGAACGCCGCGTCCGCACCCTGCGCGCCGAGGCCGGGCGGCGCGGCCTGACCGAGGTGAAGTCGGTGACCACCGACTACTCCGACGCCGAGGGCGCGGCGGTCACCCGCCGGGTGCTGGAGGACCCGGCTCCTCCGACCGCGCTGATCTACGACAACGACGTGATGGCGGTGGCCGGCGCCGCCGCGGCGGCCGAACTCGGCTTCTCCGTACCGGCCGACGTCTCGGTCGTGTCATGGGAGGACTCCGCCCTGTGCCGCATGGTCAAGCCCTGGCTGTCGGCCCTGTCCCGGGACAGCGTGGAGTTCGGCCGCACGGCGGCCCGTGAACTGACCGCTCTGCTGGACGGGGGGTCGGCGCGGGCGGTGCGGGTGCCGGTGCCGCGGCTGATCGAGCGGGGAAGTACGGGGGAGGCGCGGGGCGCGTGAGCCACGGCCCTGGGCCGGCGGCCGACCGCCGAGGCCGGTCCGGCTGACGCCGCGCGGTGAGAAGGTCATCGGTCCGATCCCTCCGTGCCGGATGAGGGCGACTTGGGACGGCAGTGGTGTCACGGGATCGACGGGTCTGCCACGTGACCAGTTCGCGAACAGCCCCTCGGTCCTCTCGACGGCGGCCACCACCATGGTCACCTTCAGGTCGCCGTCGCTCCAGGTGTCCACCGGGCCCAGTCCTCCGGCCTGGGCTCCACGCCGATGCGGGCGCATACCTCCTCGTACGTCCGCTCCCGCCCGGCCGGCATGATCCCCGGTCTCAGCACAGTGGCTCCGACGAGTCGGACGGTGGGCCGGTCTTCCTCCAGGGCAGCCGTCACCGCTGAAGTGGCAGTGCCGCAGGGCCCGAGCGAGGGCGTTCACGCTCCGTTGCAGAGGTGTCGAGCCTGGCGGATCCTCCAGTTACGGGATCCGGCCTTCGTCGGACGCCGCCGCCCGGACACGACCGACGAGGCGCTCTGTCTCCCGGAGACAGTCCTGGTCGCTGAGCTCACCGGACGTCATCCGCGCAGTCCCTGAAGGCCCTCGTAGGCGGACGCCACGATCTCCAGCCCCCGCGTGTCCTCCGCCGGCTCGCGCATCTGCTGGGTCACGTACGCCACCACCATCCGGCTGTCGGGCTCGATCATCACCAGGGAACCGCCCCAGCCGCCCCAGCCGCATGCGCTGCCGAACAGCCCGTAGCCCAGGCCCCACCGCATCGGCATGCCGAGGACGCGGTCGTCGCCGTTGAACTGCTCCTCCCAAGCGCGCTCGCAACCGGCCGGGGACAGCAGCCGCACCCCGCGCACCTCTCCCCCGCAGGCCGGCAGGGACTGTACGAGGGCGACCGAACGGGCGTTGCCGAAGCCGCTCGCCGCGGGGATCTGGGCGCGGCGCCAGGTCAGGCTGTTGCCGTCGCCGACGCGGACGCCGTTGCCCGCCTCGGAGCCGGAGGGGTTGGCGGGGGCGCTCGCCGCGTAGTCCTCGCCCTGCCCCGTCGGCGGGATCGTGGGCGCGACCCGATGGTCGTGCTCGGCGGCCAGCCCGATGTGGAAGTCCGCGCCCAGCGGCCCGGTCACCTCCTCGGCGAGGAACTCGCCCACGCTGCGACCCGTGATCCGCCGTACGACCTCGCCGACGAGGAATCCCTGGGTGAGCGAGTGATACCCGGCCGAAGCGCCCGGCTCCCATCGCGGGGCCCGCGCGGCGAGCCGTGCCGTGGCGGCGGGCCAGTCGTACAGCTCCTCGACCGGCCCGTCCCAGTCGGGCAGACCGGCGGTGTGCGAGAGCAGATGCCGTACCAGCACCTTCTCCTTGCCCGCCGCCGCGAACTCCGGCCAGTAGCGGGAGACCGGTGCATCCGGGTCGAGCTCGCCGCGGTCGGCCAGGACGAGGGCGCACAGGGCCGTCATCGTCTTGGTCACCGACCAGACGTTGACGATCGTGTCGCGCTCCCACGGGACGGTGCGCTCGGCGTCCGCGAAGCCGCCCCAGACGTCGACGACCGGCTCACCGTCCACGAAGACCGCGACGGAGCCGCCCGCGTCCCCCGCGTCCAGCGTCGCGGCCAGCGCGTTCGGCACGGCGGTGAACAGGTCGTCGTACGTGCCCTGAATGTCGGCCATGGGCCCTATCCAGCCCGCGCAGACCCGCCCCGGTCAACCGATTTTCAGACCCCTCGACCCGTACGGCGGTCAGATCCGCGACCGGTACAGCCCGAACTCCACGATCCGCACGGCGGCCCGCGAGCCGGTCACGCGTACCCGCCACCGCCGCGCCCGCACCGGAGCCGCCAGCAGCAGAATGCGGCTCGCGCCGATCACCCCGGCCCGCGTCACCTCCGTCCAGGCGCCGTCCCGCTGCGCCTCGACGACGAAGCTCTCCACCTGCTGCCCGTGCCTGATGTCCTCCGCCAACCGGATCCGGTCCACTTCCCGTTCGCGGCCGAGGTCGACGGTGACCCGCCCCGGCGACGGGGTCGTACGGCCCTCACGCGCCAGGTCCTGCGGCAGCTCACGGTCCACGCGCTCGCGGAACTCCCGCAGCCGTGCCACGTCAGCGGCAGGCAGCAGGCCGGCCGTGTCCGGCGGGACGTTGAGCAGGAGCACCGAGTTGCGGCCCACGGACCGGAAGTAGATGTCCGTCAACTGCTCGACACTCTTGGGCTGTTGGTCGGCGTGGTAGAACCAGCCGTCCCGGATGGAGACGTCGCACTCGGCCGGCCACCACTGCAGGTGCTCGGCGACGGGCCGGGCCTGGACCAGTGCGGCACGGCTGCCCATGTCGGGGGCGTCGTACGCGAGGGCGTAGTCAGTGCGGCCGTAGTCCTTCTCCTGGACCGGTACGACGCTCCACTCGTCCTCCCGGGCCAGCCCGCCCTCGTTGCCGACCCACCGCACGTCCGGGCCGGACACGGCGATGGCGGCGTCGGGCGCGAGCGAGCGGACGAGGGTGTACCAGCTGTCCCAGTCGTACTTCTCCACCTTGTCCGGCGGGATGCGGCCCTGCGCCCCGTCGAACCAGACCTCGTCGATCGGGCCGTACTCGGTGAGGACCTCGTAGAGCTGGTTGAGCATGTGGGCGCCGTAGTCCGTGGCCGGGAGGGTGTACGTCCGTGCGGCCGCCGTGGTGCGGTGGCCGGCCTCGACGGGAGTCGGGATGACGTGGTCGGTGCGGGCGCTGCCGTTGGCGTACACGCCGTGGAGGTACTGGTTCTCGTCGGCCGGTGAGATGTAGACGCCGACCTTGATGCCGTACCGGCGCATGGAGTCGGCGAAGGAACGCAGCACGTCGCCCCGGCCCTCGCGCCAGCTGCTCGAGGCCACCGAGTGGTCGGTGTAGCGGGACGGGTAGAGCACGAAGCCGTCGTGGTGCTTGACGGTGAGGATGGCGAGCCTAAAGCCGCCGTCCCGCAGGGCGCGGGCCCACTGGTCGGTGTCGAGGCCGGTCGGCTGGAACACGTCCGGGTCCTCGTCGCCGGTGCCCCACTCCAGACCGGTGAAGGTGTTCACGCCGAAGTGCAGGAACGCGGTGCGCTCCAGCCGCTGCCAGGCGATCTGCCGTGCGGTGGGGCGGACTTGGGAGGCCTTGCGGACCAGGTCGGCCTCGGTGTCGTCGGGGCTGACGGGGATGCGGTAGCGAGTGTCGGGCGAAGCGGCGGCGGGCGCCGCGAGGGCGGGTCTTGTCGCGCCGGTCGCGGCGAGGACAGCGGCTGTCGCGACGAAGACGCGTCGGGAAACGGCCATGGGACGGGCTCCTCGGGTCAGGTCCTCAGGTCAGGTCCTCGGGTCAGGTCCTCAGGTCAGGTCCTCAGGTCAGGTGCTCAGGTGCCATACGGCCGGCGCGCGCCGGTCGGGCGGGTACTGCACGAGCCGGCTGTCCCCCGCCACGCTCAGCGCCATCCGCGTGATGGCGTTGACCAGCCGGTAGCCACCCGCCGCAGGTTCCAACTGCCAGCGCTGGAGGGTGTTCTGCGCAGCGCAGGCCTGGGGCGCCGCCTCCGCTCCGGGCTGCAGCGGCACATTGAGCGTGAGCTTTCCGCCGCGCACCTCGAGGCAGCCCTCCGCGGTCCGCAGGGTCACATAGCCGTCGGCGGTGCGCTGCACCTCGGCGGCGAAGGACCGACCTGCCGTCCGGAAGGTGTACGACCCGTCCGCCAACGGCACCCGCGTCAGGTCCCGCCACCCCGGCGCGTGTCCCACTGCCGTGCCGCGCGCGGTGAACTCGGTGTAGGTGGCGTCGGGATGCGGTTCGCCCCAGGTCGACTGGGCGATGTGCCGAAGCGCGGGCCACAGGGCGGCGGCGACCTCGTTCTCGGTCTCGCCGCGGCCGTTGTCGGGCCACAGGCTGATCTTCGCGCCGGTGATCCCGTCGGCGGAGGCCAGCTTCTCCCCCTCGAAGCTGCGCGGGTCCCAGCTCTGGTCGTACAGCCCCTCGGTGTCGCTGTGGAAGCCGCCGCGGACCAGGTAGAGGGCGTACGCCGCGTTCATCAACGGATAGCCCTGATCGCGGAGTCGGCTCGGCTTCACCGCCACGTTCAGCCAGTGCTCGACCGTCGTTCCGGCGGTCACCGGGACGGTGTTGGCGCCGGTGAGCCCGTCGTTCCAGATGCGCAGCTTCCTGCCCTTGTCCGCCGCGTAGGTGTGGACACGGTTGACGAAGTCGATGAACGCGTCCTGGGGTGTGGCGTCGGGGCCGTACTTGTCCTGCGCGTACTTCAGGATCTGCGGGTACTTGGCGAAGTCGGAGCCGAGCATGTACTCGTCGGCTCCCATGTGCCAGGAAGTGGCGGGGAAGACCTCGGCGTACTCGTCGATCAGGCTGGCGTAGTAGGCGAAGGCCTCCGGCCGGGTGATGTCGAGACGCGAGGGCTGCTTGTTGCCGTCGGAGTCCGTGAGCTGGAGGTCCGGGCGGTTCTCGATCCACGGGTCCATGTGTCCCGGGGAGTTGATCTCGGGGATGATCTCGACGTGGTACCGCTTGCCGAGGGCGACCAGACGGCGGATCTCGTCCCTGGTGTAGTAGCCCCAGGTGTTGGCCTCGGGGTGGGCCTCGCTCTTCACCTTCAGTTCGAGGAGCAGCTGGTTGAGCTTGTGGTACGCCATCTCGCGGACCAGGTTCTCCAGCCAGGGCATCGAGATGTTGATGTAGCAGGCGCAGACGCCCACGCCCCGCTCCTTGTAGCGCGGAATGTCGACCGTGCGGCCGGCCGGGATTCGGTCGCCCTGGGCGAGGAGCTGGAGGAGGGTGCGAGTGCCGTAGAAGGCGCCGACTTCGGTCGCCGCGGTGACGGAGAGCCGCTTGTCCGCGCGGAGCTGGTAGCCCTCCGCGCCGAGGGAGGTCCGGGCGGGCGCGACGTCGATAACGATGTCACCGGGCCGGCCGCCGCCGCGCACCACGGGAACCCTGCCGTGGCCGGCGTCGTCGAGGTCGTCGGCCAGGGTGCCGGCGACCCGCCGTTCGCTCGCGCTGTCGGCGACCAGGCGGGTGGCGCGCCCGTACGTGTAACTGCCGGATGCCGGCGCCCAGTCGGCCAGGGCCGGCACCGTGACCGGCGTTTCCTGGTCACCCTCCGCGAGCGCCGGCACCGGGGCCGCGAGCAACAGCATCAGCGCCGTGAGGACACTGAACGATCGCCAGCGTCTCCTCATGAGGCACCCCCATTCATCGGATGTCTGATGATTGGGCGGGCCCCAGGGGCTGTCAATGGGATCCGATTGGCGCCGAGTTGGCTGATTGATCGGATGATGCGCAGGTCAGCGGGGTGGTGTCGAGGAGAGGCGCTGTGAAAAGTCCAAGAAGACCGTCCCGAATATCCAAGCCCGGCGACCTCTCGACGCCGGGCCCGCCGCCGGGCAGAGTTGCCCTACATACTCGCGAGTAAGCCCCGAGGAGCGCCCGTGACCAACTGGGTCGGCCGGACCGCCGCCGAGATCGCCGCCGCCGTACGCGAGAAGCAGGCCACGCCCCGTGAGGTGGTGGCCGAGCACCTGGCCCGTATCGAGCGGCTGGACGGCCGCGTCGGCGCCTTCCGGGTGGTCCGGACGGACGCGGCACTCGCCGAGGCCGACGAGGTGGGTTCGCGTGCCGACCTCGCCGAACTGCCCCTGGCGGGCGTGCCGGTGGCGGTCAAGGACAACCTCGCGGTGCGCGGCGAGTCCAAGCGCATCGGCTCCGCGGCGACGCCGGACACCCCGGCCGACGACGACCACGTGACCGTGGCCCGGCTGCGGGCCGCCGGCGCGGTGGTCGTGGGGCTGACGAACGTGCCGGAGCTGTGTGTCTTCGGCACCACGGAGGGCGTGCACGGCACCGCCCGCAACCCGTGGGACACCTCACGCACGGCAGGCGGGTCGTCCGGCGGCAGCGCGGCCGCGGTCGCCGCGGGCATGGTGCCGATCGCCCTCGGCAACGACGGCATGGGCTCCCTGCGCATACCGGCGGCCAACTGCGGCCTGGTCACCATCAAGCCCGGCACCGGAGTGGTCCCGGCCGGCGTGAGTGATGGCGACTGGTTCGGCATGTCGGAGAACGGCCCGCTGGCCACCACGGTCGAGGACGCTCGCCTGATGCTTTCGGTCCTCGCGGACACCGAGGTCGTGGGCCCGGCGGCGCCCGGCACGCACAGGATCGCCGTGTCCCTGCGCAGCCCGCTCGCCGGGGTCACCATCAGCAAGCCGTACGCGACCGCCGCACGCGAGGCCGCCGGGCTGCTGATCAAGGCGGGTCACCAGGTACGGCGCGCCGACCCGCCGTATCCCATGTCGCTGGGGGTCACGTCCCTGACCCACTGGACGGCGGGCACGGCGGTGGACGCGCAGGGCCTCGACCCACGGCAGCTCACCCGCCGGACCCGGGTCCACGCCGCGGTCGGCAAGCGCTTCGTGAACCGGGTGCGGGTCGGCGAGAGCCGGCAGCAGCTGCGCCGGCGGCTGGAGCCGTTCTTCGCCGAGTACGACGTGCTGCTCACCCCGGCCCTGGCGCGCCGCTCCCCCAAGTCCGAGCCCTGGCACGAGCGGGGCTGGCTGCGCAACGTCATGGCCAACACCAACTACTCGCCGCTCACCCCGCCGTGGAACCTCACCGGCTGGCCCGCGATGTCGATCCCCTTCGGGAAGCTGCCCTCCGGCGCCCCCTGCGCCATACAGCTGGTGGGGCGGCCAGGGGCGGAGGCGCAGCTGCTGGCACTGGCCGAGCGGATCCAGGAGCTGCGTCCGTGGCAGCGGACGGCGCCGCTCGAGTAGACAGCCGGGCGGCTATGCGGCGCCGCTCGGTGCGGCCGCCGCCGCGAAGGGCCCCCCGCCGCTGAACGCCAGCCGCGCGAAGCGTTCGCCGATGCTGCGGTGAGTGGTGGCGTCGGGGTGGAGGTCGTCGGGCAGAGGGAGCTCGGCGCAGTCGGCCTCGCCGTAGAGGTCGCGGCCGTCGAGGTAGTGGAGGTTCGGGTCGTCGGCCGCTCGCTGCTGCACGATGCGGGACAGCTCGTCGCGGATCACGCCCAGCGTCAGCTTGCCGCTCGCGCGTTCCGCCGGGTCGCCCATGGCGACGAACTTCAGCCGGCCTCGGCTGAGGCCGGTGAAGTCGGGGGCGCACGGGCCCGGTGTGTCCTCGTGGATCGGGCACAGGATCGGCGACACGACCAGCAGCGGTGCCGTCGGGTGGCCGTCACGGATGGTGTCGAGGAAGCCGTGGACCGCGGGGCCGAAGGCGCGCAGTCGCATCAGGTCCATGTTGACCAGGTTGATACCGATCTTCAGGCTGATGAGGTCGGCCGGAGTGTCCCGTATGGCGCGGGCGGTGAACGGGTCGAGCAGGGCGCTGCCGGCCAGGCCCAGGTTGATCAGCTCCACGCCGCCGAGGGTGGCTGCGCGCACGGGCCAGATGCCGGTGGGGCTAGCCGCGTCGGAGCCGTGGCTGATCGAACTGCCGTGGTGCAGCCAGACCTTGCGGCCCGGATCACGTGCGGGCTCGACGGGGGCGTCGGTGCGCAGGGCGATCAGTTCGGTGGTCTCGTTGTGCGGCAGCCAGATCTCTACGTCCTTGTCGCCGGCGGGCAGCCCGGTGAAGCGGACGGTGCCGGCGGGGCCGGGCCGGTCCTCGGTGGTCCCGGCCATCATGTCGACGGTCACGACGTTGCCGCCGGTCACGCTGCCCTGTCCGGCGAGGCCGCCGTCGACGATCAGGTCGTACACGCCGTCCGGGCGGGGCGGAGCTCCCACGTAACTGCGCTTGGTACGCAGCGCGTCCAGTTCGACGGCGGTGGCACGGGTGCGGAAGACCAGCCGTACGCCCGAGGGCTGTGACTCTGCCATGGCCAGTTGCTCGTCGGCGCTCTGAGCGCGGGCCCGCGCGGGCAGCCGGTGGGGCAGCACGCCGTGCTCGGTGCGCTCGACGTCGAGGGCGCCGCGCAGGAGATCGGCGGTGACGGGCGTGGTGATCCAGTCGTGCGGGGTGTCCATGTCCTCAGCGTCCTTGTTCCGGGCCTGTGTGTCCTCGGCCTGTCGATCAGGGGGTGGGCTCGGTGGGCCAGTTGCGCAGCAGGGCGTCGAGGGCGTCGAGGATCCGGGTCCAGGTCTCCTCGGAGCCGGGGTCGCTGTGGCTGAAACCGCCCGCCGACTCCAGGCTGGAGTAGCCGTGGAAGACGCTGCCCAGCAGCCGTACGGCGTGTGTCGCGTCCGGCTCCGTCAGGTCGTAGCCACGCAGGATCGCCCGGGTCATCTGTGCGTGCCGGACGCCCGCACTGGCGGCGGCCGTGTCGGGGTCGAGCCGCATGCGAGCTGCGGCGGAGCGGCCGGGGTGCTCGTGTTCGTAGTCGCGGTAGACGTTCGCGAAGGCGACCAGGGCGTCCTTGCCGGCCCGCCCCGCGATGGCGTCGGCGGCCCGGTCGGCCAGCTCCTCCAGCGCGAACAGGGCGATCCGCGTCTTGAGATCCTTGGAGTTCCTCACATGCGAGTACAGGCTCGCGACCTTGACGTCGAACCGCCGGGCCAGCTCCGACGCGGTGACCTGATCGAAGCCGATCTCGTCGGCGAGCTCCGCACCCGCCCGGACCAGACGTTCCGTGGTGAGCCCCACGCGTGCCATAACCATCCCCTCGCTTGCCATAAGCGAGTATGCACGCGCCTAAAGCTTTTAGGCAAACAGGGGTGCTGATCTAACCTCTGGCTAAAGCGCCCTGTACATGATGTGCAGCCCCACCCGGCCGTGCCGGGGATGATCGAACGCGTCCGGAACCGTCCCGAGAACCGTGAAGCCGAGGGCGGTCCACAGGCGGACGGCCGGGTTGGTCTCGACGACGGCGTTGAAGACCATGCCCCGATAACCGTCGGCCTTGGCCGCGGCCAGGATGTGCTCGGCGAGGAGGCGGCCGATGCCACGGCCCCCCTGGTCGGGGTCGACCATGAAGCCGGCGTTGGCGATACGGGCGGCAGGGCCACCGTAGTTGGGGGTGACGTAGGCGGAAGCGACGACCGCTCCGGCGTCGTCCTCGACGACGTAGACGCGTTTGGCCGGGTTCATCCACAAGGCCCGGGCCTCCTCCTCGGAGGTCTCCGGATCCCACGCATAGGTCTCACCGGCGGCCACGATCCGGTGCCAGAAAGACCAAATCCGCGGCCAGTCGTGGGCCGCGGCTTCTCTGATCAGCATGGGCGTGAGTCTCGCACGCCCATGCAGTCGGCGATCGCGAAGGGTTCTGCCCCTTCAGTCGACGTCGGACATCAGTCGACGCTGGGCAGGATGTGGGGCTCGGCGAGGTCGTCCTCGTAGCCCGCCAGGCGGATGGGGGCGGACCTGGCCCACACATCGAGACTGCCGATCTCGTTCGACCGGCGGCCCGCGCGCTCCGTGCGTTCCTTGGGGCGCTGTTCGCGATTCGTCTTCTCAGGTGTCACCGCGCACTCCTTATGTGTCGGATCACCCTCGGGGCGGGCCGGCCCAGTCTGCGGTCCGGTACCTGACGCCCGCTCGGGTCATACTCAAAAGTCGGCTCGGACGCGGTGGCGCCGGTAACTGGTGCTAGAGCAGGCCGATGTGCACCGGCTTGTCCCGGGACGGACCATGGGTGTGGGTTGGGACCCTGTAGTGCTGTCCGTCCGCTACAGATTAACCAAATGAGCGGGTACCCGCTCGATGGGGCTGCAAACAAGCTGTAACTATCCGGAGTCGACCAGTTTTCACCTGCCGACCTCATCATGAGTTGCTACGAAATGCCCGGTTTACAAGTCACTCGTTCGGCTGAACACCACCCGCGCTGCCCGGCCCCGTCCCGAGCACGCCACGCAGTTCAAGTCCCGTTGGCCGAATCGCAAGGCGGCCATGATCTGCTGACGTACCGCAACGGCTTGTCCGGCGGGAGGACTGACGCATGGAGCTGCGCAGTGTCGAAGAGCTGATGGATCTGCTGTACGCCTGCCGGGGCACCCGGGACACGCCGGGCCTCGGGAGCATCCGAGTCGATCTCCACCAACACGCGCTGCAGACAGCCGCACTGTTGCGCCGCGCACGCCCCGCCGACAAGGAACTCCAGGTCGCGGGGCTCGTTCATGCCATCGGCCCGCTGCTGGGCCCGGCCGACGTGACCCGCCACTTCGACTGCGCCGCCGACGCGGTGCGGCCTCTCCTCGGCGAACGGGTCTCCCGCCTGGTCCGCAACCAGTGCCGGGCCTTCGACTCCACCGACGACGACCTGGTACGCCTGCGCCAGGCCGACGAGGAGTGCCGCAGCGCCGAGTTCGACGCCGGGGTCCTGGAGGACTGGCGCACGGTGCTGGAACTGGTGGCGGCACGGCACTCGCCGCTCGGGGCTGTTGACTGACGACCCGTCATGAGACCGTACGGCGATGACGTCGTCGCACGGTCTCGAGGGCAGGGCCGCCGTGGTCACCGGCGGCACGCGGGGCATCGGCCTCGCCGTCGCCCGGCAACTGGCCGCGGCCGGAGCGCGGGTCTGCGTGACCGCGCGGGACGCGGACGAGGTGAGCAGCACGGCTGCCGAGCTGGGCGGCATCGGGCTGGCCGGGAGCGTGGCGGACCCCGCGCACCTGCGGGAGGTCACGCGGACCACCCTGCGCGAGTTCGGCCGGATGGACATCCTCGTCAACAACGCGGCGACCAATCAGCCTTACGGGCCGCTCATGGACGCCGACCCGGACGCCTGGCGCGAGGCTTTCACGGTGAACGTCGAGGCCGCGCTGCGGTTGGTGCAGTGCGCGTGGCGGGGCTGGATGCGGGAGCACGGCGGGTCGGTGATCAACATCTGCACGGAGGGCGCCGGTCACGTGGGCCCCGGCGTCGGGGCCTACGGCACCAGCAAGGCGGCGCTCCTGCACCTCACCCAGCAGCTCGCGGGCGAGCTGGGCCCGAGGGTACGGGTGAACTCCGTCTCCCCCGGCCTCGTGCGGACCGAGATGGCGCGGTTCGTGTGGGAACCAGGAGAGCAGGAGATCGCGAGCGGGCTGCCACTGGGCCGCATCGGGGAGCCGGACGACGTCGCACAGGCGGTGCTGTGGCTGGCGTCGGACGCGGCACAGTGGATCACGGGAGCCGACCTACTGGTGGACGGCGGCACGCAGGTACGAGCAGCACACCGGCCGACCCCCGTGGCCACTCACCACTTGCCGGGCGCGTAGTCCTTCAGGAAGACCCCGTACACGTCCTCGCCCGCCTCGCCACGTACGACGGGGTCGTAGACCCGAGCCGCGCCGTCGACCAGGTCCAGCGGCGCGTGGAAGCCCTCCTCGGCGAGCCGCAGCTTGTCGAAGTGCGGGCGCTCATCGGTGATCCACCCGGTGTCGACCGAGGTCATGAGGATGCCGTCGCTCTGGAACATCTCCTGCGCACTGGTCCGCGTGACCATGTTCATGGCGGCCTTGGCGGCGTTCGTGTTCGGGTGTCCCGCGCCCTTGTAGCCGCGCCCGAAGACGCCCTCCATCGCCGAGACGTTCACGACGTACGCGCGACCGCTCGTCGCCTTCTTCGCCGCGTCCGCCATGGCCGGCCGGAGCTTGCTGATCAGGATGAACGGCGCCGTGTAGTTGCACAGCTGGGTCTCGAGGAGCTCCACCGGGGAGATCTGCTCGATGGTCTGCACCCAGGTGTTGCTGTCCACGACGTCGGGGACCAGGCCGCCCGCGTCGATGGCGGTGCCGTCGAGATGCCGGGCGACGCTTGCGTTGCCCGCGACCAGGGCGAGGTCGGCGACCTGCTGCGCGTCCATGCCGGAGATTCCGGCGGGCAGGGAGGCCAGTCCGTCGACCGCGCCGGATCCGAAGGCGCCGATGACGTGGTGGGCGGGCAGCTCCCCGGCGGGCAGCGGGGCGCTCTCGCCGTCGACGAGCGCGGCGTAGGCGGAGGGCAGCCGGCGTACGGTCTGCGTCGCGTTGTTCACGAGGATGTCGAGGGGGCCCGCCTCGGCGACCTGGTCGGCGAGGGCGACCGCCTGGGCCGGGTCGCGCAGGTCGATGCCGACGACCTCGAGGCGGTGCATCCAGTCCGCGGAGTCGTCCATGGCCTTGAAGCGGCGGATCGCGTCCTTGGGGAAGCGCGTGGTGATCGTCGTGTGGGCGCCGTCGCGCAGCAGTCGCAGCGCGATGTACATGCCGATCTTGGCTCGTCCGCCGGTGAGCAGGGCGCGCTTTCCGGTGAGGTCGGCGCGGACGTCGCGCTTGGCGCGGTTCAGGGCGGCGCAGTCCGGACAGAGCTGGTGGTAGAAGTAGTCGACTTCCACGTACCGGGTCTTGCAGGTGTAGCAGGAGCGCGGGCGCTGGAGTATCCCCGCGATCCGGCCCTCCTGCGTCGCCGACGACGGCAGGATGCCCTCGGTCTCGTCGTCGATGCGCTGGGCGGAGCCGGTCGCCGTGGCCTCCGTGACCGCCTTGTCGTGGGCGGTCTTGGCGGCCCGGCGCTCCTGGCGGCGGCGCTGTTTGACGATGCGGTAGATGCCGGCGGTGGCCCGGCGCACGGCGATCGCGTCGGGGTGGTCGACCTCCAGCTTGTCGAGCTCGTCCAGCACGCTCAGGCACACCGCGAGCCGCTCCGGGTCGATGCCGGGGCCGTACACGACCTGGTCACCGGGCTCGTGCACGACCTCGTCCGTGGTCGCCGGGCCTTCCTCTGTCACCGTCATCGCGCTGCCGTTTCCCTGATCACCCGAGCGGCGCGCCGACCGCGCCCGCTTTCGAACGGGGAATTCTACGGAGCGCCGGGCCGGTCCTCCAAAATCCGGCGAATCAGGCCCGCGGAGGCGGCGGCCTCAGGGGGCGCAGGCGGTGATCAGCGACTGCACCTCCTCGGACACGGCCTTGGCGAGCACATCGAGGTCGGGTACGGCCTCGGCGTCGGCGACGAGGCCGTAGTGGACGCGTCCGCGGTACGTCGAGATCGCGATCGCCAGGGACTGGCCGCGGGCCAGCGGGGCGAAGGGATAGACCTCGGTGACCGGGTGGCCGCCGAGCTTCAGGGCGATGCCCGGCAGCGGCACGCTGGTGACGAGGATGTCGAACCAGAGCCGGGCGGCCTGGCCGGCCAGCGGTCCGCCGAGCCGGTGACCCAGCGCCGGTACGTGGTCGGCGAGGAGAGCGACGGCACCCGCGCCCCGGTTGGGGCCGAGGTCCTTGTTGCGGTCCATGGCGGTGCGGACCGTGTCGAGGCGGCGCAGCGGGTCGGGGTCGTCGACCGGGAGCCGTATCAAGTAGCCGGAGAGCCGGTTGCCCTGCGGGTGCGCGGTGCGCGGGCGGCGCCTGGAGACGGGGATCAGGGCGCGGGGCGCGACGCCCTCGCTGCCGTCGCCGCGCTCGTCGAGCCAGCGGCGCAGGGCGCCCGCGACGACCGCGATCAGGACGTCGTTGACGGTGCCGCCGACGGCCTTGCGGACCACGTGCACGTCGTCGATGTCGACCACGACCCCGGCGGTGCGGCGGGTGCCGCTCGGCTCGGCGGTCAGGGCGTCCGACGAGCGCATCGCCAGCGTCGACACGGCGACCGAGGCACCGATGTCGAGGGCGCGCCCCACGTCGGACAGGGCGCCGCGCACCAGACCCGGCAGTTTGCGCACATCCGGAACGCGGCCGCTGCGGGGCGCCTCGGGACGAGGCTTGCGCGCGGGCAGGTCCATGGGGTCCAGAACGGCGGCGGCGAGGGTCAGCGCCCGCAGTCCGTCTGCGAGGGCGTGGTGGAACTTGAACAGCACCGCGAACGACACGCCGTCCTCGCCCGGAAGCACATGCGCCTCCCACGGCGGCCGGTCGCGCTCCAGCGGGCGCTCCATCAGCCGGCCCGCGACCGCCTGGAAGTCGGCGGTCGGGGCGTGCAGCCGGACGTGATCGAGCGGGTCGAAGTCGGGATCGGGCTCGCGGGTGGCGCCTCCGAAGGAGAACGGCCGCAGCAGGCCCTGCGGCTGCCATGCGTCGCGGATCCGCATCCGCAGTCCGGGCACGGCGGCGGCGCGGGCGGCGAGCAGGTCGGCCGCGTGGGCGCCGGCGGTGGGCGAGTGCGCCGTGAAGACGCCGAGGGCGCCCAGGTGCATGGGGTGTTCGGCGGACTCGATGTTCCAGAACGCCAGGTCGAGAGGTGCGAGCAGGTCAGAAGTCAATGGCTTGCCTCGCGTCGACGAAGGGGTGGACCAGCAGTCAATCGCTCTCTGGCGATTACAGTCAAGTACGATCAAGCTACGCTCAGTTAACGGCAGATTAAGTCCCGCCCCTCGCGAAAGGGGCGGGACTCATGGTGCATATGAGGTCACTTCAGCACAGGTAGCGGCACCGGGCATCCTGTGCGTGTCACCCGGGAGGCGTCACGGATCAGCGCCGGGCGAGCAGCCCCGAGTCGTGCCGTAGCCGGTTTCAGCACCCGCTCGGTCGTACGCGGGAGCCCGTCATAACCGCCGGGTCGGGTCCGCGGCTGCGCCTGCCGGCGCTCGTACTGGTCCCGGGTCGGGATGCCGGCCGCGGGACGATGACCCGCTCGGCCGGGTTCCGCTGACCCGCTCGGCCGGGCTCTAGGGAACCCGCTGCCCCTTCCCCAGCGCGATCACGCCACCCTTGGAGACGGTGTACAGGTCGGAGTCCCGCTCCGGATTGACGCCGATCGTCGCGCCCGGCGGAACCTCGACGTTCTTGTCGAGTACGGCGCCGCGCACCACCGCGCCCCGCCCTATGCGTACGTTGTCGTGCAGCACCGCCCCCTGCACCACCGCCCCCGGGTCGACCACGACGCCCGGCGAGAGCACGGACCGCGTGACCTGGCCGCGGATCAGGCAGCCGGCGCTGATGATGGACTCGCTGGCCATGCCGCCCGCGTTGAAGCGGGCCGGGGAGAGCTGGTTGGAGTGCGTGTAGATGGGCCAGCTGCGGTTGTAGAGGTTGAAGGCGGGGCGCTCGGCGATGAGGTCCATGTGGGCGTCGTAGTACGCGTCCAGCGTGCCGACATCGCGCCAGTAGCCCCGGTCGCGGTTGGTCTCGCCGGGGACGTGGTTGGCGCTGAAGTCGTAGAGCTGGGCCTCGCCCCGGTCGGTGAGCTGGGGCAGGATCGAACCGCCCATGTCGTGCACGGAGTTCTCGTCCTCGGCGTCCCGCTGGAGCGCCTCGATGAGGGCCTTGGTGGTGAAGATGTAGTTGCCCATGGAGGCGAACACGCACTCCGGGTCGTCCGGAAGGCCGGGCGGGTCGGCGGGCTTCTCCAGGAAGCTCTCCACGCTCAGGCCGTCCGAGCCGGGGCTGATCACGCCGAAGGACGACGACTCGCCCCGCGGCACGCGTATGCCCGCCACCGTCACACCCGCCCCGGACTCGATGTGCTGGGTGAGCATCTGGCGCGGGTCCATGCGGTACACGTGGTCGGCGCCGAACACCGCGACGTACTCGGGGCGTTCGTCGTAGATCAGGTTCAGGGACTGCAGGATCGCGTCCGCGCTGCCCAGGTACCAGCGCGGCCCGAGCCGCTGCTGGGCCGGGACCGGGGTGACGTAGTTGCCGAGCAGGCTGGACATCCGCCAGGTGGTGGTGATGTGACGGTCCAGGGAGTGCGACTTGTACTGCGTGAGGACGCAGATGCGCAGGATGTCGGCATTGACGAGGTTGGAGAGGACGAAGTCGACGAGGCGGTACGTGCCGCCGAAGGTGACCGCCGGTTTCGCGCGGTCCGCGGTCAGGGGCATCAGGCGCTTGCCTTCTCCGCCCGCCAGTACGATTCCGAGCACCGAAGGTCCGCCACGACGCATGGCCGCTCCCCTCACCCTGGTTGATCCCAGCCTGCCCCTGAGTTCCGCGCGCTAAGCCTGTTTGAGGATCTCCCCGTAGAGCCGGGCCGTCCGGCGTGCCACCGCGTCCCAGCCGAACTCCCCCACCGCACGCTGCCGTCCGGCCTCCCCCATCCGCCCGGCGGTCTCCGGGTCGCCGATGAGTGAGTCCAGAGCACGCGCGAGGCCCGCCTCGAAGTCGTCGTCGAGCGGGACCAGCAGGCCCGTCTTGCCGTCCTCGACCACCTCGGGGATGCCGCCGACCTGGGAGGCCACCACGGGAGTTCCGCAGGCCATCGCCTCCAGGTTGACGATGCCGAGGGGTTCGTACACCGAGGGGCAGACGAACACGGCGGCGTGCGTGAGGAGTTGGATCACTTCCGGGCGGGGCAGCATCTGCGGGATCCAGTGCACGCCCTCGCGGACCCGGCTCAGCTCCTGGTAGAGGTCGCGGAACTCCCGGTCGATCTCGGGGGTGTCCGGTGCCCCGGCGCACAGCACGACCTGCGCGGACGGGGCGATGTCCCGTACGGCGCGCAGCAGATGAGGCACGCCCTTCTGGCGGGTGATGCGGCCGACGAAGAGCACGTAGGGTCGGTCGGGGTCGAGACCGAACCGGTTGAGGACGTCGGTGCCGTGGTCGGGTCGGTACAGGGTGGTGTCGATGCCGTTGTGCACGATGTGTACCCGGGCCGGGTCCAGCGCCGGATAGCAGCTGAGGATGTCCTCGCGCATGGCTCCGGAGACGGCGATCACCCCGTCGGCGGCCTCGATCGCGGTGCGCTCGGCCCAGCTCGACAGGGCGTATCCGCCACCGAGTTGCTCGGCCTTCCAGGGGCGCAGCGGCTCCAGCGAGTGAGCGGTCATCACGTGCGGGATGCCGTAGAGGAGCTTGGCGAGGTGGCCGCCGAGGTTGGCGTACCAGGTGTGGGAGTGGACGAGTTCGCGGCCTTCGAGGCCGGCGGCCATGGCGAGGTCCACGGAGAAGGTCCGCAGCGCGTCGTTGGAGGTGTCGAGCGCGGACCAGGGGCGGTGGCGCAGCACGCCCACGGCACGGCCCTCGCCCCAGCAGTGCACCTCCAGGTCGACCAGGTCCCGCAACTCCCGGGCGAGGAACTCGACATGGACACCCGCGCCGCCGTACACGTCCGGCGGGTACTCCCGGGTCAGCAGTCCCACACGCACCCGGAACCCCCTGTTCTCAGCGGCTTGTTGCCCTTTCATGGTCACCCAGATGGGGCGCGTGGGGAAGAGCGCGGGGCTCGTGTGAAGCAACAGTCACCGCACACGCCACCGCCCGGCAACCGGTAGTACAGGCAGCAGCTGCGGCGGCGGAAGGCGGTCCCGGTGAGGGTGCCGGTGCCCGCGAGGAAGGGGTGGCCGAAAAGTGCCGCGGTCAGGGCGCGGGCCCGGGCGGCGGCGTCCGTACGGCCGCCTGCGTGCGCCCACTGGTCCAGTTGCCGGGCGGCGCCCGCGAGGGCGGATCCCGCGTTGCCCCACAGCAGCCCGGCGGCGACGCGGTAGCGGGCGTGCACGGCGTCGGTGAGCGGCTGCAAGTGGCCCTGCAGGACGACGTCCACCACGGTCGCCGGGTCCGCGGGGAGCGGGCGCACCTCGGCCAGCCACAGGTCGTCCGGGGCGCCGCCGTCGGGGTCCCATTGCAGCAGGCCCGGGTCGAGGTCGGGGATGCGGCCGTACAGGGCGGCACAGCCGAGGGTCACCGACCAGAGCCGGGCCGCGAGCCCCTGCTGCGCCACGGAGGCGGCGATCCGCAACTCGGGGGCGTGCAGGGCCTCCGCGACCTTTTGGACGCGGAAACCCAGGGGGTCACCCTGACTCTCCGACGGCGGTTCCCGGTAGGTCTCCGCGAGGGTCGGCAGTGACCGAAGTGCTGCCCCGGGGGTGCGTAGTACGAAGAAGCCGCCGAGCGGCCGGAGCGCGGCGAGATGGGGGTCGAGATCCACGAAGAGCAGTAGTACCAAGGCCCGTCGGGGTTATCACCTGGGGGTCTCCACCCGGGGTCACCCGTCTTGGGGATGACTCCGGCGGCGCCGTACTCCATCGGTAGTACGACACAGTGCGTGCTCTGGTACGACGACGGGAAGAGGATTTCGAGGGATCGTGTTGGTTATGAAAGCCGACCGTTCGCCGCGCCGGGGTCAGCGGCCCCGCCTCACGCAGAGGACCAGCTCATGAGCGCCCTCGCGTTGTCCGTGCTTCTGTCGCTCGTCTCCGCCGTCGCGTACGCGGGCGGGGCGATCGTACAGGAGCGTGTCGCGGTGTCCTCTCCGGGACAGCAGTTCGCGCCGATGCGCCGGCCGGGTTGGTGGGCGGCGGTCGCGCTGAACGGTCTCGGTGGTCTGCTGCACGTGGTGGCGCTGGCTTTCGGTCCGCTGAGTCTGGTGCAGCCGCTGGGCGCCCTGACGATCGTGTTCGCGCTGCCGATGGCGGCGCTGTTCGTGGGCCGCAAGGCCGGGTCGACGGCCTGGCGGGGCGCCATCATGGCGACCGTGGGTCTCGCCGGACTGCTGTCCCTGGTCGGCGCCTCGGAGTCGCAGTCGCTGGCCACCGCCGAGCGGGTGGCCGTGGCTCTCGTGACCGGCGCCGCCGTCGTGGCGCTGATGATCGCGGGACGGGCGGCCCACCGGCATCCGGCGGTGCGCAGCATGCTGCTCGCGATCGGGTCCGGCATAGCGTTCGGCATGTCCTCGGTGTTCACGAAGATCGTCGCGGTCGACTGGAACGGCGGGGTGTCGGCGGCCGACGTACCCGCGCTGGCGACGATAGGCGTGTTCGCCACCGCAGGGCTGCTGCTGTCCCAGGCCGCCTACCGGGGGGCGGGCCTCGCGGCGCCGCTGGCCACGCTGACGGTCGTGAACCCGGTGGTGGCGGCCGCGGTCGGCATCACGATGTTCGGCGAGACGTTCCGGTACGGCACCACGGGCACCGTGCTCGCGCTGGGCTGCGGTGTGGTGGCGGCGGGCGGCCTGATCCTGCTGACCACGGAGCGGATCGCGCGCACGGAGACGGCGGCGTCTGCCGCTGTGCCCGGCGCAGAGAGCCTGGCGACAGCCGGGCCCGCCCCGCTGCCCGAGCCGGAGGTGGCTCCGGTGCCCGCCGAGGAGCTGCTCGCCGGCCTTCCGGAGCAGGTCGCCGCGCTGCCGCACGAAGGCGTCCTCGTACCGGAGAGGGAGCTCCTCGAACCGGACGGATCCGAGATCCGTGTACCGGAGGGGATCGAGGACCTCCTCATACCGGCCCGGGTCGCGGAGGGCGCGTACGAGGACGAGCCGCACGCCGAAAGCGGAACCCAGTACCTCTACTACGGTCCCTTCTACGGCGGCCCGTACGTCCCGGCGCCGGTCCTCGACCGGCACCGTATCCGCGTCAAATCCTGACGCCACCGGCCCGGAGATAGGACACCGGGTCGATGTCCGCGCCGAAGCCGGGCCCCGTCCGCACCTCGAAGTGCAGATGCGGGCCCGTGCTGTTGCCCGTGGACCCGGAACGGCCGATGCGCTGCCCGGCGCCCACCGACTGTCCGTCCTTGACGGAGATCGCCGAGAGGTGGGCGTACTGGGTGTAGCGGCCGTCGGTGTGCCGGATCACCACCTGGTAGCCGAAGGAGCCTTCCCACCCGGCACTCACGACCTGCCCGGCCCCGACGGACTTCACGGACGTCCCGGTCGGCACAGGGAAGTCGAGGCCGGTGTGGTAGCCCTTCGACCAGGCCGAACCCGCCTTGCGGTACGGGGTACCCGACGGGGCGCTCACCGGGGCGACCATGGAGCGACTGGACGTCGTGGCCTGTTCTTCCCGCTTCGGGGTGGTCCTCTGCGAAGGGGTCTTCTGGGGCGAGGACTTCGGGGTGGCCGCCGGCCGGTTCGTTTTCGCCGGCGTCGTCGGGGCGGCCTTGCCGCGCAGGGCGAGCCGCTGGCCCGGAATGATCAGGTCGGGGTCGGCGCCGACGGCCTGCCGGTTCGCGGCATAAAGGCCCCGCCAGCCGCCCTTGACCTGCTCCGACTCGGCGATCCCCGAGAGGGTGTCGCCGTGCACGACGGTGTACATCTCGGCGGTGCCCGCCCGTGACTGCGGCGGAGTCTGCGGCTGGACGTCGGGCGCCGAGGTCTTCCTGCCGGTGCCGACGGGGTGGATGTCGGGCGTGTCGCCGCCCCGCGTCAACCCGGCGCGCACCGAGCACTCCGGCCAGGCGCCGGGCCCCTGCCCGTCCAGCACCTTCTCCGCGACGGCGATCTGCTGGTCCTTGGTGGCCAGATCCGCGCGCGCCGCGTACCGGGTGCCGCCGTACGCCTCCCACGTCGACTGGGCGAACTGGAGCCCGCCGTAGTAGCCGTTGCCGGTGTTGACGTCCCACCTGCTGGTCGACTCGCACGCGGCGACCTTGTTCCAGGTGCTCACGTCGGCCGCCTGCGCGGTACCGGTGCCGATGAGCGGGAGCGCGATGCCCGCGCCGCCCGCGGTGACGGTGAGTGAGGCGCGGTTGATCCTGTTCGGCTGGTACCGGCGGTGCCGGCCGCGTACGGCCATGACGGAGCCCCCCATTGACATGCGTCAGGAGGGGCAAAAGTAAGCGCTGCGAACGAGCCATGACAAGACAGCAAATCAGCCGCCTCTTTACGCCAAGTGGCGCGCGACCGGCGCACGTTGCCCGGCGCCCGGGACGAGTGAGTGCGCCGGGGCCTTCCGTCCGTATCTGCCTGCGCGACATCGCGCCACCCGGATGTGCGGTCGGAGTACCGGCACGTCAGGATGGACGAGGGGCAATACTGGCGGGCATGAGCGGTACCCGTACCGCTGCTGTATCGAGATCACTAGGAGCCAACGCATGAGCACTTCGGCGCAGATCGGCGTCACGGGTCTCGCGGTCATGGGCCGCAACCTCGCCCGTAATTTCGCCCGCAACGGCTATACGGTCGCGGTTCACAACCGGACGTCGGCGCGCACGCACGCGCTGGTGGAGGAGTTCGGGAGCGAAGGCGATTTCATCGCGGCCGAGACCGCGAAGGATTTCGTGGCGGCGCTGGAGCGGCCGCGGCGCCTTGTGATCATGGTGAAGGCCGGTGAGCCGACCGATGCGGTGATCCAGGAGTTCGCGCCGCTGCTGGAGCCCGGTGACATGATCATCGATGGCGGCAACGCGCACTTCGCCGACACCCGGCGCCGCGAGCGCGACCTGCGTGAGCAGGGCATTCACTTCGTCGGTATGGGTGTCTCCGGTGGCGAGGAGGGCGCGCTGCACGGCCCGAGCATCATGCCGGGCGGCCCGAAGGAGTCGTACGACTCGCTGGGCCCGATGCTGGAGAAGATCTCCGCGAAGGCGAAGGACGGCGCGCCCTGCGTGACGCACGTCGGCCCCGACGGCGCCGGGCACTTCGTGAAGATGGTGCACAACGGCATCGAGTACGCCGACATGCAGCTCATCGGCGAGGCGTACCAGCTGCTGCGGGACGTCGCCGGGTACGAGCCCGCGCAGATCGCGGACATCTTCCGCACCTGGAACGAAGGCCGGCTGGACTCCTACCTGATCGAGATCACGGCCGAGGTGCTGTCCCACGTGGACGAGGCGACGGGCAAGCCGTTCGTGGACGTCGTCGTCGACCAGGCCGAGCAGAAGGGCACGGGCCGCTGGACGGTCCAGATCGCCCTGGACCTGGGCGTTCCGGTCTCCGGTATCGCGGAGGCGGTCTTCGCCCGCTCCCTGTCCGGGCACGCGGCGCTGCGGGACGCCTCGCGGGACCTGGTGGGCCCGAAGGCGTCGCCGCTGAGCGAGGCGGAGGCGGGGGCGTTCGCGGACCGGGTGGAGCAGGCGCTGTACGCGTCGAAGATCGTGTCGTACACGCAGGGCTTCCACGAGATCGACGCGGCTCGCGCCGAGTACGACTGGGACATCGACCTGGGCGCCGTCTCCGCGATCTGGCGCGGCGGCTGCATCATCCGTGCGGCGTTCCTGGACCGGATCCGCTCGGCGTACGACGCGCGGGCCGACCTGCCGAGCCTGCTGTCCGACGACACGTTCGCGCAGGAGATCGCCGCGGCGCAGGACGACTGGCGTGAGGTGATCATCGCGGCGACGCGGCAGGGTGTACCCACGCCGGGGTTCGCCGCGGCGCTGGCGTACTACGACGCGCTGCGTGCCGAGCGGCTGCCTGCGGCGCTCACGCAGGGGCAGCGGGACTTCTTCGGGGCGCACACCTATCGGCGGACCGACCGGGACGGGTCGTTCCACACACTGTGGGGCGGGGATCGGTCGGAGGTTTCCGCTTAGTAGCTCGGATGGCTAGTAGCTCGGACGGCTAGTAGCTCGGGTGGCTAGTAGCTCGGACGGGGCGGTCGTATCGCAGGTGCGCGCGTGGGGGCTGGTCGCGCCCACGCGGCGAAGCCGCAGATCGATACGGCCGCGCGCCCTTCACGGGGTTGCGGTGGGGGGGGATCGGTATCCGCCCACCCCGTGTGTTTAACTGGCGCAGCTGAGGGGTGGGCCCCGGTCCGGGCGCGGCCCCCGCGACCGGCCCGGGGGGGTGGGG